>JAITPU010000032.1 GCA_031289235.1 Eubacteriales Family XIII. Incertae Sedis bacterium
AGCCCCTGTTGGTGGCGGCCTCTATGGGATATCCGTCCTGCCGGAGGGTCTTCACCGCCTTCCATACAGAAGCGCGGGAAATCCCCAGTTCGGCGGCCATAGCTTCGCCGGACAGGACGCCGCCGCGATTTTCTTCCAGTTTTTTCAGCACTTCGGTTTTAATATCCATAATTATCGTTCCGGCTGCTAAATGACAGATAGTCTTCCCGGTCTTTTTTCGTTACAGTTCAAAGGTATGTTCTGCCGGCCCTATCGACGTCTGCCTTATAACAATTGTAAGCTTTTTTCGTTTTGCCGCTCTGTCTTTTGCCGCGGCTTCAGCCGCCGCTTTCATTATACTATGGTTTTTGGCGATTGGAAATCGGGAATAAAAAATGTTCGCCCCGGCGGAACATATCTGTAAAGGGTAAATTTTACATAATTAGGTGTAATTAGTAATTTGCGCAGCCGCAATAAAAAACTTGCATTGTTTTTATTTTTATAATATACTAATTGAGCTTGTGAGAAAAAGAAGTTTCTCAGGGTGGCAGCGGAAAAAGCGTGGTTCTGGCGAAAGATCGGGAGGAAGAAAATGGGCGAACAACAGAAAATCAGAATCAGGCTGAAAGCTTACGACCACAAAACATTAGACCAGTCCGCGGCCAGAATCGTTGAAACCGCCAAGCGCAACGGCGCGGATGTTTCCGGTCCCATACCGCTTCCTACCGAAAAAGAAGTGGTGACTATCCTCCGGGCGGTGCATAAGTACAAAGACAGCCGCGAGCAGTTTGAACAGCGGACGCATAAAAGGCTGATTGATATTTCCCATACGACGCATAAAACCGTGGACGCGCTGATGAAGCTTGATCTGCCCGCGGGCGTGGATATTGAGATAAAACTGTGACAGACACCCCGCGTCCGGGCCTATCGACGCCTTACCTTTAATAATGGTAACAATTTTAGCTACAAAGGGCGAAAATTTTTTCGTCAGGCGGCCTCTGCTGTCCATTTTGCCGGACTGGCCTGAGGCTGACGCAAAGCGGCGGCGCGGCGGAAAAAAGACCGGCGCGGCTGTATACATTTGATGACCCGAGCGATAAAGACAGGCCGGACAGGCCGATCCGCTGTGGATGGAGGAATTTTCAGCTATGAAAACCATATTGGGAACAAAAATCGGAATGACCCAACTCTTCACCGACACCGGAGAAGTGGTTCCTGTCACGGTTATCGAAGCCGGTCCCGTTGTTGTGACGCAGGTAAAAACTGAGAAAAATGACGGCTATAACGCCGTGCAGGTCGGTTACGGAGAAGTGAAGGAACGCAGGCTTACGAAGCCGCTGAAGGGCCATTTTGACAGATGGCAGGCGCCGTACAGGAAACATCTGGCGGAAATCCGCACGGACGGCGGAGAAAACTTTGAGGTCAACCAGACCATAACCGTGGCTGATTTCGAAGAAGGCAGCCGGATAGACGTCACGGGGATTTCAAAGGGAAAAGGGACGCAGGGCAACATCAAGCGGCACGGGCATCACAGAGGCCCCATGAGCCACGGCTCCAAGCATAAGAGGCTCGCCGGCGCTCTTGCCGCGGGCACCTATCCTTCCAGAGTGTTCAAGGGGAACGCGGGCCCCGGGAGGATGGGCCGGGATACCGTGACGGTGCAGAATCTTATTTTGGTCAAGGTTTTGGCCGACCGAAACGTCATGCTTGTGAAGGGCGCTGTTCCGGGCAAGAAGGGCGGGCTGCTCCGCGTCAGATACGCGGTCAAGGGACAGGGTAAATAAGACGAATACCGAAAACAGGCAGGCGAAAGGAGAACTTTAACAGATGGCGACAGTAACCATGCTGGATATGTCCGGCGAAGCCGCGGGCGACATTGAACTTTCGGACGCGATCTTCGGGATCAGGGTGAACGAAAACGCCGTGCATGCGGTTATAAAGAATTATCTGGCGAACCAGAGGCAGGGCACCCAGTCCGCCAAAACCAGAAGCGAAGTAAGGGGCGGCGGCAGGAAGCCTTTCATGCAGAAAGGCGGAGGGCGGAGCAGGCAGGGCAGCATCGTTGCGCCGAACCATGTGGGCGGCGGCGTCGTGTTCGCTCCGAAACCGAGGGATTACAGGTATAGCCTCCCGAAGAAGCTGCGCAGGATAGCGATGAAATCGGCGCTTTCCTCGAAGGTGGCGGAACAGGAAATCATAGTGATTGACACGCTGAGATTTGACGTCCCGAAGACCAAGGAAATGATCCGCGTCCTTTCAAACGTGAAGGCCGCAAAAAAAGCCCTCGTGGTCATGTCGGAAAAGGATGAGAACGTGGTGAAATCCGCGTCCAACATACCCGGAGTGCGCACCAGCTTGGTGACGACGCTGAACGTGTATGATATTCTGAACCATACGAGCTTCATCGTGACGCGTGACGCGGTAAATAAAATTGAGGAGGTGTATTCCTGATGAGAACGCCTTACGATGTGATCATAAAGCCCGTCGTCACAGAACGCAGCATGGACGACGCGGCCGGCGGAAAATATACTTTTAAAGTCGCGACAGACGCGAACAAAACGGAAGTCAAACACGCGCTGGAAGAAATTTTCGGCATAGATATAAAAAAAGTCAACATCATGAACGTCAGGGGAAAGCTCAAAAGAATGGGAAAAAACGTAGGCAGGACCTCCGCTTCGAAAAAAGCGATAGTGATCCTTGCGCCGAACAGCAAAGAGATAGAATTCTTCCAGGGCTTATAAGCGCCTGCGCCGGGTTTTTCCACAGGGAAAGTCCGCCCGCGAAGAAGCGCGGTGAAACAGGCCTTAAGAATTTGCCGTGAACGACGGCCTCAGTCCCCGTCCCTCAGGCGGCGTTATTATTCAGAGACGGCCGCAGCGCAGGACGCGCGCTGGTGCGCGAAGTGTGGCGGAACATAGCTTTGAATAAGCGGCGTTTCCGTTGCGCGGCGCGCGGAAAAGGCCGTCGCGGCTTGCTGTAACTTGTGTTGCCGGACTTGAGCTTGCGCGTTTCGATTTTGGCAGGAGGTAAACATACAAATGGGCATTAAAAAATACAACCCGACCACGCCCGGGCTGAGAGGCATGACGGTATCGACCTTTGAGGAGATAACGACGGACACTCCCGAGAAATCCCTCACGGCGTCCCTGAAAAAACATGCGGGCAGAAACGTGAGAGGAAAGATCACCGTGCGCCACAGGGGCGGCGGAGCGCGGCGCAGGTACAGGATCATAGATTTCAAGCGCGACAAGGACGGCGTGCCCGGAACTGTTTCC
This sequence comes from Eubacteriales Family XIII. Incertae Sedis bacterium, assembly GCA_031289235.1. Lineage (GTDB taxonomy): Bacteria > Bacillota > Clostridia > Peptostreptococcales > Anaerovoracaceae > JAITPU01. The sequence goes on from JAITPU010000032.1 coordinate 3,255, forward strand.
ACCATCGAATACGATCCCAACAGGAGCGCGAATATCGCCCTGATCGTATACGCGGACGGCGAAAAGAGATACATCATCGCCCCGAACAAGCTGAAGGTGGGGGACAAGATCGTTTCCGGGGCTGAAGCCGACATTCAGGCGGGCAACGCGCTTCCGCTGAAAAACATCCCCGTGGGTACGATAATACATTGCATAGAGATGAAACTCGGCAAAGGAGCGCAGATAGCGAGAGCCGCGGGCAACGGCGCTCAGCTGATGGCGAAAGAAGGCGATTACGCCCAGATAAGACTGCCTTCGGGCGAGGTGCGGCGTCTGCGCATTGAATGCAGGGCCACCGTCGGAGAAGTGGGCAATCTGGATCACGAGAATATCAAGATCGGCAAAGCGGGCAGAAAGCGGCATATGGGTATCCGGCCCACGGTGCGCGGTTCCGCGATGAATCCCAACGACCATCCGCACGGCGGCGGCGAAGGCAAGACGGGCATAGGACGGGTAAGCCCGGTTACCCCGTGGGGTAAGCCGACGCTGGGTTACAAGACCAGGAAAAAGAACAAGCCTTCCAACAAATACATCGTTAAGAGACGGAACCAGAAATAGCGCCGCTTTCAAAGGCGGCTGCCGGTAAGGGCGGAGCGGACGCCACCGCGGCCCGGAAATGAGACGGAGAGCGTGTTAAAAAATGGGTTTTCAGTTATTTTCTGACAGATTCCAGGCGAAACAGGAGGTTACATAATGGGACGTTCACTGAAAAAGGGCCCTTTTGTCAATGAAAAGCTCTTGAGGACGATTGACGAGCTTAACGCGGCCAACGAGAAAAGGGTGCTGAAAACCTGGTCGAGGCCTTCCACTATATTTCCTCAGATGGTTGGGCACACCATCGCGGTACACGACGGGAGAAGGCATGTCCCTGTATATATAACCGAAGATATGGTGGGACACAGGCTCGGCGAGTTTGCCCCGACGAGAAATTACAGAGGCCACGCGGCCGACAGGTCGTCCAAGGTCAGGAAATAGAAAGGGAGAATGTTGGATATGGAAGCAAAAGCGATCGCGAAATATGTGAAGATGTCTCCCATCAAGCTCAAACCGGTGGTAAATCTCGTCCGCGGCAAAGATCTGGGCGAAGCGCTGACCATATTGAAATTTACGCCCGGAAAGGGTTCCGAGATCGTGGAAAAGGTGGTGAAATCCGCCGCGGCGAACGCGGAAAACAACTTCAGCCTGAATCCCGGAGACCTGTATGTGGCCGAAGTTTACGCGCATCAGGGGCCGACGGTGAAGCGATGGAGGGCCGGCGCTAAAGGGAGAGCCTCTTTAATTTTGAAAAGAAGCAGCCATGTAGGCGTTACGCTTAGAGAGAAGTAAACTTTTAAGGAGGTTCATTGAATGGGTCAGAAAGTAAGTCCGCACGGTCTCAGAGTGGGAGTCTTAATGGACTGGGATTCGAAATGGTACGCGGATAAGAGAAATTTCGCGGATTACCTGATCGAAGACAGGGAGATCAGAAAGTACGTCAAGAAAAAGCTTTACGTCGCAGGCATTTCCCGTGTGCTCGTGGAGAGGGCGGCGGCGGAGCAGGTGAAGATCAGCGTGCTTACCGACAGACCCGGCATCGTCATAGGAAGATCCGGAAACGGCGTTGACGAATTAAAAGCGGCTCTGGAAAAGAAAACCAAAAAGACGGTTTCCATAAACATAGTGGAAGTCAGAAGGGCGGAGTTGGACGCGCAGCTTACCTCCGAGAGCGTCGCTCAGGCCCTCGAAAAGAGGATTTCTTTCAGGAGGGCCATGAAGCAAGCCATCGGAAGAACCATGAAAGCGGGCGCGAAGGGCGTCAAGATGGTAGTCGCCGGAAGGCTTGGCGGCGCGGAGATCGCGAGGAATGAAAAGTACAGCGAAGGCAACGTGCCTCTCCATACTCTGCGGGCGGATATCGACTACGGTTTCGCCGAAGCGGATACCACATACGGGAAGATCGGCGTCAAAGTTTGGATAAATCACGGAGAGATACTGGAAAAAGGACTCAAGAGCCCCATCCCGGAAGAAAAACCGTGGAAAGGAGAGCGCGGGGAGAGAAGGCCGAGAAGAGACGGCGACAGGCCGAGAAGGGATAACCGCAGATCCAGAGACTCAAAGCCGGAAATTTCCAGGGCGGTAAACCCGAGGGCGCGGAAAGCGTCCGAAGCGGCCCCTCGTAAGCAGGCGGCGGCGACCCCCGAAGACGGCGGCGCGGAATAAAAAAGGAGGAGACCAGCGATGTTAATGCCAAAACGCGTGAAACGCAGGAGAGTTCACAGGGGCAGGATGAAGGGCGTGGCGACAAGAGGAAATCGTATCACCTACGGGACGTATGGACTCATAGCGCTGGAACCCGCTTGGATTAAATCCAACCAGATCGAAGCGGCCCGTATCGCCATGAACCGTTCCATGAAGAGGGGCGGCAAGGTATTCATTAAAATATTTCCGCACAAATCCGTGACCAAGAAACCGGCGGAAGTCCGCATGGGTTCCGGCAAGGGCGCGCCCGAATTCTGGGTAGCCGTCGTAAAGCCGGGCAGAGTCATGTTTGAGATAGATGGCGTCACAGAGCTTCAGGCGAGAGAAGCCATGCGGCTCGCGTCCCATAAGCTCCCTGTGAAATGCAGGTTTGCCGTGAAGGGCAGCGAGTTGGCGGAGGATGGTGAAGCGCGATGAAATTGAATAAAATCAGAGAGATGACGGAAACCGAGCTGAACGCCGAGATGCTGAAGATGAAAAAAGAGCTTTTCAACCTGCGCTTTCAGCACGTTACGGGTCAGCTTGAGAATCCCGTCAGGATGCGCGAAGTGAAGAAGCAGACGGCGAGGATCAAAACCGTGATCAGGGAAAAGGAACTGAGCGGGCTTAAGAAGATTCAGGTTTGACCGGAAAGGAGGATGTTAAGATGACGGTCGATAAAGTTGACAGAAACAGAAGAAAGACGAGAGTCGGCGTCGTGGTCAGCGATAAGATGGAAAAGACTATCGTGGTGGCCGTAGAAGATTTCGTCAGGCATTCCCTTTATGGAAAGGCCGTGAAAAGGACGAAAAAATTCAAGGCGCACGACGGGGAAAACCAGTGCAGCATCGGCGATAAAGTTAAGATTATGGAAACAAGGCCGCTCTCGCGGGACAAGCGCTGGAGGCTTGTGAACATAATCGAAAAAGTGAGATAAGGAGGCGGCCTTAAATGATTCAGACAGAAACGAGGCTTCGGGTCGCCGATAATTCAGGGGCGAAGGAGTTGCTTTGCATCCGTATTCTCGGCGGGACAAGCCGCAGGTGCGCGAACATAGGGGATATCATCGTATGCGCCGTCAAACAGGCGACCCCGGGCGGCGTTGTGAAAAAGGGCGACGTGGTGAAGGCCGTGATCGTCCGGACGAAAACCGGGGAGCGCAGGGTCGACGGCAGCTATGTGAAATTCGACCAGAACGCGGCGGTGATCATCAAAGAAGATAAAAATCCCGTGGGCACCCGTATATTCGGCCCCGTTGCCAGGGAATTGCGGGAAAAGAGCTTCATGAAGATCATTTCCCTCGCGCCGGAAGTATTGTAGGAGGGCGGTTCATATGAAGATAAAAAAAGGCGACGTCGTCCTCGTGATCGCCGGGAAAGACAAAGGGAAAAAGGGCGAGGTGCTGAAAACCATTCCGAAAGCCAATAAAGTGATCGTAGAAGGCGTGAACGTGCAGACTAAACACGCCAAACGGACGAGAACGATGCCCAGCGAGATCAAACATCAGGAAGGCCCCGTTGACGTGTCCAACGTCATGTATTTTGAGAATAAGGCGAAGGCCCCGACCAGAATAGGATACAGGGTCGAGGGCGGCAAAAAGGTCAGGATATCCAAAAAAACGGGCGCGGCGCTTGACTGACAGAGGGCGCGGAAAAGACATCCCGTTTAAACGGTTACGAGAAAGGAGGAAGGGATCTTGGCGGCAAGATTGAAAGATACGTATAAGAAAGAAGCGTTTCCGGCGCTGATAGAGAAGTTTAAGTACGGAAACGTCATGGAAGTTCCCAAACTCGAAAAAATAACGATCAACATGGGCTTGGGCGAAGCGAAAGACAACGCGAAGCTCATGGAGACGGCCGTGGAAGAGCTGTCGGCGATCAGCGGGCAGCGGCCCGTCGTGACGAAAGCGAAAAAGGCCATAGCCAATTTCAAGATCAGACAGGGCATGTCCGTGGGAGCGAAAGTTACGCTGCGCGGTGAAAATATGTACATCTTCGCGGATAAACTTTTCAATATCGTTCTTCCCAGAGTGCGCGACTTCAAGGGCGTCAGCAAGAACGCGTTCGACGGGCGCGGCAATTATTCGATAGGCCTGAAAGAGCAATCCATCTTTCCGGAAATCGTTTACGACAAAGTAGATAAAATTAAAGGCATGAACGTCGTTTTTACCACGACGGCGAATACGGACGAGGAAGGGGCGGAACTGCTCGGGCTTCTCGGGATGCCGTTTGAGAAATAGGAGGAAGCTATGGCTAAAACGTCTCTGAAGATAAAACAGCAGAGAAAACCGAAGTTTTCAAGCAGGGCTTATACGAGATGCAGAATTTGCGGGCGGCCTCATTCCGTGCTCAAAAAGTACGGTGTTTGCAGAATCTGTTTCAGAGAGCTGGCATATAGAGGCGAAATCCCCGGAATGAGGAAAGCGAGTTGGTAATACGCGCTTTGCGCGCTCGCTTTTTTCGCGCGCGGCGGTAAGGAGGTACGAGGTTATGACAATGACAGATCCTATCGCGGATATGCTGACGAGGATCAGAAACGCAAATATGGTGGGGCATGAAACCGTCGATGTCCCTGCGTCCAGGATGAAAAAATCCATCGCCGGGATTCTCACGGAAGAGGGATATATAAAGGGCTTTAACGTCGTCGGCGACGGCGCGCAGGACGTGATACGCATCGACATGAAATACGGCGCCGATAAGGAAAAAGTCATAAGCGGCATTAAGAGAATATCAAAGCCCGGCCTGAAAGTTTACGCGAAAGCGGACGAGGTTCCGAAGGTGCTGGAGGGGCTTGGCGTCGCGATCGTCTCCACTTCGAACGGGATAATAAGCGACAGGGAAGCCCGGCGGCTGAGAGTCGGCGGCGAAATCATCTGTTATGTGTGGTAGGAGGGAATAAGCATGTCCAGAATTGGTAGACTGCCGATCACGGTTCCTGCCGGCGTAGCTGTCGAAATTGATGAAACGGGCGTAGTCGCCGTAAAAGGCCCGAAAGGGGAATTGCGGGAAAGGATCAGCAAGCTGATCGGCGTGGAACTGCAGGACGGCGTGATCAAAGTGACGCGCGGCGGGGACGATAAGGAATCCCGTTCTCTCCACGGCCTGTCCCGTACGCTGATAGCGAATATGGTGGCCGGCGTTACCGTGGGATTTGAAAAAAAACTGCTCATAAGCGGCGTCGGATATAAGGCGGAAAAAAAAGGGGATGTCCTGGTGATGAGTTTGGGTTACTCGCATCCCGTGGAACTCGCGGATCCGGAGGGGATCGCGACGGAAACGCCCGCTCCCGCCGAAATTATCGTCAGGGGAATCAGCAAGGCCGCGGTCGGCAATTACGCGGCGAACGTCAGAGGCTGGAGGCCGCCCGAACCCTATAAAGGCAAGGGGATCCGGTACGCCGATGAAGTGATCCGCAGAAAAGAAGGCAAAGCCGGAGCGAAAAAATAGCGGATCGGTTCGGGTTCGGTACGTGGGGAAAGCCCCTCGGAAGCCCCCCGTTTGAATATTTGCATAAAAGGTGGAAAAAATGGCAAAAGAAAGCAGAAACGACAGGCGCCGCGCGAGGCACGGAAGGGTGAGGAAGCATCTGAGCGGAACTCCTGAGAAACCGAGGATGTGCGTGTTCAGAAGCGCGAAAAATATATCCGTGCAGGTGATCGACGATGTGAAAGGGTATACGCTGGCGTCCGCGTCCACTATGGAAAAAGATATGCGGGCGGCGGGCGGCGGGAACAAGGCCGCCGCGAAGTTGGTCGGCGAATCCATCGCGAAGAGGGCGCTGGAAAAAGGGATCAAAGAAGTCGCCTTTGACCGCGGCGGCTTCCTTTACCACGGACGTATAAAAGAACTCGCGGACAGCGCCCGCGCCGCCGGGTTAAAATTTTAACGAGAGGAGACAGGAATGCGACAGAATACGATTGACGCCTCCAAGCTGGATCTCAAGGATTCCATCGTCAGCATCCGGCGCGTTGCGAAGACTGTTAAGGGCGGGCGCAACATGCGCTTCAGCGTGACTGTCGCCGTCGGCGACGGCGACAGTCACGTGGGCGTGGGCCTTGGAAAAGCCAGAGAAATTCCCGAGGCCGTGCGAAAGGCCATAGAAGACGCGAAAAAGAAGCTGATATTCGTTCCAACCGTCGGAACCACCATACCGCACAGGTCATTGGGCGTTTTCGGCGCGGGAAGGGTGCAGCTCATGCCTTCCGCCCCCGGCAGCGGGGTTATCGCGGGTTCTTCTGTGCGCACAGTGCTGGAGCTTGCGGGGGTGAAAGACGTGGGAGCGAAGTCCATCGGCTCCAATAACGCCGGGAATATGGCCCGCGCGGCCATTGAGGGCCTGAAAGGCCTGAAGACGCTGGAGCAGATCAGCAGGCTCAGAGGAAAGACTAAAGAAGAAATTTTAGTGTAGGAGGGAAGGCAAGATGGCAAACGCGGTAAAAATCACCATGACAAAAAGCACAATCGGCGCTTCCCCCGCGCAGAGGAAAGTTATGGAAGCGTTAGGGCTTCGCAAGATGCATCATTCGGTGACCTTGCCCGATACGCCGCAGACTTGGGGCGCCGTAAAAAAGGTTTCCCATCTCGTTACGGCAGAGGAGGTATGACGGATTATGAAATTGCATGAGTTAAAAGCGGTTCCGGGCGCATACAAAGCTCCGAAGCGCAAAGGCAGAGGCACGGCGACCGGTCAGGGGAAGACCGCGGGGCGCGGCATGAACGGACAGAATTCGAGAAGCGGCGGCGGCAAAGGCCCCGGCTTTGAAGGCGGCCAGATGCCGCTGTACAGAAGGCTCCCCAAGCGCGGGTTTACAAATATCTGGAGAAAAGAATACGCTGTTTTGAATGTCGGGGACCTCAATCGTTTTGACGCGGGAACGGAAATCACGCCGGAGCTTCTCGCGGAAAAAGGCTTGGTCAAAAATAAAAGGGCGGGCGTCAAGATCCTCGGAGAGGGCGTCCTTGAGAAAATTTTTACGGTCAGGGCGCATAAGTTCAGCAAAGCAGCTATAGAAAAAATAAAATCTGCCGGAGGAAAGGCAGAGGTGGTTTAGTATGAACATGCTTCAGACGATCGCCCATGCGTGGAAGATTCCTGATATTCGAAAAAAGATTATTTTCACGCTGATGATGCTGTTGATTTTCCGCGTGGGCGCGAATATACCCGTACCGGGCATAGACCGAAACGTTCTGCGCGAAGTCTTTGACGGCGGCACGGGCCTGTTTCAGCTGTTCGATCTGTTTTCCGGGGGGGCGTTCAGCAACTTCACGGTTTTCGCGCTTAGCATAACCCCCTATGTCACGGCGTCCATCATACTCCAGCTTCTCACCATTTCGGTGCCGGCGCTGGAAAATCTTTCCCGCGAAGGCACGGAAGGCAAGAAAAAGATCGCTCAGTATGTGCGCTATCTGACGGTGGCGCTGGCTTTTGTGCAGGCCATAGGGCTTTCGGTGGGCATGTTCCGGCAGGCTCTGATCAGCACGGATTTTTTCTCCGTAGCGGTCATAGTGATCACATTGTCGGCGGGAACCGCCTTCCTTATGTGGTTGGGAGAACAGATAAATGAAAACGGCATAGGCAACGGAATCTCGCTGATAATCTTCGCGGGCATCATCGGGGGAGCGCCGACGGCGATCCACAGCACGTGGATTCAGTATCAGGCGGATCAGGTGCGGATCGTTTCGATCCTGCTGTTCTGCGTTTTCGCCTTGGTCGTGATCTGCGGCATCGTTGAGGTGCAGCAGGGTCAGAGAAGGATACCCGTGCAGTACGCGAAGCGCGTCGTGGGCAGAAAGATGTACGGCGGGCAGAACACGCATATCCCCATCAAGGTGAATCAGGCGGGCGTCATACCGGTCATTTTCTCCCTGTCCCTTTTGCAGTTTCCCCTTACCGTCACGTATTTTTTCCAGGACTCCGGCTTTACGCAGTTTGTGGCGAAATATCTTTCTCCGGCGGGAACGCCGGGCATCTGGATCTACGGGGCGCTTAACATCCTGTTCATAATGTTTTTCACTTACTTCTATACGACGATCACCTTCAACACCCTTGAAGTCGCCGACAACATGAAGAATAACGGCGGCTTCATACCGGGCATCCGTCCGGGAAGGGCGACGGTGGAATATCTCAGCAAGGTCATGTCGAGGATAACGTTTGTGGGCGCGGTTTTCTTGGCGTTCATAGCCACGCTGCCAACGCTCATACAGCAGTTTACGGCGCTTCAGATCGGGTTTGGAGGAACTTCCCTGCTGATCGTGGTAGGCGTGGCGCTGGACACCATGAAACAGCTGGAATCACAAATGGTTATGAGAAATTATCAGGGCTTTTTGAAATAAGGGCGGCGGCTCGAGGCTGTGACCTGACCGTTCCGGGATATCCGTCGGCAGGTTGCAGTTCAAAGGTTTGCCCGTAAGCAGTCAGAGAGGAAACGCGGATGAGAATTATAATGCTCGGCCCGCCGGGGTCCGGCAAAGGCACGCACGCGGCGAAGATTTCCGTGAAATATGAAATACCGGCGATTTCCACCGGGGATATTTTCAGGCAGAACATCGCGGAAAAGACGGCGCTGGGGGAGAAGGCGAAAGCCTGTATGGATAAAGGCGAGCTTGTTCCGGACGGACTTGTCGTCGAGATCGCGGAGGACAGGATCGGCAAGCCGGACTGTAAAAACGGCTTCTTGTTGGACGGCTTTCCGAGGACGATCGCTCAGGCGGAGGCCTTGGACCGTTTTCTGGAAGAGAAGGGGACGTCGCTGGACAGAGTCGTCTACATGGACGCGCCCGAAGCTGTGCTGATGAAACGCCTGACGGGGCGCAGGACGTGCGTGAACTGTGGCAGAGCTTACCATATAGTCAACATACCGCCCAAAAAAGAAGGCGTGTGCGACGCGTGCGGCGGCGAACTGACGCAGAGGAGCGACGACAGCGAAGAGACCGCGGCAAACCGCATCGAAGTATATGAACGGCAAACCCTGCCCCTTGCCGCTTATTATGAGAAAAAGCGTCTGCTCGCCCGTGTTGACGGCTCAAAAGGGGTCGAACAGGCGTTCGCGGATATCGTGAGCGCGCTGGAGAGCGTCGCTGTTCCGAGGTAGATGTCGATAGAGATGATCATTATCAAATCACAGGCCGAAATCGAACTCATGCGGAAATCCGGCAGGGTTACGGCGTATATTTTAGATGAGCTGAAAAACGTCGTCCGGCCCGGCGTCAGCACTATGGAAATAAACCGGTTCGTGGAAGGCGTTATACTCTCGCGCGGTATGAAGCCGAGCTTCAAAGGTTATAACGGTTTTCCGGCCAGCGCCTGCGTATCCGTCAACGAGCAGCTGGTTCACGGCATCCCCGACAGCGGAAAAATCTTGGCGGAGGGAGATATCGTGAGCGTTGATATAGGCAGCACGTACAAAGGCTATGTTACCGACGCCGCCAGAACCTACCCCGTCGGGCGGATAAGCGCGGAAGCGTCGCGGCTGATCGCGGCCGCCGAAGCCGGGTTTTTCGCGGGGCTGAAATACTGCCGGCCGGGCTGCCGGATTTCGGATATTTCCCACGCGATTCAGGTCGCAGTGGAATCGGAAGGTTTTTCTGTGGTCAGAGATTTCGTGGGACACGGCGTCGGACGCGATATGCACGAAGACCCGCAAATACCGAACTATGGTAATCCGGGCCGTGGTCCGAGAATCTGCGCCGGCATGGTTTTCGCCATAGAACCCATGGTCAACGAGGGCGCGTTTGACGTGGAAGTGCTGCGCGACGATTGGACCGTGGCCACGAAAGACGGGAAACTTTCCGCTCATTATGAAAATACGGTTGTGATTACGGAAGGTGAGCCGGAACTGCTTACCCTGGCGTGAAGGAGTTGTGACAGATGGCGAAAAAAGATGTCATCGAAGTGTTCGGAACCGTCATGGAGGCCCAGCCCAACGCAATGTTTGTCGTGAAGCTGGAAAACGGCCATGAGATTCTGGCGCATATTTCAGGCAAGATCAGGATGAATTTCATCAGAATCCTGCCCGGAGACCGGGTCAGGTTGGAGCTTTCGCCATACGACTTGACGCGTGGCAGGATTACCTGGCGCGATAAATAGATAAATATAATAGCTGTTTGAAAAGAGGACTTTTCCCCGCAGGGGGAAAAGAACGTTTCGGCTTGCGGCGTTTGCCTGCAGGCGGCAGTTGCGACGGTGATACAAATCACGGATAACAGGAGGAACGGTATGAAAGTAAGGGCGTCTGTCAAACCTATCTGCGAAAAATGCAAGATAATAAAGAGAAAAGGCAGGGTTATGGTTCTCTGCGAGAACCCGAAACACAAACAAAAACAGGGATGAACCGGCGCGTTGGCGCGAAGCGGACGCTCCGCTTCCGGCCCTGACGCGATAAAAACAAAAACGATTTAAATGTGCTGACAGCGCCCGTTTTCACACGGTATGCGGACGCTGCGGAGATATTGCGACTGAAAGGAGTAACGTGTATGGCTCGTATAGCCGGTGTCGATTTGCCGAGAGAGAAAAGAGTAGAAATCGGTCTGACCTATATTTACGGTATTGGCAGATCTACCGCGATTGCGATTTTAAAAAAGGCCGGCGTGAATCCCGACACGAGGATCAGAGACTTGTCGGAGGATGAAGCCGGCGCGATCCGGAAGATCATCGACTCGGAATACATGGTGGAAGGAGACCTGAGACGGGAGGTTTCCCTGAACATCAAGCGATTGATGGAAATCGGGTGTTACAGGGGCGTCCGGCACAGAAGGGGGCTTCCGGTGAGAGGGCAGAACACGAAGACCAACGCGAGGACGAGAAAAGGCCCGAAGAGGACTGTCGGAAGGAAGAAGAAAGTGGGAAGGTAAGGAGGTGAGGACGAATGGCTAAGGTCGTAAAAAAGACGGTTCGCAAAAAAAGAAGAGAACGCAAGAACATTGAAAAAGGCCAGGCGCATATCCAATCCACCTTTAACAATACGATTGTAACGCTGACAGACCTTTCAGGGAACGCGCTTTCCTGGTCCAGCGCTGGCTCCCTCGGATTTAAAGGTTCGAGGAAGTCCACGCCTTTTGCGGCGCAGACAGCCGCCGAGGAAGCGGCGAAAAACGCGATGGAGCATGGGCTCAAGCATGTTGAAGTATACGTAAAAGGTCCCGGAGCCGGCCGCGAAGCGGCGATCAGGGCGTTGCAGACGGCGGGGCTTGAGATCAGCATGATCAAAGACATCACTCCCATACCGCACAACGGATGCAGGCCGCCGAAGAGAAGAAGAGTGTAGTTAAAGGAGGCAAAGAATAGATGGCACGGTATACGAACGCCTCCTGCAGGCTTTGCAGGAGAGAGAGCCAAAAGCTGTTTTTAAAGGGAGAGAGATGTTACAGCGTTAAATGCGCCCTTGAAAAAAGAAATTATCCTCCCGGTCAGCACGGGCAGGGCAGGAAGAAGCTTTCGGACTACGGCCTTCAGCTTCGGGAAAAGCAGAAAGCAAAGCGCTTTTACGGGCTTTTGGAAACTCAGTTCAGGAACATCTTTGAAAAAGCGTCGCGCAGGAAGGGGATCACCGGCGAAAATCTGCTGATCATGCTGGAAACCCGCATGGACAACGTAGTGTTTCGCATGGGCTTCGCTTCCTCCAGAAAAGAAGCGAGGCAGCTCGTAACCCATGGGCATTTCCTCGTGAACGGCAAGAAGTTAGACATTCCTTCCGCCGAGCTAAAACCCGGTTCTATTGTCAAAGTAAAGGAAAAAAGCCAGAATTCTCCAAAATTTCAGGAGATCAAGGAGATGTCCATCACCGTGCCCTCTTGGATCAGCGTTACGCCGGAAAAACTGGAGGGAGCGGTTGTCGCGCTGCCGGCAAGAGAAGAAATTGATACGCCGGTCGCCGAGCATCTTATCGTTGAGCTGTACTCAAAATAAGTCGGTGAAAAGCGTTCCACAGCGGCGGAAGGAGGAGCTTGCGTGATAGAAATCGAAAGACCGACGATAGAATGCGTGTTTTCCAGAGAGGAAGAAAATTACGGCAAATTCATCGTAGAACCTCTTGAAAGAGGATACGGCACTACTCTTGGCAACAGTCTGAGAAGGATACTGCTCAGTTCACTTCCGGGGACTGCGGCGACCTCCGTGAAAATCGACGGGGTCCTGCACGAATTTTCCACCGTTCCCGGAGTCAAGGAGGATGTGACCGAAATCATATTGAACATAAAAAGGCTGGCGGTGAGGATAAACGGCGAATCCACGAAGCGCGTCACCGTCAATGCGGCGGGTCCCGGGGAGTTAACGGCCGGCGACATCATCAGCGACGACGAAGTGGAGATCTTCAACCCCGAACTGCATATCGCGACTTTGGAGGACGGCGCGAGCCTGATCATGGATATCGCCTTTTCGAAGGGAAGAGGCTATGTCAGCGCGGAACAGAACAAAACAGAGTCGATGCCCATCGCGGTCATACCTGTGGATTCCATTTATACTCCTGTCAGAAAGGTGAATTTTACGATTGAGAACACCCGCGTCGGACAGATTACGGATTACGACAGGCTGAACCTGGAAGTGTGGACGGACGGCAGCATCTCGCCGAAAGAAAGCGTTTCCATCGGCGCGAAGATCATGCAGGAGCATTTGAAACTTTTCATTGATCTGATGGACGACACCGAAGCAATGGAAATCATGATAGAGAAAGAAGAAGACCCGACAGAGAAGGCGCTGGAAATGACCATCGAGGAATTAGAGCTTTCGGTGCGTTCGTTCAATTGCCTGAAACGGGCCCTGATCAACAGCGTGGAAGAGCTTACCCTCAAGACGGAAGACGAGATGATGAAGGTGCGGAACTTAGGCAAGAAATCTCTGGAAGAGGTGAAATTGAAATTGGGCGAATTGGGTCTTGGACTTAAAGAGAGCGAAGATTAGAAAGGAGAAGCGTGATGCCGGGTTATAGGAAATTAGGCAGGCCGACGGCTCACAGAAGGGCTATGCTCAGGAATCTCGTGACGGACCTTCTGCGCGAGGGGCGCATCATGACCACCGAGCACAGAGCGAAAGAAGCCGGGCGCGAAGCGGAAAAGATGATTACTCTTGGCAAGCGCGGCGACCTTCAGGCGAGAAGGAAGGCGCTGGGTTTTATTTACGACGAGGGCGTCGTAAGTAAGCTTTTTGACAATATAGCGCCGAAATACGGGGAAAGAAACGGCGGATACACGAGGATTCTGAAACTCGGCCCGAGGAGGGGCGATAGCGCGGAGGAAGTGTTTCTGGAGTTGGTTTAAGCGTAGCTTCGAATGTCGGTAAGGCTGGCTGGCTGCGGGGATTCCCGCTTGGCGTCTTTTCGGGCGGGTCAGGGAACGCGTCTTGGCGCCGTAGCCGAACGGAGCGGTAAGCGCCGGGAGCAGTATGCCGGAAGAGTATGCGGATTCAGCTTTGAAGAGGATGGATATGGGCAAGTTTATTACTGCCGGGGAAGCCGCCGGAATGATTCCGGAGAACGCTGTCATAATGGTCGGCGGTTTCATGGGATGCGGCAACCCGCACAAGATCATAGCCGAGCTGGCCAAACTGGGGACGGGCGGGATCACGCTGATCTGCAACGACGCTTCGATGCCGGGCGGGCCGGACGGCGATGAGTATTACGGCGTCGCGAAATTGATACATAACCGTCAGGTCAAAAAGCTGATCACCAGCCATGTGGGGCTGAATCCGGAGGTGGCCGCCCAGATGAACGCGGGTCTTATTGAAGTCGAGCTGGTCCCGCAGGGGTCGCTGGCCGAGATGGTCCGCGCCGGCGGAGCCGGGCTTGGCGGAGTGTTGACGCCTACAGGTTTGGGAACCATCGTCGAGAAGGCCGGACATGTTCACGGCGTAATTGAGATCGACGGGAAGTCCTATCTTGTTGAGCGCCCTTTGCGCGCTGACTTTGCGCTTTTGAGCGGTTACAGGATTGACAGATCTGGAAATATTTGGTATAAAGGGACGACGCGCAACTTCAATCTCCCGATGGCCACGGCGGCCGGCGTGGTAATCGCGGAGGCCGATCACTTGGTGGATATCGGCGCTATAGAACCTGAAAACGTGATGACCAGCGGCGTTTTTGTGGATTATATAGTGGAAGGAGGACGCGCTGATGGATAGGGACAAGATCAAAGACTTTATCGCCAGGCGCGCCGCCATGGAGTTGAAGGACGGCGATATCGTGAACCTCGGCATAGGTTTGCCTACGCTGATCCCGTCATTCCTGCCGGAGGGCGTGCGCGTGGTTTTGCACGGCGAGAACGGCATAATAGGCGCCGGACCGAAGCCCGGCCCCGACGAGGCTCAGCCGAGGTATGTCACAGACGCGGGCGGCAAACCTTCTTCGGTAGCTCCGGGCGGCAGTTTCATCGATTCCTGCGTCAGTTTCGGCCTTATCCGCGGCGGTCATGTGGATTGCACCATCCTCGGGGCGCTGGAAGTGGATGAAAAGGGGAATCTGGCCAACTGGATCATTCCCGGGGAAAAAGTGCCCGGCATGGGCGGCGCGATGGATCTTGTGGTCGGCGCGAAAAAAGTGATAGTGGCGATGGAGCATACTGCGAAAGGAAAGCACAAAATCCTCAGGGAATGCAGGCTGCCTCTCACGGCGGTGAGCTGCGTGGATTTGATCATTACCGAAATGGGAGTCATGCGGCTGACAGACGGCGGGATTCTGCTTACGGAGTACAATCCCGAATTTACGCCGGAAGAGATACAGGCCGCGACCGAAGCGGAATTGATCATCCCGGACGATATCCGCGAGATGATCTGATCTTGCCGGCAAAGCGCGGCGGAGAAAAGACCGGCGCGGCTTCTGATGTTTAATTGGCGGAGCGATATAATACGTTACAGTTCACATGTTCGCTGTAAACAGGCGGGGCGGAAGGAACGATATGCGTAAGGAACTGACTAAGTTTCTCGTAACGGCTTTGATATCCCTGATGATCCCGGCGCTCGTCGCCGGCTGCGGCAGGGTCGATTCCGAAAAAATCCAGGAGGAGTTCGCCTCTCTGCTGTTGGAGGCGCCTTCGGGAAAAAGCGTAAAGACCGTTGAAGAATTTCTCTTGCGGAACATGACTTACCTGAACGAAGAACAGGCCGGTGAAATGCTTACGGAATTTGAAAATTACGCGTCCGCCTTTGATGAGGATTATTTTGATTACGCGGAGATCATCGAAACGTACGGCGAGTATATTTCGCCGGCGCTCAGGGAGATTTACGAGTGCAGGGAACTGGAACAGGAAACGCCGATGGCCGTTGACGCGGTTCCGCTGATTTCGTGGGAAGAACTGGCGGACAGGGCTTTAGCGGTCGAAAGCGTGATCAGGGAGTATCCCGATGATGTGACGGCAAAGGCCGACGCGCTTTGGCTTTACGGCGGATATATCAACGGGATGCTCATGGGCATGAACGGTCCGCCGGTTTTCGATTACGCGAGCCGCCGCTTCAATCCGGAGGCCATGCGGGTATATGATGAATTCGTGGCGGCGAATTCCGGCTCTACGGCCGCCTGGGTTGTCTCGGAGTACCGCAAATATCTCGAGGGAGTGGACGGCGAGCTTTTCTATGAGAACAGCGATGATAATGAGGTAAAAGCCGGATTCTCCGAATTTTGCGCGTGGCTGGTGTCAGAAGCGCAGTCGCGGGTCTATGAAAAACGTGAGAATGGCTCATAACGGAACGGATATAATCCGGATAGAAAATCTGATATTTGAATATAAGCGCGAAGGTGAAGCCGCGCCGGACAGGGCGGTCGACGGAGTGAGCCTGAACTTGGAGCGCGGCAGTTTTACCGCTGTGATCGGGCAAAACGGCTCCGGGAAATCGACTCTCGCGAAGAATATCAACGCCCTGCTGTTGCCAAGCGGCGGGGCGGTTTATGTTGACGGGTACAATACCGGCGATGCGGAGGCGGTATGGGAGATCCGGCGCCGGGCGGGAATGGTGTTTCAGAACCCGGACAATCAGTTGGTCTCAGCCATAGTTGAGGACGATGTCGCGTTCGGCCCTGAAAATTTGGGGATAGCCCCGGACGAGATCCGCGTCAGGGTGCGGGAGTCCCTGCTTTCCGTTCATATGTACGGGGAGCGGAAGAAAGCGCCGCATCTCTTGTCGGGAGGGCAGAAACAGCGCGTGGCGATAGCCGGAGTCGTCGCGATGCGCCCGGAATGCATCATATTCGACGAGCCTACCGCCATGTTAGACCCTGTGGGCAGGGAAGAGGTCATGGAGATCATAGGCCGGCTGCATTTGGACGGCGTTACCGTCGTGCTGATCACGCATTTCATGGATGAAGCCGCGCTGGCGGACCGGATAGTGGTTATGGACGAAGGCCGCGTGGTTCTTGACGGCGCGCCCTCGTCGGTGTTTCGGCGCGCGGATTTGCTCAGGAAGCTGAGCTTGGACGCGCCTCTCGCGGTAGAACTCGCGGAACGCCTGCGCGGGAAAGGTTTTGCCATACCGGACGACATAATCAATACGGAAGAGATGGTCGAATTTTTATGCCGGTCAAAGTAGAGGACCTTGTGTACGTGTACAGCGAGGGTCTGCCCTATGAAACCCTTGCGCTGGACGGCGTAAGTTTCGAAATCGCGGACGGCGAGTTCATCGGCGTGATAGGGCGGACAGGCTCGGGGAAATCGACGCTGATCCAGCATCTTAACGGGATATTGAAACCAAAATCGGGGCGCGTCTTCGTCGGGGACGCGGAGATAACGGCGAAGGGCGTGAAGCTGGCCGAAATCAGGAGAAAGATCGGCTTGGTGTTTCAGTACCCGGAATATCAGCTTTTCGAGGAAACTGTATACAAAGACGTCGCTTTCGGGCCGGTCAGCCTGGGGCTTTCACAGCGGGAAACAGACCGGCGTGTGCGGGAAGCCCTTTCCCTCGTGGGACTTGATTTTTCGGAATTTTCCGAGCGTTCGCCGTTTGAGCTGTCGGGCGGGCAGAAACGCCGCGCGGCTATCGCCGGAGTGCTGTCGATGAAGCCGGAGGTATTGATATTAGACGAACCTACAGCGGGCCTTGATCCCGGATCTCATATGGATATACTCAATATGATCGGGGAGATACGGCGGCGGGAAGGCGTCGTCGTGATATTGGTTTCCCACAATATGAACGATATCGCGCGTCTGTCGGACCGGATATTCGTGATGAATGAAGGGAAGATAGCGCTTTCCGGCGCGCCCGCGGAAGTGTTCGCCCACGATGAATTTCTGGCGTCTATCGGGCTGAGACTGCCGCCCGTCGCGGAGATGATGCGGAAGCTGCGTCTGCGCGGCGTGGATATCCCCGAAGGCGTCCTTACGATAGATGAGGCGGAGCGGGCGCTGGAAGGTTTTTTGAGGCGGGCGCGATGATCAGAGATATAACGCTGGGACAGTATTACCCCGGGGATTCTTGGGCGCACAGGCTGGATCCGCGGGTGAAAATCGCGGTCACCTTTGTTTACATACTGGCGCTGTTTCTTATAAGAGATTTCGGGGGCCACGCCGTCGCGGCAGCCGCGCTGGGCGTCGCCGTTGCAGTCTCGCGGGTTCCGCCGAAATTTATTCTGCGGGGTTTGAAAGCGGTCTTTATAATAATTCTGTTTACCTTTACGCTGAACATGCTGATGACGAAAGGCGAGCCGCTGATCAAGGCCGGTTTTATCGTCGTCACAAAAGAGGGGCTTTATAACGCGGTGTTCATGGGGCTGAGGCTCGTGCTTCTGATCGTCGGGTCTTCGCTTTTGACGCTTACCACTAAGCCGGTACGGCTGACCGACGGCATCGAGAGCCTGCTGAAGCCGTTCAGGCGTTTCGGCGTTCCCGCGCACGAGCTCGCGATGATGATGACCATCGCGCTGAGGTTCATACCCACTCTGCTGGAGGAAACTGACAAGATAATGAAGGCGCAGATGGCGCGCGGCGCGGACTTCGAAAGCGGCAGCATACTGCGGCGGGCGAAAAATATGACGCCGTTGCTGGTTCCGCTGTTTATCGGCGCTTTTCGCATCGCCCAGGATCTGGCTATGGCTATGGAAGCGCGCTGTTACCGCGGAGGCGAGGGCAGGACCAGCCTGCACGAACTGAGGCTAAGGAAACAGGACGCCGCGGCCATATTTCTGACCGCCGTGTTTTTAAGTTTTATTTTGCTGGAACGTTGGCTGTCGCCGCTTTGGTTCGATATTTAATACTGTTTTTTATTTAGATTCCGTTCCAAATTTTTGGAACGGACGGCGGAAAACAGCATTTACCGCTTCGCTTTAAAGTAAGGTTTTAAATGCGAATCAGTATAAACGAAAAAATACGCGCGCGGCGGCGGAATGGACTGTTTATATGACGAACATGAGAAAGACAAGATTTTGGGTGCAGGCGGCGATTATTGCCGCCGTGTACGCGGTTTTGACCGTGGCGTTCGCGCCGATAAGTTACGGACCCATACAGGTCAGGATTTCGGAAGCGCTTACGATACTTCCTTTTTTTACTCCTGCGGCGGTGCCGGGCCTTTTCGTGGGCTGTCTGACCTCCAACCTGCTGAGTCCATACGGGGCGCTTGACATAGTTTGCGGCAGTCTGGCTTCGCTGCTGGCCGCGGGCGGCTCATACGCGCTGCGCGGCGCGCCGGCGCTTGTGCCCCTGCCTCCGGTAGCCGCCAACGCCCTGATCATAGGAGCCATGCTCCGCTTCGCGTACGGCGTCGAGCCTTCATTTTGGATCTGCGCGCTATGGGTGGGGGCGGGAGAAGTGGCCGCTTGTTATGTTTTAGGTTATCCGCTGATGCTGTATATGAGGCGGCATAAAGATATTTTCAGGCTTGATTAATCGCGGCGAAGAACACGCGTTCGCGACCGGCCGCGCCGCTAAGCCGCTAAACGGCGTGACTCAGCCGGCGGGATAAGTATTCAAAGGTATGTTTTGCCGGTACAAGGCCGGATGCAGGGCTTTCCGCAGGACGCATATTGGCGCGCAGCGCCAACGCGTAAAGCGAAGCGGACGCCCCGCTTCCGGCCATATTGACCCCTATCGACGCCTGCTTTTGAATACTTACGCCGGGAGCGAAATCCGTGATATTCGCTGTTATTCCGGAATATCCAAATCCTCCAGCCAGCAATCGGCGTACGCGTCGCTGGGCATACGCCAGTCGCCGCGCGGCGAAAGGCTGACAGAACCCACTTTGGGACCGTCGGGCATACAATTCCGTTTAAACTGCTGGGAAAAGAACCTGCTGTAAAATACACGCAGCCACCTTATCAGAGTTTCTTCGTCGTATTCTCCGTCGAAAGCGTTTTTCGCGATGAACAGCAGTTTTTTCGGCGTCGCGCCGAACCGCGCCGTGTAGTACAGGAAGAAGTCGTGAAGCACGTAAGGTCCGACGGCTTCCTCCGTTTTCTGCGCGATTTCCCCGTTTTCATCAGGAGGCAGCAGCTCGGGCGATATGGGGGTGTCAGCGATGCTTTGCAGCGTGCTTCGCAAAAGCGCGCCCTCGCCTTTAAATCCCGCCTCTTCTCTGTGTTCCGCGATCCATCTGACCATTGAGCGGACGAGGGTTTTCGGCACGCCTATATTGACGCCGTACATGGACATGTGATCGCCGTTGTAGGTGGACCAGCCGAGAGCCGCTTCGGAAAGATCCGCGGCGCCTACGACCAAGCCATTCTCGCTGTTGGCGATATCCATAAGGATCTGAGTTCGTTCCCGCGCCTGCGCGTTCTCGTAAGTGACATCGCGGGCGTCAGGGTCGTGCCCGATGTCTTTAAAGTGCCGCAGAACGGCTTCGCGTATGGGAATTTCGCGGATTTCCGCGCCGATGAGTTTCATGAGCGTCAGCGCGTTGCGGCAGGTGGCGTCCGTGGTGCCGAATCCGGGCATTGTGACGGCTGTTATTCCCGACGGATCCCTGCCCAGAAGGCGGGAGGCTTCGGCGCATACGAGCAGCGCCAGCGCGGAATCCAGCCCGCCGGAAACGCCGACGACGGCTTTGCGCGAGGCGGTGTATTCCAAGCGGCCGGCGAGGCCGGCCGTCTGAATGCCGAAAATCTCCCGGCAGCGCTGATCCGCCGCGCCGGGTTCAGGGGGAATAAACGGCGTTTTTGTATACGAACGGCTCGGGCGGTCCTGATAGGTGAGCACGCGCAGCGGCGGCACGTTTATCAGGCGGTGTTCGCGCCCGCCGCCGTAGCGGGCGGCGCAGCCGGACAGGCTTTGCGTCTGGCTCCGCTCAAATTTGATCCGTTCGTAATCGATCTCGCCGAAGACGACGGCGCTTTCTCTCGCGAAAAGAGGGCTTTCCGCGAGCAGCGCGCCGTTTTCCGCGATCAGGTTGTGGCCGCTGAAGACTATGTCCGCGGTGGATTCGTAAACCCCCGCGCAGGCGTAGACGTAACCGCATATGTTTTTCGCGCTGCCGTGCAGCACGAGGCCGCGCCTGTAATCAGGTTTCCCGACGATTTCATCGCTGGCGGACGGGTTGAAAATTATATGGGCGCCGCCCATGGCGAGCATGGCGCCGGGAGATACGGGAACCCAGAGGTCCTCGCAAATTTCGATTCCGAACGAAAACCCGTTTTCCTCGTCGCGGAAAATCAGGCTGCCAAAAGGTATCTCATCTCCGAAAATGGAAACCGCGCTTACGCTGTCCGCGGCGTCCGCTCCGGAAGCGAACCACCGCGCCTCGTAAAACTCTTTGCCTCCGGGGGGAAACATCTTGGGCGTCGCGCCGAGAACACGCCCTTTATGGACGAAAACGGCGCAGTTGTAAAAATGATTGCCGGCGCGGATATAGCAGCCGAGTATGACGCCGGCTTTTAAATGCGCGGATTCCCTCACCACGCTCCTGAGAGCTTCAAGCTGGCCGCGGTAGAGCTGTTCCTGATGAAAAAGGTCGCCGCAGCTGTAACCTGTGAGGCAAAGTTCGGGGAACAGCACGATGCCCGCGCCCGCCGCGTCGGCCCTTTTTATACTGGAAATTATTTCCAGCGCATTGCGCTTCGTATCCGCGAGCCGCGTTTTCGGCGTAACCGCGGCGGTTTTTATGATGCCCGGCTTGCTGTTCATATATTCGTCTATTCGTCCTTTCGTCTGTTCGGGCGGCGGCCTAAGTCCCCCGCCTCTTATTGCTCCGCCGGCCTCCGCCGCTTTGCCCCGGCGTCGAATCGCCGGAACGATAAGCCGCCCGCGGCTTTATTATACCGCATACTCCCGCCGCTTTCCACTGTTTTCGACGAATACGGGCTGTGAAACCCGCGTCCCTGCCGTTTAAAGGCAGGCGTCGGCAGGACATACCTTTGAATAGTAAAACTTTTCATGAACAATAGAACGATTTCGCTTGCGCGTTTTCGCGCTTCATTGTATAATAAAAAAAAACGTAAAAACGCGAAAGCGGAAAGGAGAATTTAGATG
>JAITPU010000050.1 GCA_031289235.1 Eubacteriales Family XIII. Incertae Sedis bacterium
TTCGGAGAAACGAACCTGACGCCCTTAGATTGGTCGAAGAGGGGCTTTTTTATAAGAATAAACGTGAAAAAATAGACGGAAAATATGTCCGGCTGCTGTATGAAAGGGCGCGAAAAAGCGCGGAAACTGACGGGAAAACTGCGTCACATGCTGAAGTTTTTAAGGAAATGCCGGACGAACTGTCTTTTCACCGGCGGGACGGCGGGGGAGAACGGGAAAGCGACATTTATATCAGCCCGTCCGGGCTTGAACGTTACGGGCGCTGCCCTTTTTCTCATTTCGTTTTTTACGGACTTTCGCCGAAAGAAAAACGGATAGTTGAGATCGGCGGCAGAGAAAGAGGAGATTTATTTCATCGGCTGTTGATGAATTTTTCAAAGGCGCTCACGAAAAGCGGCGTGGAAATCACCGCTCAGCGATCGCCGTGGATGGAGCTTACGCGGGAAGAATCGGACGCGCTGGTCACGTCGCTGCTCGACGATTTGCTTGAAAACCCGGAAACAGCGGCGATATTCAGGCGAGGCAGAGCGGAAGAATACCGGGCGGCGCGAATATTGGAGCTGGCAAAGGAAGCGGCGTGGGCCGTCGCGGAGCAGGTAAAAGCCGGCGCGATCAGAGAAATGTATTTTGAGGAACGCTTCGGAGCGGATCGGCGGTTTCCCGCGATTGCGGAAAATCTGAAGGGCGGCGGCCGGGTGTTGATAGAAGGACAGATCGACCGGATAGATATTCTGCGCGGCGGCCGCGCGAAAATTCTGGATTATAAATCGGGGAATGAAAAGTTCAACGTTGATGAAGCGCGAAATGGATGGCGTCTTCAGCTCATGCTATATATGCGCGCGGTCGCCGGACCTGTCTTGGCGGACGCGGAAGGAATGGAGCGGAACGCGGACGCGGACGAGCGGGACGAAAGAGAGCGCTTAAAGCCCGCCGGCGTGTTTTACTTCATCATCGGCGAACCGCAGTTGAACTGCGTGGATTGGTCGGACGCGCCGGGCGCGGAACGAAGGGAAAAAATCGCGAGAGAAATCAGGAAAAGCTTTAAATTAGACGGTATCGCCGTCGATGACCAGGACGCGCTGAAATCCATAGCCGGAACGGATTACGGCGGAAAACATTACGAGAAAGGGCATTCGGACATCATATCCGTGCGGGCGAAGGCGGACAAGGAAACGGGTGAAATCGTGCTGGCCGGGAACACGGCGCTGTCGCGGAAAATAATGGCGGCGGCGGAATTCGCGGGCTTGCAGAGAGATGTGGAAGAGAAACTGAGTGAATTTTGCTCCAGTCTGGCGAACGGCGTCATATATGTGGATCCGAAGCGGACTAAATTGATGACGGCATGTAAATTCTGCGATTACAGGGGCATTTGCTGCTACGATATCCAGTTTGCGGAATGAAACAAGTCGGCCGATTGCTGCGAAAAAATGGATCACGCCGCTCAAAATTCGCTTGACAAGCTTTTTCCGCGATGTTATCATTGCTGTAAACCAAAGACGAGGAAGTAAAATCGCGATATCGGTCGTGCAGCGAATCCGGAGCGGTGAAAGCCGGACAGACGCAGACGCGAACAAATGGGCCTCTGAGGGCGAAGCGAAAGACTGTTCTTTTGAATATGAGAGATGGGTCAAGTAACTGAGACGCTTTAGCCGGCGTTATCGGGCTGGGAGTGTGATTGCACTTCGTAGAGAGGATATGTTTTTTGCATATCAAACAAGGTGGTACCGCAAGCCGACGCTTGTCCTTGTACAGGACAGGCGTTTTTTATTTGCGGAAAAGAAAGGCGAAGGTGGAAAAATGAAAAAAAATTACGACGCAGATTTCAAGACCTATCTGAAAGATTATCCCACGGCCGACGGGCGGTTCGGCCAATACGGCGGAGCCTATCTGCCCGATGAGCTGGTCCCCGCGTTCAAAGAAATTTCGGAAGCGTACCGGACTATCTGCCATTCCGCCAAGTTTATCAGCGAACTCCGCCGGATCAGAAGAGATTTCCAGGGCCGGCCCACTCCGCTGTACCACGCGGAACGCCTTTCAAGGCTGTTCGGCACGACGCAGATTTATCTCAAACGCGAGGATCTGAATCATACAGGCGCGCATAAACTGAATCATTGCATGGGAGAAGGCCTGCTGGCCAAGTATATGGGCAAGAAAAAACTTATCTGCGAAACAGGAGCAGGACAGCACGGAGTGGCGCTGGCTACCGCCGCCGCTTACTTCGGCGTGGAATGCGACGTATATATGGGCGAAGTGGATATCGAAAAACAGGCCCCTAACGTTTCGAGGATGAAACTTTTAGGCGCAAAGGTAATCCCAGTCGGGCACGGCCTGAAAACGTTGAAGGAGGCCGTCGACGCGGCGTTTGAGGGCTATATGAAAGAGTATAAGGACGCCATTTACTGTATCGGTTCCGCCGTAGGCCCGCATCCCTTCCCCATGATGATACGTGACTTCCAGATGGTCGTCGGCGTGGAGGCGAAAGAGCAGTTTCTCAATATGACGGGAATACTTCCCGACGCCGTTATCGCTTCGGTGGGCGGCGGAAGCAACGCCATAGGCGTGTTCTCGGCATTTTTGGACGAACCCGTTGAAATATACGGCGTCGAAGCGATGGGCCGCGGGGCCGGCCTCGGCGACAACGCGGCGTCCATTACCTTCGGTAAAAAAGGCATAATGCACGCTTTTGAAAGCATCATGCTGAAGGATAAAAACGGCGAACCCGCTCCTGTATATTCCATAGCAAGCGGCTTGGACTACCCGTCGGTGGGTCCGGAACACGCGCACCTGAAAGATTTAGGCAGGGTCGTCTATGATTCCGTCACCGACGACGAGGCGCTTACAGCGTTTTATAAGCTGTGCCGCCATGAGGGCATCATCCCGGCCCTGGAAAGCTCCCACGCTCTCGCTTACGCCATTCGCGTCGCCGAAGAAAAACGCCATGACGCTGTGCTTGTGAACCTTTCAGGACGAGGCGACAAGGATATGGACTACATAATCGAAAATTACGGATACGGCGAAAAATTCCTTAAAAATCAGAACGGTAACCGTTTATCGTAACATCGGCCACGGACGTTTTCAGATCGTCGGAGATGAGCACTCTGTAAACGGATATTCTTTTGCCCATGGAAAGACACGTGGCTTTCGCTATGAGACGGTCGCCTCTGGGAGGTTTAAGATAGCAGATATTGCCGGAGAGGGTTACGGTACGGGTGTTCCGACCGGCGTTTATCGCGCCGGCGTTGGCGGCGACCGCGAAAGCGAAATCAGCCAGGGTATAGATGGCGCCGCCCTGAACGGCGCCGCCCGCGTTTAGGTGGAACGCGTTCAAAGTCATGCTGCATTCCGCGGCGTTTTCAGCCGCGCGAACGATTCGGACGCCGGTACGCATCGCGTACCGGTCATCCTCAAAGAAAAGCCTGATTTTCTCAATATCTATATTTTCAGCGTCCACAGCCCTTCCCCCGCCAATTTCACCCGCGCCGCTCGCCCGTACAGCCCGCTCGCTAATCTATAAAGTTCGTAAGAACCTTCTTTTCCCGTTCCGGCAGGGGCTGTTTGCCCGCATCAACAGATTTCAGCAAATAGGCCATATTCCGCCCAATAGCGCGCATGACCTGCAATCCTTCCAAATCCTTGCGCACATCGTCCGGCGTATAGCCATGCACGGAGTTCCAGTATTGAGAGGAAACCACCGGCATCTCGGAGATTGTGAAATATTTGTTCAGCCGGTCGAAAGCCGCGCTGCTCCCTCCCCGGCGGCAATTCAGCACCGCGGCGGCCGGTTTGTGCGCGTAAGTTCTGCCGCCCGCGAAAAACACCCTGTCCAGCACGGCCAGCAACGCGCCGTTAGGTCCCGCGTAATATACAGGCGAGCCGACGACGACCCCGTCCGCGTCCTGTATCAGGCCGATTATCTCGTTGCAAGGATCGTCGTTAAAAACGCAGCGCTTTGTTTTAAAACAGTTCCCACATGAGACGCAGCCTCTGACCGGCCCGCTCCCCAGCTGATAAATCGCAGTCCCGATATCGTTTTTTTCAAGCTCGCCGGCCACCTCCGAAAGGGCTGTGAAAACGCAGCCTTCCGCATGGGGACTCCCGTTGATCAAAAGTACCTTCATCCTGTTTATCCTCCTCCTTCTTGTATTTTAATTGATCTGTTCAATCCGTTTACTATTTAATACTGATTCGCATTTAAAACCTTACCATAAATCGAAGCGGTAAATTCTCCATTTCACGCGGTGACACGCGCCCTGCGGTAATGACGAAAATTCATCGCCGCGATGTAGACATCCTGAAAATCCGCGCGGGCGGCGAGTTCGAGGTGCTCAATGTTCGCAGCCAGCGCCTCGGCCTGCCGCTTCACTTCATCTGACAGCAGCGCCATGCTGACGCCGGCGCCCGCCGTGTTTCCCGCGAATATGACATTCGAAAGGTCCGCCGCCGGGATCAGTCCCGCGGCGACAGCGCTTTCCGCCCGGATATGGTTCCCAAAAGCGCCCGCGAGAAAGACATTGCCTATATCGGCGGGGCGGAGCTTCATTTCCCGCAGAAGCATCGTGACGCCGGCTTCAATCGCGCCTTTCGCCATCTGAAACTCCCTTATATCCTTCTGGCGGATAACTATATCTTTTCCTTTTTTTCCCTTTTCCCCGCCGCCATAAGCCAGCACGAATTCCATTTCGCCGCCGTTCTCACGGACCCGCGACGCCAGTTTGGCGGATACGCCTTTACTCAGCAGGCTGCCACGGTCAAAGATTTTCCCTGTTTCATCAATGATCCCCGCGCCAAGCATCTCAGCCGCCGCGTCAATGACGCCGGAACCGCAGAGGCCTGCCGGCGCGGCATCTCCGATGACACCGACAGAAACTTCGCCGCCGGAGATCTTCACCGCTTCTACGGCGCCCTCCTCCGCCCGCATACCCTGCGCGATGGACGCGCCCTCAAAAGCGGGTCCCGCCGCGGTGGAACAGGCTGTCAAACGCCCGCCTGCCGCAAGAACGATCTCCCCGTTTGTTCCAATGTCGATCAGAAGGGACGCGCCGTCTATGCGGTGCAAACCGGTAGCCAAAACACCCGCAGTAATATCCGAACCCACGTGTCCCGCAATACCCGGCATGAGGTAACAGCGGGCACCGTCCGCGGCCGCGAGGCCAAAAGAAGCGGCGCTTCCGCAAAGCGCGCCGGTGTAAGCCGGGCGGAACGGCGATAAAGCAAGGCCCGCCGGATCTTTCCCCGCGAAAAAATGGCTCATGGCGGTATTTCCGCAAACCGCGATCTCATGGATATCTTTCAAATCAATCCCGTGATTTCCCGAAAGCTCAGTCGTGATTTCGTTCATGCGGCGAACGATCAGGCCGCGCAGTTTCTCCGGATTATCCTCTCCGTTTTCTCTTACGGCAAAGGCTATCCTCGACATGACGTCCGCGCCGCAGGCTCTCTGCGGATTGGATTTCGCCAAGGCGCCAGCCGGTTTACCGGATACCATATCCCACAACATACCGGCTGCCGTCGTAGTGCCTATATCGAAAGCCACTCCATAGCGAGAAGCGGCCGCTTTCGCGACGGTTTCCGTCAGCGTCATCTGTACGCTCCATTATATCACTACCGCAACATTGCCCCACCGGCTAAACACAGAAGCCGCGACAGTCTTTTTTCCGTCACGCCTTGTTGGCAGAACCCGTCGCCGCGCATGGTCCTAACCCCGTTTGTGAAGCAAACGGTTGGTAGGCGCCATGCACGAACTCTCCGATTTTGCCGTTTTTACATTGCGGCTGAAGCCGCGTAAAAACGGACAGCAGAGGTAGCCGGCTAAGAGTTCACGGCCCGACGAAAAAATCCTCTTCAAAAGCGCACCGGGGTTTTAACGTTTTGCTTATAAAGGCAAAAAGAAGGCCCGCAAACCGCCGAGAATGGCTGAATACGGGCTTT
The DNA here is from genome assembly GCA_031289235.1 of Eubacteriales Family XIII. Incertae Sedis bacterium. Taxonomy (GTDB): domain Bacteria; phylum Bacillota; class Clostridia; order Peptostreptococcales; family Anaerovoracaceae; genus JAITPU01. The sequence continues at coordinate 5,929 of JAITPU010000050.1, forward strand.
CTTGGCAAATTCCGCCTACCTCTTCGAGAACTGAGGCGCTTTTCTGGCTTTTTTCAGCCCGTATTTTTTTCTTTCCTTCATTCTCGGATCTCTCGTCAAAAATCCGGCCGATTTCAGCGCCATTCTGTAAGCCTCCCTGTCCGCGGAACAAAGCGCCCTTGATATTCCATGTTTCAACGCACCGGCCTGACCCGTGAAGCCGCCGCCTTTCACCGTTGCGATCACGTCGAACTTGCCTTCCGCTCCCGCTATTTCAAACGGTCTTCCGACCTCTTTTCTCACGTTTCCCCCGCCGAAATATTCTTCCAGCGGCTTTTTATTTATCGTGATGCTGCCCTTGCCGGGAATCAACCTGACCCTGGCAACAGATGATTTTCTTCTTCCCGTACCCGCGTACTGCAATAATTTCGCCATTGATCGTTCTTCCCTTCTCTAAAAATTCCAATCCTCAGGCTTCTGCGCGGAATGTTTGTGCTCCGGCCCCGCGTAAACCTTCAATTTCTTATACATTTGCCTGCCAAGCTTCCCGTTCGGCATCATGCCTTTTACAGCGTGCCTGATGATCTCCTCCGGCCTTTTTTCCTGAAGTTTCTCGAAAGTAACCTCTCGCAGCCCGCCCGGATAGCCGGTATA
>JAITPU010000066.1 GCA_031289235.1 Eubacteriales Family XIII. Incertae Sedis bacterium
TATCGGCCTGAGCAATGCCGGTTCTTTCGGAAAGCTGTTTTTGAGTAAGCCCGGTGTTTTTCCTCGCGTCAATCATCGCTTGAATGATGGCAAACTCAGGTTCCAGCGCGTCATATTCAGCCTTAAAAGCGGGGGTTTTTAATTGTTCGGAGAGAAAAGTATTAAAAGTGCTCATTGTTTATTCTCCTTTCTGTTTATAAGAATCAGGCGGGGTGACATTCCCGCATCTCCAAACCTCTTATTGAGGGGCGACGGCTGCCCGTTCCGTCCTCCAATTCTTAACTAATGGATGCAGAGGCTAAGCAAGTCCGAAAAAATAATCGTAAACCCACATATTAAACATATTAAAGCCCCTACGTAACCACCTTTAATATGTTTAATACCTGTAATATTGCGACTATGGATTTAAAAAAATGAATGCAGAGGCTGAATAGTTTCATATCCTCGTTCCATCCGGGAATTCAAAAGCCGACACGGACCGTTCCTGCTCGGCGCAACTCATTGATAGTGCGGCGGGTATTCTCTGCGCGACGTTCGGTGTCTGCGCGGCGTTCCTCCGGCGTAGCGTCACGTAGCCGCTCATAGTCCCATTCGCGGATTTTGTGAATATCCGCAATGGTAAAGGCAAGGCTTATTTCCGGCTTCGGAATCTCACGTATCATCATCTACACCTCCTTCAACAAGCATTGTAGGCGAATAAATCGGCATTTCTTTATACCCTGCCAGAGCATTTACGCCCTTTACGCCGGATATAGTCTTATAGTTTACCATATGCTTGAAATTCCACGACACAATCATATCGCATTCGTAGACGCAAGCATATGCAATGTGCTGACAATCCCGCGTACTTTTTTCGCCCCTACTCCGGAATACTAAAGCCGCCCTTCATCCCTTATGGCTTATATATAATCTTCAAAATATTGCAGGGTGCTGTAAGCGCATAGTATTTGATTGCGCGGTATGTCAAGCCGCTCTTTTGCCTTTTTATATTCCTTGATATATTTCGCGAGACGGGTTTTCACGGCATATTACTTTCCCCGAAGCGCGTCGAATTCGTTTTGGCGGATATATGGCGTCCTTGTGGCATCAATGTAGTTCGAATTCGTGACAACCGCCGCCTTGGAGAAGTCCAGCCCGCAACGGTTCGCCCTGTCCGTCCACAACACGTGTCTGTGCTTTATGGCGGATCGGAGTGGCACGGCGAAAAGAACCCCGGACAGATCAACTCGTACTTGAGCATATGGCCTGTCCGTCTTTATCTCAAGCTCGGCGCAATGGGCGTAGTCTCTATAAAAATCTGCGCTTAAAAACATGAAAGATAACAAGATTGCCCCCTCTTTGCGGAGGGAGCAATCTTCTCGGTGGGCTTTTTTTATTTTTAGTTCGCCGCGCCCTACGGCGAAATCTTCCCGGTGGACTTTTTTTATGCTCGCGGCCTACGAGCGTCTGCACCCTCATTATACCGTATTAAGATTTAATTTCAAGTCCTATTTTCGCTTGATTGGATCAGTCGTCAACATCTGAAGTCTCTTTATTCACAATTATTTTTTCGGCGGGCCTGCCTCCAGCGTTTTGTGTATTGAGCAAGCAACCCAAGGCCTATTTCAGCCCCGCCTGCTTCTTGATTGAATTTACAACTCTTTGGGGGAGATCGCCGTTGTGATGCGGTATAGTAAGTTATATAATCCTTTCGGCGATCCTGCCGAAATTTTCTTCTATGTAGTTTCCATGGCTGAAGGCTATGGGATAACCGCAATTGGACGCCAAGTGAATGTTTTCATCGTACTGTATAATCCCGAGAAGCTGCGATTTTATAGTTCGGGAGACGTCTTCAAACGAGGGAAGGCAGCCCGTCCGCATCAGATTCATGTTTACCTTGTTGATCACGTAAGCGCGTTCCCGGACATCTTCTTCCCGCATCAGGCTGTTCACCATATCCGCGTCTCTCAGGGCCACGTGATCCAGCGTTGTAACGACTATTCCCATATCGGCGCGAAACGAAGCAAGCCTCAGATCGCCTCGGACGCCGGCCGGGCCGTCAACTATGATCTCATCGAAACTTTCCCTGAGATTTTCATACAGCGCTTTTACGTTTTCGGAGCGCGCCTGAAATTTTTCTGTTTTCTGCGGCGCGGCCATGATGTAGAGGCATGGGAAGCGTTTGTCCCGGACGAGGGCCCGCTTCGGCTTGCACACGCCGGACAGCACGTCCGCTATGTCGAAGATCACCTTGCTTTCCAGGCCCATGCAAAGATCAAGGTTCCTCAGGCCGACGTTCATATCAATCAGAACGACCTTCCGTCCTTTTTTTGCCAGCGCGGCGCCCGTATTAACGGCGAAAACCGTTTTGCCGACGCCGCCCTTGCCTGACGCGATTATGATCACCTTTCCCATCCGAAACACCTCGTTTATCGTTTTGCCCGCCGCCGGACAACGGCGGTTCTATTTAATCACGTTCCCCATGCTGTAGTCGCCGTATGTTTTTTCAAGCTCCATGTACTTGGCGATGATTTCTTTCGCCACAGGGGCCGCGTTGGCTGAGGTCCCGCCCTGAAAGATGAGCACGGCGACAGCGATCTGCGGATCCTCTGCCGGCGCCATCGCCACCACCCAGGCGAAATTCTCGTATTCGGGCTTATACATGTCGATCCTCTCCACGGCGTTTTTGTATTTGCTCAGGTTGGCCACGGCCTTGCGCACGGCGAGGTTTTTTGACGAATATATATCGGGATATTTTTCCATGACGCGAAACATTTCCGCTTCAACATCCTCCCACGCGAGAGCGGCGTCGATGCGGTGCAGGTTGGATTTTACAAATTCCACCTCGTCCGGCGGGTTTATTCTGCCGTCCCTTTGCGCCGTTCCGGTCTTGCCCGCGACGGATACGGGGAATCCCGCGAAATTGGCGCGCAGGCTGCCCTTCGCGCCGCTGACGACCTGCCGCATACCCTTCACGATATGGTCGAGTATGGAAGGATCGCTGATATCCAGTTTTTGCCCCGCTTCCTTTTCTATAACGCCCTGGCCTTCGACGGCTTTTTTCAGGCTGAGTTTGTTTCTGACGCCTCCGTTGCCGATGGTCGCTATATAGTTTGCCATTTGCAGCGGCGTATATGCGTTCTCGCCCTGCCCGATCGCGATATTCAGCTCGTCGCCGGTCGTCCATTCCGCATAATTGTAATAGGTGTATTTGCAGACGTTAGCGACGTCCTCCACCATATCCGGACGAATCCCAGTCACCTTAAGCCTCTCGGCGAGCTGCGCGCGGTTGGGATTTTCCTCAGTCCAGCTTACGATCTTGTCGATGTCATTCATGAGGAGGGACCTGTCTTCCAGCACGTTTTCGGTGAAATACATCTCCGACCGGTTTATTAGGTAATTTCTGAGCATGGCCTTGGTGTTCGCGATCTTTTTCTCTGAAGTTGGTACGCCCACAACGGTTTCCGGGATCTCGACGCCTGTCGGGACTCCCAGCCCGAATTGCTCCGCGTAGGAAGTAATCACGTCGATGTTGATGGGAGTTTTGTACCCGAGGTAGGTGTTTCGGTCAAAGTCCCGCCCGGTCGCTATATCAAAGAAGTAATAGTTGCACGAAACTTCCATCGCTTCGTAAAGATTCAGGTAGCCGTGACTTCCGCGGCTGCGATTCCAGAGCAGACAGCCGTAAGTCCTGTTTCCGATCTTCACAGCGCCGCCGTCGCGCAGCTTGGCCGCCGCGTTCAGCCCCGCCTCAAGGGCGGCTGTGGCTGTCACCATCTTAAATGTCGAGCCCGGCTGCACAGCGGTCCTCGCCGCCACGTTATAGAGGGGGAGCGGCGAAAGAGGGTCCCGCAGATTTTGTCCCTGCAGAGCGGTCCATTCTTCGCTGCTTATCCCCCTCGCGAATGCATTGGGATTGAAATTGGGCGCGTTCGCGATAGCGAGGGGTTCGCCGCTTTTCACATCCAGCGCCACCGCGGCGCCTACGCTGGCGTTAGGGTAGGGGGTGTTGAAGCTGAAGTTGCCCCATTCGCTCCTGAATACGCCTCCGACCTGAATCTGCGTCAGCGCCTGCGAGAGAGCGTCTTCGGCGACTTTCTGAAGTTCAGCGTCTATGGTGAGGTAAAGATCCTTCCCCTTTGCCGCCGGGATCTCGCTTATGACCTTTACCAGCTCGCCGTTGGCGTTTACCTGAACCTCGCGGATCCCGTCCCGCCCCCGGAGCGTGGATTCCTCGCTTCTTTCGATGCCGTCCAGTCCGATCATGTCGTTAGGGCGGTAGCTCAGGTCATTTACATAATGTTCTTTGTCGCTTTCCGATATCTTTCCCATGTAGCCGAGCACATGGCTTGCCAGATTGTCGTTCGGATAATAGCGTATCGAATCCGTGACCACGTTGATCCCGGGCAGATCGCCGCTTCTCTCCTCAAGTATGAGGACAGTGTTGTCGGAGATATTCGTCGCGACGGCCGCCGGCAGATATTTCCGGTATCCCTGCGAGTTCAGCTCGTTTCTGATCACCATGATCTTCCGCGCTTCTTCGGCCGGCAGCGCCGGGTCGATTTTAAATATTTTCCTGAGCGCAAGAAAGGCTTCCTGCGGCGAAAGGGAGATGTCAAGATTGTAACGCTCCAAAAAATTATCCTGCTCTATGCTTTTGCTGAACTTCATGCGTTTTACGGAGATGGGCGCCGTAACGCCGTAGAGATTTATCAGCTGCTCCTGCGCGGCGAACTGGTCCATGCCTTCGTCGATATTGTTTCTCCTGCGGATCTCGTCGAAAGCCTGTTCAGCGGAAAAATCCGCCGGCATTCCCTGAGAGAGAAGCCACGATTCTATTTCTTTTTGATAAGAGTAAAAGAAAACGCCGCCCTCGTAGAGCACGGGCAGGTTGTCAACAAGAGTTTCGCCGTTTTCTTCCAGTATCCTGACAAGCGCGGAAGCCGTCTTGTTCAGACTTTCACCGTCCGTATCGTCCATGCTGAACTGCACTGTAAAGCTGGTTATATTTCCCGCGAGCAGCCGTCCGTAACGGTCGAAAATATCTCCCCTTTCACCGGGCGTATATATACTTTTCGTGCTGATGTTCTCAGCCGCTTCCGTCCATTGTTCCTGCTGCAGCACGGTCAGGATGAAAAGCCGCCCGAACAGAAGGATCATGAACACGGCGATTATCAACATTATTTGGTTGTCGCGCGTCTTCAGTATCTTCATACGGGATCTTTACGTCTCCACGCCGCCCCGGCCGTGTAAACGGCTGCGGCAGTTACGATATTTGTTGCTGTCGGGCGGCCGTGCGGGATGCGGTCGCTCAATCTTGCCCGCAAAGGCGTTAGGCGTAAATTCCCGCCCCGCTTATCAACGGCTGTATTTGAACAGCAAGCGGTACTTCGAAGGCGGCCGTCAGAGCCGGAAATTTTTCGCCGGTTCGAAGACTCCTTTATAGCGCTTATCCATGCGGTGACGGATAACGCTCCGCGCGAAAATCCAATGGAAAACAATTGAAAAAATGGCATTATAAGCAAAAAATACCGGCTGCCGCTTCAAAATATATATCGCGCTGTGCGGGACTCCCGCTAATTTATATATCAGCCAAAAAACCAAAACATAAGCCGCCGTGCCCAGCAACGACGCGAAAAAAGCCGGCAGCGCGTGTTCATGGTTCCAATATCGTTTTAGAAACGACGCTGTCAGCGCCGCCGCGAGGAAGGCGACGCTCGTAACCCCGGCGTAAAGGCCAAGGGACAAATCCCATATGATTCCGAAAATCACCCCCATGATCATCCCGTAATAGTCTTCGTAAAGGAATGAAAACACAGCCACAAGGCACAGCAAGAGGTTTGGCGCCACATTTCTGACGGCTATATATCGGATCAGCGTCGATTGCAGCGTGAACGCGGCAAAAAAAATGAGGAAGGCGTATCTATACTTCATGTCAGCGCCGTAACCCTCCGTATATTGTTAAAATCAGCGTAAGGTTCTATTTCGATGGTCTTCAGCGGCGACTCGTGGGTCCATTCCACCTTGGTGACTTTTCCGACCGGAATCCCTTCCGGGTATACGCCGCCTATGCCCGATGTGATCAGTCTGTCTCCCTCCATAACCAGCGCGTCGCCGTCCAGCATATAGCCTTTCAGCGCGTCGCCGTCGCCGCTGCATACGCCGAGCCAGCTTGTGTCGCGAAAGACCTGAAAGCCCACGCGGTTTGACTCGTCTATGATGGAAATCACCTTCGCCCAATCGGCGCCCGCGGACATGACCCTTCCGACGAGCCCGTCGCCGCTGATGATGACGGAATCGACGGAAACGCCTCTGTCGGTGCCAGCGTTTATCGTGAAAATATTGAAGCCGTTTGAGCTGTCAAGGGCCACGACATCCGCGGTGACTGAGGAATATTTTTCAGACAGATCCGCGTATTCCAGCGCTTCGGAGAGTTTTTTCAGTTCCTCAAGCTCCGCCGCGGAGAGTTTATTGCGTATCAGCTCGTTTTCCAGAGTCCGGATTTGTTCCCTCAGCTTTTCATTTTCGTTGGCGAGGCTTTCCGCCTCAATTAATCTTTCGAATTTTTCCGAAAGAAAGCGCCCCGCGTAGCTCGGCGGCGCCTGTACGGCGGCGATGATTTTCCCGGCGGCCCTTCCGAGTGCGTTGTCTTCTCCGAAGGTCTGACGCGACGCTATCACAACGATAAAAAGCGCGGCAAGGACGAGTAAAACGATCGCCGCTTTCGTGTATCCTCTTAAGCGCCTCATATGTCCGCCAGCGTTTTCCGGGCTTCAAACGTCAAAGATTTCAACCTCTTTATCTCTTCAATTTTTTGCTGGCGTAACGTTCCAGCGCGGAAATGTTTTTCAGACTTTTTCCCGTTCCGTAAGCGACAGCCTCAAGGGCGTTTTCCGCGACGATAACGTTCAGCCCCGTGCGGAAAGTGATCAGTTTATCCAGATCGCGGATCAAACCTCCGCCTCCCGACAGCACAAGACCGTTGCTGACGATATCCGCGGCGATTTCCGGCGGCGCGTTTTCCAGAGTGTTTCTGATCCCGTCGATGATAACCTCTATGGATTCTTCCAAGGCTTCGTGCATTTCCCTTGAAGATACCTTGATGATTTTCGGAAGTCCCGATATTATGTCTCTTCCTCTCGCGTCCATATAGCGAATGGCCTGCCTGCTGTCCGCGTCGTCGAGAAAGGCGCATCCGATTTCGATTTTCAGCTCCTCCGCAGTCCTGTCGCCTATAAGGAGGTCGTATGTCTTGCGCATATAGGCGATGATCGCTTCATTCAGCTTGTCTCCCGCGTGGCGCAGCGACGTGGCCGTAACGATGCCGCCGAGCGCGATAATGGCGATATCCGACGTCCCGCCTCCGATGTCCGCGATCATGCAGCCGACGGGATCGTCCACGGATATTCCGCAGCCGATGGCCGCGGCCATCGGTTCGTCCAGAATATAAACGTCTTTCGCGCCCATCTGCCTGACGACTTCTTCCACCGCGCGTTTCTCCACTTCGGTCACCCCTGAGGGAACGCCTATCACCACCCTGATTCTGGTAAATATTCCATAACCATCCAGCACGTTCCGCAACAATTCCCTGAGCATACTGGCCGTCATTTCAAAATCGGAGATCACTCCATCCTGCAGCGGCCTTACCACGCGGATGTGATCGGGAGCCTTGCCGATCATTGCTTTCGCTCTCTTTCCTACCGCTATTATGCGTTTTGCCGCGATATCCACAGCAATAACGGAGGGCTGGTTTATCACTATGCCTTTTCCTTTTACGCAGATAAGTGTATTTGCGGTACCAAGATCAATCCCTATATCTTTATTGAAAAACATATGGCTCTGTTCCTCTTTAAAACAGCGTCGATTAAACTTCTGAAAAACAATCCGCCAGAACAGGCTGCCGTTAAACGGAATGAATTACGCCGTCAGGCAAAATTCACAGCGAAATCCGCCGCCCCCGCTCGCGAAAAAATTCTCGCGGCTTTGCCGCCGCGTTTGATTGCCGTAATTGCCGTAGCGGTATCGCCGGATCTTCAGGCGCCGCCGGGACGCCTGAAAGAGTATCCGCGCGGGAAGCCGGCTTTGCCGCGCCTATATAACACCTCTCTGGCGCAGGCTGATGAAACTGCCGTCGCCGATGATCAGGTGATCAATCACCTGAACGCCGAGAAGCTCTCCCGCGTTCCGAAGCCGTTTCGTGACGGAAATATCCGCTTTGCTCGGCTCAGGATTGCCGCTGGGATGATTATGCACGAGCGCGACGGAAGCGGCGCCTCTTTTCACAGCGGGTCGGAACACCTCGCGCGGGTCTACGATGGAGCTGTTTATGTTGCCCATCGATATTTCTTCTATGAGCATAATTTCTTTTTTTACGTTGAGCAAAAGGATTTTAAAGCATTCTTTTTTCAGGTAACGCATGTCTTCCATAAACAGCGCCGCTATTTCCTGCGGCGAACTTATATTGATCCGTCCGGATCCGGGTTTCGTCGCGATCCTCTTGCCTAACTCCACCGCGGCTATTACCTGACATGATTTGGCCTCTCCGATTCCTTGGATCTTTGAAAGCTCTTCCGGCGCGCATTCCGCCAGATAAGCGATACCGTCTTTCTCCATGGATAAAATCCGGCTCGCAAGAGCCGTCGCCGAGAGTTTTCTTGTTCCCGTTCCAAGCAAGATGGCCAGCAGTTCCGTGTTGGAAAGCCTTCCCGCTCCCATCAGTTTCATCTTTTCCCGCGGGCGTTCCATCCGCGGCAATTCCTTGATCAGAGTCATGTTCCCCCCTATGGTTTGTCTGTTTATCGGACAAAACCCGTTGCGCCGCGCTACGGACGCCGTGATTCGCATACCGCGCCGGGGACGCAACACGCGCGGCATTTCGCGCCGGCGCGCGTGAACAGCTCTGATGGCTGGTTTCCTTTTACAGATTTCA
>JAITPU010000026.1 GCA_031289235.1 Eubacteriales Family XIII. Incertae Sedis bacterium
GATTCCCCGTCCAGCTCAAAGCCTATATGCTCATTATAGAAGCCTATGAAGTCTTTGATATCCTCGTTGGCAAAGCCGATTTCAGAGAGAAAGGCCATGAGGACTGAAATGGCGTTCAATCCCTTTTCCGGAGACGCGCCGTGAGCGGAAATTCCGGCCGCGGTGATCTCCAAACTCTTTCCGACACCCTTAGTACACACCCGGTATCCCGTTTCGCGGCAGAATTCCGCGGCCGCTTTCGTAATCCCGCCGTATGAATCGGCGCGTATCATGGCTTTCGCGAAATCCGGCGTCATATTCGCCGCGCTTCCTCCGCTGATGCTCCGCAAAATAATGCCTTTTGCGTCATTTTTTCTGATTTTTTTTGCCAATTCGAAAATTAAAATGCCCATTTCACCGTGGATAACCGGGAAATCCGCGTCGGGCGTAAACCCGAAATCAGGCCTTCCGGCCTTGTCCAGATAACGCTCCATGCCCCTGCATCCGGTTTCCTCGTCAAGCCCTAAAATCAGGCGCACTTTTTTCCCCGGCGAAAAGCCGCAGTCCCGCAGCGCTTTCATCGCGTAATAGACAGCCACCACCGGGCCTTTGTCGTCGCTGCTTCCCCGACCGTAAATCCTGCCGTCCGCAACTTCCCCGCCGTATGGGTCGCGATCCCATTCGCGGCCTTCCGGAACCACATCCAGATGCCCCAAAATCCCCATGATTTCACGCGCGGCGTCGGTTTCACCGGCTTCATTTAAAACATCGCCGCCAAATTCAATATGGCCTCCGAAATTATCGACACTCTCCGTACTAAAACCGTCCCGCTCCGCCAGTCTGAGCATATAGTCAAAAGCCGCCTGTACGCCGGCGCCGAAGGGCGCGTCTCCTTCTGCTTCCCCCGCCACGCTTTTTATCGCTATCAGTTCCCGCAATGTGCGGATCATCTCATCTTTCTGCGCCTCAATCCTGACGATATGACCGCAATCGGCAAAAGCGGCGGCCTTCCCTCCGGATATGTTATTCCTTTTGGGCGGTTCCGCTTCCGGTAAGCCGCCCTCCTTTTTCTTTTTACTGCCGGCATATTCAATCAAATGAAAACATCTCCTCTTCAAACACTGCGCCCGCGATACGCGTCCAATGCCGCTCCGCCATTGCCTTCCACGCGCTTTTGCGTTTTTCTATCGCTCCGTACGTTCAACGCGGAAGCAAAGCAGATAGGATTTTTTCGCCGGGCGCTTCGTGCTTACGCTGATAATAAAAAGATTATATCATTTTTCTGATATTTTGTGCGAAATTATCCCAAAATTTATGTATAATCCGCCGCGATTATGTTATACTTACATATTGTATTCAGTTGGTGGCGCAACAAGTAGGAGGTGGTCGCGATTTTTAAAAACGCGCAAAGTTTCGTGCGGGAATACCGGTCTGAATTCGCCGATAATCTCGGAAAATCTTTCGAAGAAAGCGACGCGGCTGAACAGTATCAGATGCTGGTCAGACTGATCCGTAAAAATATAAGCCGGCGCTGGATAAACACCAACGACCGGTACGACAAAAAAAACGGCGCGAAGCAGGTCTATTATTTTTCGATGGAATTTCTGATCGGAAAACTCCTGAACTATTATCTGATCAATCTCGGGATCCGCGACGTAGTCAGCGAGGGGCTTTCCACGCTTAATGTAAAGCTCGGCGACCTGTGCGCGTATGAAGCGGACGCCGGGCTGGGCAACGGCGGGCTCGGAAGGCTCGCGGCCTGCTTTCTTGATTCCATGGCTTTCCTCGGGATACCCGGCCACGGCAACGGGATCCGATACCGCTTCGGCCTGTTTCAGCAGAAAATTATCGACGGCAACCAGGTCGAACTTCCCGACAACTGGTTGAAGAACGGTTATCCCTGGGAGATACGTAAGCCTGAAAATGCCGTAGTCGTAAAATTCAACGGCGATATTGTCACGAAAACGGACGGGGATAGACTGATTTTCGAACACGAAAATTACGAGCCCGTGCTGGCCGTGCCGTACGACGTTCCCGTGATCGGCTACGGCTCGCCCGAACAGATCAACACGCTGCGCCTCTGGAGCGCCGAACAGGTGGGCGATGAATTCGATTTCGCTTCATTTAACAGAGGTGACTACACGAAAGCCGTGCATTCCCGGGCAAACGCGGAAATGATCTCCTATGTCCTCTACCCTAACGACAGCAACGTGTCCGGACAGGAACTGCGGCTGCGGCAGGAATATTTTCTCGTCGCGGCCGGGCTTGGAAGCATCACGGAACGTTTCAAAAAGAAATCAGTGAATTGGGACAGTTTCGTCGATCAGGTGGCCGTACATATAAACGATACTCACCCCGCCATGTGCGTGCCGGAACTCATGCGTATTCTCATGGATGAAGAGGCTTTGTCCTGGGAGAAAGCGTGGACTATCACGGTGAACACTATTTCTTTCACCAATCATACTGTCATGCCCGAAGCTCTGGAATGCTGGCCTCAGGAAATGTTTCGCCGTCTTTTGCCGCGCGTCTACATGATAATCAAAGAGATCGACCGCAGATATCGCGAGGCTCTCGCCGCGCGCGCCGCCACCCCCGAGCAGATGAACAATGTCGCCATAATCTGCGACGGCCAGATTCACATGGTGAAGCTGGCGATCATCGGAAGCCACTCTGTCAACGGCGTGGCCGCCTTGCACACTGAAATTCTCAAACGGGATTTATTCAGGGATTTTTACGCTATCACGCCTTATAAATTCAACAACAAGACCAACGGCGTCAGCCACAGGCGATTTTTGCTGGAAGCCAACCCCGGCCTTTCCGCGCTCATCGGCGAAACCATAGGGGACGGCTGGATCAGGCGTCCGGAGGAACTGGCATATTTAGGAAAATTTGATAATGATTCCCATTTCTTAAAACAGCTGTCCGATGTGAAGTATGAAAACAAATGCGCGCTCAGCCGCTACATTCACGAAACCACCGGCATCGCGGCGGATCCCGCGGCAATTTTCGACGTACATGTAAAACGTATACACGGTTACAAACGTCAGCTGTTGAACGTGCTGAAAATCATGGAACTGTACAATCAGCTTAAAGATAACCCCAATCTGGATATCCCTCCCGGTGTTTTTCTGTTCGCGGGCAAAGCTGCGCCGGGTTATCATTTCGCGAAACTTGTGATCAAGCTGATTTCCGCCGTCGCCGACAAAGTGAATAACGACATTTCGATACGCGACAGGCTCAAGGTGGTGTTTCTCGAAAACTTTAACGTTTCCATAGGCGAGATCATATATCCGGCGGTCGACATCAGCGAACAGATCTCCACAGCCGGCAAAGAGGCTTCGGGAACGGGCAATATGAAGCAGATGATGAACGGCGCCGTAACCCTGGGAACTTTGGACGGGGCGAACGTGGAAATCCGGGACGCTGTCGGCGAAGACAATATGGGCCTTTTCGGCCTTAACGCTGAACAAGTCGCGAGTTTTCATCAGAAAGGCGGCTACGTATCTTGGAACGAATATCATAACGACCGCCGGCTTAAACGCGTACTTGACCAGTTCGTCGACGGATTTTTCCCCGGCGCGGGAGGAGATTTTCGCGATATCAACGACAGCCTGCTGCGGGATAACGACGAATATTTCGTCCTCAAGGACTTTCCGGCCTACCTCGACGCCTGGCGCAAACTGGCAAACCTGTACCGCGACAAAGAAGAATGGAGCCGCGTCAGCCTGCGGAACATAGCGTGTTCTTGGTCCTTCTCCAGCGACAACGCCATACGCGGTTATTGGGATGAAATTTGGGAGAAAAAGGAGTAGCGGAATGCTGAACGTGAAAAAGGAAAGCGTCGCCATGCTTTTGGCGGGCGGTCAAGGCAGCCGCCTCGGCGCGCTGACCTATTTCATAGCGAAACCCGCAGTTTCTTTCGGCGGCAAATATCGTATCATTGATTTCAGCCTGAGCAACTGTATCAATTCGGGAATCGACACGGTCGGGGTCCTCACCCAATACAGGCCCATGATCCTGAATTCCTACATCGGCACAGGCGCTTCCTGGGATCTGAACGACGCCAACGGAGGCGTGCAGATGCTGCCGCCTTACATGAGCCAGGACGGAGGAGTCTGGTACAAGGGAACGGCAAACGCGATTTACCAAAATCTGGATTTTATCTGGAATTATAATCCCGATTACGTGTTGATCCTATCCGGAGATCACATATACAAGATGGATTATGACAAAATGCTGCGATTTCATAAGGACTGCGAGGCAGACGTCACCATCTCGGTCATCGAAGTCCCATGGGAAGAAGCCTGCCGCTTCGGAATCCTCACAGCCGACGAAAAAGGCCGTATCGTCAGATTTGAAGAAAAACCGAAAAACCCGAAAAGCAATCTGGCGTCAATGGGCATTTATATTTTCAACAAACCGCTGCTTCAGGCCGCTCTTTCGGAGGACGAGATGGATCCGGACTCCTCCAATGATTTCGGAAAGGATGTGATACCGCGGTTGCTCCGTCAGGGAAAATCTCTTTACGCCTATAAATTCCACGGATACTGGAAAGATGTGGGGACAATTGAAAGTTATTACAATTCAAACATGGAACTGCTCGAAAATGAACCTCCCTTTAATATTTTCGAAAGCAAAGACCGCATCCTCTCAAACAGCAACATCTATCCGCCGCAGTACATAGGGCCGGAGGCGCACGTGGAAAACAGCCTGATCTGCAACGGCTGCAGCGTGCTTGGAACCGTGATAAATTCCATTTTAAGCCCGGACGTGCGGGTCGCGGCGGGAAGTTTCATAAAGGATTCTCTCATTCTTATAGGAACGAGGATCGAAGAAAACTGTTCAGTCATCAAAACCATCATCGGCGAGAACACTCTGGTGGGAAAAGGGACAGTCTTGGGGCGGCGCGCGGCCGATACGCCCGCGCAGCAGGGGATCACGGTAATCGCGGACAACATGATTATCAAAGAGGGGACGGTAATCGCAGAAGGCGAAAATGTGAGCGGAGTTATTTAAAACGCGCACAAACGCACAGTCAGAGGAATGTGGAATGAACGACGTAATGGGTTTAATCTGCGCCAACTACAACACGGACCGCCTCGGCGCGCTGACAGAGGACAGGCCCTTGGCCTCTGCGCCGTTCGGCGGGCGTTACCGCCTCATGGACTTCGTGCTGTCAAATCTGGTGAACGCCGGAATCCGCACCGTGGGGATCATCATGCCTTACATGTACCGTTCCATGATGGATCATCTCGGCGCCGGGAAAGACTGGTTTCTGGATCGGAAACGAGGGGGCCTGTTCATCCTTCCCGGCTCAGTCTACGGATTTAACAACATGTCAACTCAATTTCTGGTCAAGGATATGATTAAAAATAAGGACTATCTTGTGAGAGATGAAAAGGAATACATAATCATAGCAACAGCAAACCAAGTGTACAATATGGACTATACAGGACTGATCAAAGCTCACGCGGAAAGCGGGGCGGACATCACCTTAGTATACAGAAACAGGGCGCTTCATGAAGAGCGGAGCGGATATTTTCTGGAATTATCCGCAAAGAACCGCGTCGCGGACATCGTTTCCGCCAAAACGCGCGACAACGCGGAAGAAGACGCGCCCGACGCTCTTTTCGCGGACTGCCTGATCATGGGAAGACAAAAGCTCGTGGATCTCATCGGCTGGTATCAGGTTGTGGATTATATGGATCTCATGGACGTGATCGGCGAAAACCTCAGTCTTTTAAGCGTGCGCGGCTACGAATTCTCCGGATATCTGGGTCGCGTGGAATCTATTGAGGCCTATATGCGCTGTAGTCTGGAAATACTGTCGCCTGAAGTGCATGAAGAGTTGTTTTTCGGCGACAGGCCGATTTATACGAAAATAAAGGACGGCGTCCCAACGCGGTATATCGGCCGGTCGGAAGTTTCCAACTGCCTTATCCCGAACGAATGCACGATACGCGGGCGGGTGGAAAACAGCATAATATTCCCCAGCGTCGTAGTCGAATCCGGCGCGGTAATCAAAAACAGCGTCATAATGCAGCGGGCTGTCGTCGGGGAAAACGCGACGGTAGAAAACGTGATCGCGGATAAATTCGTCGTCATAGGCAAGAACCTGACGATCCGCGGAAACACCGAACGACCCTTAGTCCTGAAAAAGAAAAATATTATGTAAACCCCGGCACGGCATGCTGCTCGCTTTATTCAGCTGTCGGAGTAAGGGAGTAAAATATAGAAAGGAAGTGAGCCTTATGAAAGTTCTCTACGCGATTTTTGAAGCCATCCCTTTCGCGAAGGTCGGGGGGCTTGGAGACGTGGGCGGCGCGCTGCCAAAATTCCTGAAAAAGCAAAGGAACGATGTCCGAGTCATCATGCCTAAACACGCCTGCATCCCCGAGCGTTTCAAAAACAGGATGAAAACCGTCGCCGACTTTCATACCAATCTTGGATGGCGCACTCCCTATTGCGGGTTGCAGGAACTGGAATATAACGGAGTCACTTATTACTTCATCGACAACGAATACTACTTCAAACGGGACGACGTTTACGGATATGACGACGACGCGGAACGAGTCGCGTTCTTCTGCCGCGCGGCCTTAGAAAGCCTGTCCTGCTTTGAAAACTTCAAACCTCAGGTGATACACTGCAATGATTGGCACACTTCGCTGATCCCTGTGATGCTCCGGGAATTTTACGGCGACCACCCACATTACTATGATATCAAAACGGTTATGACGATACATAACCTGAAATTCCAGGGCATATTCTCAAAACGCCTTTTGGGCGACCTGCTCGGCATGGAGCATCATACCGCGCCGTCCGCCCATCTGGATTGGGGAGATTCTCTGAATTTCTTTAAGGGCGGCCTTATTTACTCCGACGCGGTGACCACGGTAAGCCCCACGTACGCCCGGGAAATTCAAACGCCTTATTACGGCGAGGGCTTAGACGGAGTGCTGCGGTGGCAGGGCGAACGCCTGCGCGGCATCATCAACGGAATTGACTATAACTCCTACAATCCCTCGACGGACAAAGCCATATTCCAAAAATACGCGCAGGGAGACGATGAAGGAAAGGCGTTCAACAAAAAAGCCCTGCGGGAACTTTTGAACCTGTCTACAAATGAAGATCTTCCCCTCTTCATCATGGTGAGCCGTCTGACGGAACAGAAGGGCTTAGACCTTCTGTCGTACATATTCGAGGAACTCTTATCCTCGGAGGATATTCAGTTCGCGGCGCTCGGCACGGGAGATCCTCAATATGAGGATATGCTTCTGTATTTCGCCGGCCGTTTCCCGCATAAAATGTCTGTGCGGACAGTGTTTGACGATGATCTGTCCCGCAAATTTTACGCCGGCGGCGATTTTCTCGTCGCACCTTCGCGTTTCGAGCCATGCGGCGTCACCCAGATGATAGCTATGCGATACGGAACGCTGCCTGTCGTGCGTGAAACCGGCGGCTTCAAGGATACGGTTATTCCATATAACTGCTACACAGGAGATGGCAACGGTTTCAGTTTCGCGAACTACAACGCTCACGAGCTGCTTGCCGCATTACGGCGCGCGGCGCGCCTGTACTCGAAAAATCAAAAGGCGCTGAACACTCTGCGGCAGCACGCTTACGCCGCGGATTTCAGCTGGGAAAAATCCGCGGGGGAATACATTCAGCTTTATAACGAGATCATTAAAAAATCGTAGAGGAAACGGAGCTTTCGTTCGAATGATTACAAACAGACGAGATGAGTGAAATAAGCATATACCATAATTCCAGGCTGCCGGAATACCGAAATCCGTTCGGCGCTGTCGTCTGTGGTGCTTCCGTCGATCTTTCCGCAGACGTCACGGGAGATTTCCATTCATGCGATTGCAAACTGCACGTCTGGCTGCAAAACAGGGGCGAGCTGTTGTTTCCCCTGTCCCCCGCGCCTTCTCAGAGAGAACGCGCGGGGGACGGTTCGCGCGCCGGAAAGCGTTTCCACATCCTCTACACGGTTCCGGACACGCCCGGCCTGATATGGTATTACTTTATCGTTACCTGTGACGGACAGACCTATTTTTACGGAAACAACGACGAAGGTTACGGCGGGGAGGGCAAAGAGTCTTTTGTTCCTCCCCGTTCCTATCAGATCACCGTTTACCGATATTCGCCCGTCCCGGACTGGTGGAAAGAAGGGTTGGTATATCAGATCTACGTGGATCGCTTCGCCCGCGGCAAGGACTGGAAACAGCGGGTCTGGGACGCTCAGGGCAGCGGATCGCGGCGCGGCCCCACGCGCCTTTTGCAGATGGATTGGCGGGATACGCCTTTTATCTGCAGGGACGACCAAGGACGGGTGGAGCGCTGGCCCTTCTTCGGCGGCACATTAGACGGCGTGAGAGAAAAATTGTCCTATCTCAAAGGGCTCGGCGTTACCATAATCTACCTCAATCCCATATTCGAAGCCGCGAGCAATCACAAATACGACACGGGAGACTACATGCGGATCGATCCGGGCTACGGGGATGAAGAATCTTTCCGCCTTCTCGCGAAAGAAGCGTCGGAATGGGGAATTTCCCTGATCTTGGACGGCGTATTCAGCCATTCCGGAGCGGACAGCGTATATTTCAACATATACGGCATCTACCCCGGCGACGGCGCGTGCCTGTCCTCGGAATCCCGCTGGTATCCCCTGTACCGTTTCGAGCGCTATCCCGACAGTTACGTATGCTGGTGGGGTG
>JAITPU010000080.1 GCA_031289235.1 Eubacteriales Family XIII. Incertae Sedis bacterium
AATTGACCGCGAGTCATTTTAAAGTATTCACGGCCGCTTTTTCAATTACCAATAAGCTTAGCCACTTCCTCCGCGAAATTTTCCGATCTTTTTTCGATGCCCTCGCCTACTTCGTAGCGTATCATTTCCACGACTTTGATTGATTTTCCCAGATCTTTCGCGGCTTGTTCAATATACTGCTTCACCGTGATTTCGTTGCTCTTCACAAATTTTTGTTCCAAAAGACATACTTCCCTCAGTTCTTTCTTCAGCCTTCCCGCCACCACCTTTTCCACGAGATCGGCGGGTTTGCCTTCGTTAAGCGCCTGCTGAACCAAGATTTTCTTTTCCGATTTTATATACTCCGGATCAATCTGCGATTCATCTATAAACCCCGGGTTCATCGACGCCACCTGCATGGCGATATCCTTTCCGACGCTAAAGACATCTTCATAAGAAGCTTCTGTTTCCAGACCGACGATCACGCCGATTTTTCCGCCGCCGTGGAGATAGCCCACATGGACGACGTCCTTCTCCGACTTCCACAACCTTCTGACGTTGAGGTTTTCGCCTATTTTCGCGATCAGGGCGTTGATGGCGTCCTTTAACGCGCCTTCATTTTTAAAATCCGCCGCCAAGAAGGAATCCAAATCCGTCCACGAGGTTTCCAGCGCCATGGAGGACAGGGTTTCTACGAAACGAATAAATTCCTCGTTTTTCGCCACGAAATCCGTTTCGGAATTGACCTCAATGATCGCGCCTTTTCTGTGATCTGATGAAAACGCGACGCGCACAAGACCTTCCGACGCGACCCTTCCCGCTTTTTTAGCGGCTTTGACCAGCCCTTTTTCCCGCAAAGCCTCGGCGGCCCGATCCATATCTCCATCGCTTTCCAGCAGAACATTTTTACAATCCATCATACCCGCGCCTGTTATTCTGCGCAGCTCTTTTACTAACGCCGCGGTTACAGCCATTTTCTTACCTCCTCGCAATCGTATCCAATCTATACTTAAATATTTCGCGCGACTGCTATTAAACTAAGCTTATTTATTACCGATTTTATTGACTAACAGTCAGTAATTAGCATTATCAATCTTTCTACCTATATCCGCGCCCATCGCGGATTACAACTCAGGCGCGGCTTCGCCCGGCTGTTCTGCCGCGTCCGCGTTTTCCACGGCCGTCTCTTCAACGACCGCCGCTTCTCCGTCAGCGTAATATTCAAAATTCTCCTCGCCTTCGTCGAAGCTCTCGCCCTGTCTTGACTCAATGACCGCGTCCGCGACGCAAGCCGTGATGAGCCTGACTGAGCGAACCGCGTCGTCATTCGCCGGGATGACATAATCCACATCGTCCGGGTCGCAGTTGGTATCTACGATGCCGACGATTGGAATGCCGAGTATTCTGGCTTCCTTGACCGCGATCCTTTCCTTCTTGGGATCCACGATGAAAAGCGCCGCGGGCATACCTTTCATCTCTTTGATGCCACCCAGAAACTTTTCCAAACGCTCCTCCTGCAGCTTCAGTTTGATGACTTCTTTCTTCGTCAGAGCGTCGAATACCCCGTCCGCTTCCATGCTTTTAATCTCATAAAGCCTTTTGATGCGTTCCGCGATAGTCTTGTAGTTGGTGAGCATGCCGCCCAGCCATCTCTCATTGACGAAGTACATGCCGCAACGCCTCGCTTCGTTCTCCACGGCGGCCTGCGCCTGTTTCTTCGTGCCGACGAAGAGCACCGGCTTTCCACTTTCGCCGACCTCCCTCATGAACGCATAGGCTTCGTCTATTTTCCGCACGGTCTTCTGCAGATCTATTATATGAACGCCATTGCGCTCCGCAAAGATGTACGGCGCCATCTTGGGATTCCATCTTCTCGTCTGATGCCCAAAATGCACGCCCGCTTCCAGCAATTGTTTGATTGAAATAACTGACATAATCTTCCTCCCGGTTGTTTCCTCCGCCGGACTTCTAAAAGGCAGACAACCGCGACGCGGCACCAGTCTGCTGCAAATCCGGCGTGTGAATTTGTTAAATAAACAGCAAGACTAATATACTATATACGCCCGCTGAATGCAAGAAAAAATTGACCGCGCCCCGCTGTAACACAATCGTAATAATTCCCGCCTTTACAGAGGCGGTTTTTTATTATATGATTTTTAGCGTAGGTTTTGAACCGATAGCGGTTCTGCGGCGCATGTTCCTGACGCGTTCAGGGCGGCGGCAGTCCGGCGGTTTAAATGTAGTTTTGTAGGAACGAGGTGAATAAAATGACTCAGACACAAATCGTTGCGGTCATCGCAATGCTCGTGTTCGTCGCTGTCATGCTCTTCGTGGGCGTGATAAGCGCGCGTAAAGCGAACACGGTTGAAGGATTTTTACTTGGCGGCAGAAGTATGGGAGCGTGGCTCTCGGCCTTTTCTTATGGCACTTCATACTTTTCGGCCGTCATTTTTATTGGCTACGCGGGCATGTTCGGCTGGAGTATCGGTCTCGCGAGCATATGGATCGGCATAGGCAACGCCGTATTGGGCTGTCTGCTGGCCTGGATCGTGCTCGCGAAGCCCACGCGCCGCATGACTCGCCGGCTGAGCGCGAGAACCATGCCGGAATTTTTCAGCGGCAGATACCAGTCAAAAGCGATGAAAATATATGCGGCCGTGATCATATTCATTTTTCTCGTGCCATACGCCGCCAGCGTTTACAAAGGGCTGGGAACGCTGTTCAGCGCTATCTTTTCCGGAGCTTCTCCCATCATATGCATGGCTATCGTCGCGGTCATGACGGCCGCTTATCTGGTGTTGGGCGGATATGTAGCAACAGCTTTGAACGACCTTGTTCAGGGCATTGTGATGATAGTCGGCATTATAGCCATGACCTTGATCCTTGTAAATCAGCCCGAAGTCGGCGGTTTCGCGGCCGTCGCCGGCAAGCTGGCCGCTATTGATCCGCAGCTCACCGATATCGTGGGAGGGTCAAAGGCCCGCGGACTGGCGATGAACATACTGCTGACCAGCTTCGGAGTCTGGGGTATGCCGCAAATGATCCACAAATACTACGCCGTCAAGGATGAAAGCAGCATCAAAATCGCTACTATAGTATCTACATTCTTTGCTCTGATCATCGGATGTGGCGCTTACTTTACCGGCTCTCTCTCTCGCTTGTTTTTACCGGCTGCAGAATCGGGAACGCCCGATGTGGCGGGCGGATACGACAGCGTAATTCCCAATCTGCTCTTGACAGCACTGACCGACAGTCTGTTTTCGATTATCGTCCTAAGCGTCATAATGCTTCTGCTGCTCTCAGCGTCCATGTCTACGCTGTCAGCCATAGTTCTTTCCTCAAGTTCCGCGATTTCCGTGGATTTGGTACAGGAGATCCATCCTCAAATCCGTCCGAAACGGCAGCTCACGCTGACCCGCGTTCTGTGCCTGATCTTCATCGCGCTGTCTTTCATGTTCGCCACGATGAACATCTCTTTTATCGTGAACCTCATGTCATTTTCCTGGGGCGTCGTCGCGGGTTCGTTTATAGGTCCGCTGCTTTGGGGGCTTTACTACAAAAAGACGACAAAGGCCGGCGCGTGGGCGGGAATGCTTTCAGGCGTGATCGTCGTCGCCGCTCTCATCGTCTTCAACACGGCGACTTCCGGGTTTGAGGCGGCTAAAGCTCTCGCTCCTCAGATGGGAGTGACCGCCATGCTCGTTTCCTGCATAGCGGTTCCCCTTTTCAGCCTTCGCACGAAAGCATTCGACAGCGCGCACATCGACGCGATATTCAAAGGATAATCATAATCCGCCAGCGTTTGACGCGTCCTGGCTCAGCAATTCCACCGCCTTATTCAACTGGACGTCGCCCCCTTCGATAGAATTTTCCACAACATAGTCGGGGGTGACTCCAACTCCCTGCACGACCGCGCCGCCCGGCCTCACATACTGCGCCACGGTGATGCGCGCGCCGTCACCGTCCGAAAATTGCTCTAATTTCTGAATGATTCCCTTTCCTATCGTAACCGCGCCAATCAAAACACCGCCTTTGTTGTCCTGCACCGCGCCGGCCAATATTTCCGAGGTGCTCGCGCTTGCCCCGTTGACCAAAATCACGTAAGGCAGACCCGTCCTTCCGTCGGACGTTTTGTAAACTTCTTCACTTCCGTCCTTATACTTCGCCGTGGCGACCGTCCCTCCGTCCAGCAGCATATCGGCGATTTCGACCCCCTTGTCAACCATGCCGCCGGGGTTATTTCTCAAATCAATCACCAATCCACGCGGATTTGCCTCTTCCATCTTTGTCAGCTCCGCGCGAAAATCTTCCGCGGTGTGGGAGGCAAAGGAAAGAATCCTGATATAAGCTAAATTGCTTCCCTCTATCATGGACGAAACGACGGAAGGCAAAATTACGCCCGCCCTGATCAATTTTCTCTCAAAGATCTCCTCCGCTCGCTGAACGCGCACTTCTACTTCCGTTCCTTCTTGGCCGCGCAGATGATCCACCGCTTCGGAAACCGCCTCTCCTTTATAGGATTTTCCGTCGATGGACAGGAAAATATCTCCCGCTTGCAAGCCCGCGCTTTCCGCCGCGCTGCCGGAGAGTACCTCTACCGCGACGAGATTCCCTTCCTCATCACTTCCGAGTACCGCTCCGATCCCGTAAAACTCTCCGTCCATTTCCTCATGCATCTTCGTGAATTCGGATTCCGTGTAATATACCGTGTACGGATCGCCGACTCCCCCGAAAAGCCCCTTATACGTCCCTTCTTCCAGCGTTTTTGCGTCTATCGGAAGATAGTAATTGTCATTTACATAATTTTCCAGATCCTTTAATTTGGCATAATTCGCCTTCAGACCCACGTATTCATCATATTCCTGCTTCGTCACCGGAGGGCCCGTATCCGTCCAGGCTCTGAAAATCGCGGCCGCCGCCGCCGGGATTATCGCGCCCGTTAAAATCGCGACAACTAAAAGGAAGAGGAAATTCCTCTTCTTGATTGCAAACATACTAACCTCTTTTCTGCCGCCGATCTTATCGCCGCCGGGTAGCCTCACGCGCTTCTGATGCTTTTCACCAGAAACCGCACGCGTTCTTTTCCGTTCCACCTGTCCAGAGATGGGCTGCCGTCTAAGTGCAAACTGTTTCCGTTTATCAAAATCTCTTTATATTCCTGCGCATATCCGAAGAACACACAGTCCAGCCTGCCGTCCGCCTGAAACCGCGCATATTGCCCCTGTTCGCCCATGAACGCGACGTCCGCGATCTCGACATCCTCCAACGTAAATACCGGTTCTTCATTTTCATTCCCAAAGGGTTCCAGACGGCTGAGATCACGGAGCAATTCCTTCGTGAACGCGCCTGCCGTCAGTACGCCGTCAGTACGCCGTCCGGCATCAAAAATGCCGGGATCAGACGCGGCGATCTCCCGCATACCACGGATCACGCCTTCCCTGAACTCCTCTTCGTATTCTGATTCCATTAGAAAACCGCAGGCCATTTCATGCCCGCCGAATTTCTCGAACATATGTTTGCAAGCGCTTAAAAGCTTATGCAGATCAATTCCTTCTATGCTCCTGCCGCTGCCTTTTAAATAAGAACGTTCCGGCCTGCCCCCCTTGCTTTCCGCCAGAATCAACGCAGGTTTGCCATAATATTCCCTAAGTTTGCCCGCGACGATTCCCGCGATGCCTTCGTGGGCGTCTCCCGCGTTTACCACCAAAATCGGGGCGTCCTTGCAGCGCTCTTCAACGATCTTTCTGCAGCGCTGGAACACTTCCTCCTGTATCTGCTTTCGCCTCGCGTTCCGCTCGCACAGTATATCCGCCAAAGCCTCAATCCGTCCGGCGTCATCTGAAAGCAGAAGTTCCACCACGATTCCCGCGTCTCCCATACGGCCCGCGGCGTTTATATGCGGAACGATAAGATACGCTATGTTTTCCGAAGTGATTTCCCCCAGCCGCAGCCCCACCTTGTCTATGAGCCGCGCAAGCCCCGGACGCCCCCCGCGGTTGACGGCCCTCAGCCCGTATTTGGTCAGCGTTCTGTTCTCATTCAGCATCGGGACTATATCGCCGATCGTGGCGACAGCTACCAGATCCAGCAATTCCGTCAAAACCCGTTTAGGCAAATTGAGCTTCCTCTGTACGCCCTGCATCAGCTTGAACGCGACGCCGCACCCCGAAAGAAAGGCCCACGGATAGGATTCGCCCGGCTTTTTCGGATTTATGAGAAGGCAGCGGGGAAGATTTTCGTCTGTATTGTGATGATCCGTAATCAGAATCTCAAGGCCGATTTCTTTCGCGTATTCCACTTCTTCACGCGAAACGCTGCCGCAGTCTACGGTTACGACCACCTCCCCGCCCCGGTCCGCTATTCGCCGCAGAGCGTCCTTGTTGAGTCCGTACCCTTCGTCAAAACGCGAAGGTATATACCAGCTCAGTTTCTCGCTCAGCCCTGAAAGACCCTGAACCAGAAGCGCGGCGGCGGCGATCCCGTCGGCGTCATAGTCGCCGTAAACGCAGATTTTCTTTTGCCTGTTCACGGCAGACAATATGAAATCCACCCCCTCTTCCATATGGGAAAGAAGGAATGGATCATAAGTGAGTCTGGGTTTCTCAGAAAAAAATTCCTCAATATCCGACGCTTCTATTATTCCCCTGCGTCTCAGCAGATCCGCGACTATCGCGCTTTCTCCCGCCATATTTACAACCAGTTTCTCGGATTTTGATATTCCCCGTTTACGCGTACTTCCAAATGACAGTGCGACCCTGTCGAACTCCCTGTGCTGCCGGCATACGCTATGGTCTGCCCCCTCGACACAGACGCCCCCTCCGAAACCGCAAGCTTGCTGTTATGAGCGTAGAGGGTAACGAGATTTCCGCCGTCGGTCTTGCCGTGGTCGATCATCACAACATTGCCGTAGCTGTTGTTCCAGCCGGCCTTGATCACAGTGCCCGACTCCGCCGCGGCGACCGGCGTCCCCACCGGCGCGGGGATGTCCATACCGGTATGCAGCTTCGCGTACCCGAGGATGGGATGTATCCTGTTTCCAAATTCGGAAGAAACCCTGTAATATCCGGAAACCGGCCAGCCGAGTTTACCGTTCCCCGTATACAGCGTATCGCCGGACATAGCCCTAATCTCGGCAGCCAGTCTGTTAGCTTCGGCGATCTGCTCGTCCACTTCTTTTTCGAGATTTTTATTCTCCTGCGAAAGTTCGCTCTTCGCGACAGCGACGGCGTTCTTATCCTCCAACAGCTCGCTCTGCTTTCCGGCCTGCACAGTTTGCCGGGCGATAAGCTGCTGCTGAAGAGTCTCCAGTTCTTTTTTTCGCGCGTCTACTTCTTTGTAATGCTCTTCTATGCTTTCAAGCGCTTGGGCGTCGCTTTCATATATCAATTTAATCATATCCATATTGGACATGAAGTCGGTGACGCTGGTAGACCCCAAAATTACGTCCACCATGCCCATCTCGCCGTTTTTATACATGGACCTGAGCCGCAGGTTCAGGTCGTCGCTCTGCTGCTCCATTTCCATTTCCACGACGCGCAGGCTCTCTTTCACGGCGTTGATGGTTTCATGGATCTTGTTTATGTCCGTCTGTATTGCGTTTATCTCCTTTTCCGCCGTTTGGATCTTCGTCTCCAGCTCGTTTATTTGGGAACCCAGCTTCTTTTCCTTCTGCTTCCCTTCCTTAAGCTGCGCCTGACTCTGGCTGATTTCCCTGCGAATGGCGTCAAGATCATCCTGCATGTCGCCGTAGACCGGTGTCAAAGCTCCAACGGAGAGCGCCATCACAAATATCAGGATATACCGTATGCTTCTCTTCACTGTCTTAACCTCACGTTTCATCTCCTTACTATACTATTGCGCCGCCAGCTAAACATCAAAAGCCGCGACGGTCTTTTTTCCGCCACGCTTTTCATTTGGCGGAGCAATAATAGGCAATCGTCGACAGAGCCGGACGCGGAGCTTTTCTCCTAAGCCCTTCACGAACAGATCAACAGCCGCTACGCTTCCGCCGGACAGCGTTTATCAAACCGCTTCCGTCAGTATTTATCAGGTGTCCAAAAAACGCCGCATGGAAACTATGCTGCCGCAGGCTCCGATGCTGACGCCCAGCGCGATGAATACTATAGCCAGATTGCTTATCAAAAACCGTTCCGGAACCATACCGGCCGACAGGATAATCAGCAAATTCGGGCCTACGACGTCGACGAGCTTATGATAGACCAAAGCGATAAGCCCCGCCGAAACTCCGGCGGAAACGATCCCTATGAAGATGCCCTCCCCGAGAAACGGCCCCCGGATGAACCAGTTTGTCGCCCCGACATACTTCATAATGCTGATTTCCCGCTCCCGCGCGAGCACTGTCAGTTTGATAGTGTTGGACACGACCACGACTGATATGATCACCAGCGCCAGAATGACCGCCATCGCGCCGATCTGTATGAAATTGGTAACTTTCAGCAGACGGTCGACAGTCTCCTTGTAATAGCTGATGTCTTCCACGCCTTCCATTGCTCTGGCTTTCGCCGCAACGCGGCCGGCGTCCTCCAACCTGCTCACTTCCACTATAACGGAATTGGGTAGGGGATTTTCGCGCAACGTATCCAATATATAGGCCTTATCTCCGAATTTCACCCTGAAATCCTCCATCGCCTTCTCCTCGGAAAGATAAGATACCTGCCGCACTTCCGGCATTATGGAAAATTTTCCCATAATATCTTCGGCCATGCCGTAATCCGTCGAATCCAGAAGATACAACCTTATGACGTTAAAATCCTGTTTCGCGCTTTCCGCGATGTTGTTGATGTTCACGACGAGGATAAAAAAAAGGCCCAGAACCAAGAGGATCGCGGTAATGGAAAAAACGGAAGCCATGGACATGGCTCGGTTTCTGGCGAATTGCTTTGCCGCCTGTTTAATGGAATATATCATAATAGCGCGGAACCCCCACCTCCGATACGGGACGTTTCCTCTTCTTCCGCGCCATATACGCCGCTTTTCTCGTCCCTCACGACACGGCCCCTGTCGATAGCGATAACCCTTTTGCCCATTTTATCGACTATATCCTTCGCATGAGTTACCATAACAACGGTAGTCCCGCGCAGGTTGATCTGTTCAAGGAGGTGCATGATTTCCCAGGCGGTATCCGGATCCAGATTCCCCGTCGGCTCGTCGGCTATTAAAACAAGGGGATTGTTGACGATGGCCCTGGCGATAGCCACGCGCTGCTGCTCTCCCGCTGAAAGCTCGCCCGGATACTTATACGCTTTTGAACTGACGCCCACTAAGCTCAAAACCTGCGGAACCTGTCTCCGCACAGACCTTGGGTTCATATGGATGATTTCCATGGCAAACGACACGTTTTCGAAAACAGTTTTTTGGGGCAGCAAGCGAAAATCCTGGAACACGACGCCTATGCTCCTGCGAAGTTTCGGGATCCCGCGATTGGACAGCGAGGTGACCTCCACGCCGTTTAAAGTGATGCCGCCCGAATTCGGCTCGATTTCCTTCAGCATCAGTTTGATAAAAGTGGATTTGCCTGCGCCGCTGGGTCCCACAAGAAATACAAAGTCCTTCTTTTTTATGGTAATGCTGACGTCTTCCAGCCCGATATTCGTCCCATAAGTCTTGGTAACATTTTTATAAATTATCATTAAGCCTCATGTTTCCTTTATCAACGCTATCAGCACTCGCCTCGGCATTCAATCTTGCTCGCCTCGGAACTCAACCTTAAATTTCACAGTCCGAAAGCGCGCCGACAACGCTTTTGAGCTTTTAAATGAACGCAATAATTATACAACAAACGGGCATTTTATAGAACATGTATCGTATTACAAGTTAATTACAATTCGGCTCGCCGGTTATTATTCAAATTTTTTCTTATCTTCTTCTTAAAATCTTGATTTTTCAACACGCTCGTTATATAATTCATTATGTCGTTATTGCGACTATTGAACGCAGAACAAAATTGATATCGCGATCTCAAATTCCGGCGGTCGAACTCATCAACGAAGCGACGAGAATTTTTTCATCGGGCGTTTCTACTGTCTGTTTTGACAACCAGCAGGGAATTGGGGCAAGGTGGCGGATTCAGCCACGCGGCTTGACGGAAAAAAGGAGCCGCAGCTTGATATATCCCAATGTCGCCGGAGCGATAGCGCATACGCAGTCGCCGTTGAATACCGAAAAGAGAAGCCTCTATGAGTGAAATAACCATACTGGCGAATGCCGACCAGATCGACAAAGTCCAAGCGTTTATTGAAGAACGGATGGAGTATGCTGGTTTCACGTCACATTTTCAAAATGAAATCTCCCTTGTTGTGGAGGAGGTTTTTGTAAACATCGTAAAC
>JAITPU010000090.1 GCA_031289235.1 Eubacteriales Family XIII. Incertae Sedis bacterium
AGTTCCGAAAAATACGTTGAAATATCCTCTTGCAGCAATTTTGAAGCCTATCAGGCGAGACGCGCGGGAATTCGTTTCCGCAACAGCGAAAGCGGCAATGTGGAATTCCTGCACACGCTGAACGGCTCCGGTCTGGCGGCCGGAAGAACGGTCGCGGCGATCATGGAAAATTATCAGGAGGCGGACGGGTCCGTTACCGTTCCGCAAGCGCTGCGGGCGTTCATGGGGACGGACAGGATTGAGCGGCGGGATATTAGTGCGCCGTCGAATAAACATTAGAAAGCGCGGCGGTCTTTTTTCCGCCGCGCTTTGTTTTATTCCGGCGTTTTGTTGGCGGCGCGGCGCAATAAAGGCGCGCAGAGCCAAGGGGCGGTTATTACTCAAAGGTATGTTCTGCCGGCGAAGGGAGTTTGGAAACTTATGCCGCTGAATATCCGGACGGGCGATATTTTAGAGCTGAAAAAACAGCATCCCTGCGGGGGGAAGGAATTTGAAGTGATGCGCGCGGGTATGGATTTCCGCGTCAAATGCCTGACCTGCGGCGCTCAGCTGCGGCTCTCAAGGCCGAAGCTTGAAAAACGCGTCCGGAAAATCAAAACCGGGGAATCATGAAACCTGTCCCTTCGCCAGCATGGCGGCGCCTATGACGCCAGCCTCATTTCCGAGCCGCGCCGGAACGACGGGCACGGGAACATGGTAAAAAGATTTCCGCACTATAAGTTTTCGCAGAGGTTCATAAAGAAATTCACCGGCAAGGCTGACTCCGCCGCCTAAGGCTATGATCTCGGGATCAAACAGCACGGCGAGAGACGCGATGCCGGAACTCAGATAATCAACGTAACGGTTGAAAATATCCACCGCAAAAGGATCATTCTCTTTTGCCGCGTCTATGACTGTCTTGGCTGAAACATTGCCGATGTCGCCGCGCGCTTTTTTGTAAATCAGCGACAGAGGATATTCCACGACGGCTTTCCTGCCCTGCTGTTTCAGCCAAGTCGCCGTGCCGTAGGATTCAAGGCAGCCCCGGTTGCCGCAGGTACACAGCTGGCCGCCGTGTTTCACGATGATGTGTCCAAGCTCAAAGCCGTTGTTGCGCGCGCCGTTCCACATTTTGCCGTTCAGAACCATGCCTCCGCCAACTCCCGTGCCCAGCGTGATCAGAATAGCCGTCCCGTAACCGCGGAACGCGCCGGCGTAATATTCGGCCAGTGCGGCGGCGTTTGCGTCGTTCGCCATGAGGACAGGGATTCCCGGAAACTTTTCTTCCACGGCCCGCTTTAAAGGAACGTCGTGAAAGTACAGGTTGTGAGCGTTGATCACGACCTCTCCCGTCGCGTCGATGGTCCCGGGAACGGCGACGCCGATAGACTGAAAGTCGGAAACCGGAATTTTCAGCTCTTCCGCCATCTCCGCGACGAGTTTCGCCATAAGATCAACTACCGCGCCGTAAGGATCGCCGGTGGGAAACGGGATTCTGCGGGACGCGGCTATATCCACCTTGTCACGGCTGTCGCGAACGACGCCCGCTTTTATACTCGTTCCGCCTATATCAAAACCGACCTGAAGCATAACTGACTTCTTCCTTTCTATCTTGCCTAAGCCAACACCTCGTCCATTTTATCCGCGAAAAAAGCCATCTGCTCCGGAGTTCCGGTACTGACGCGCAGCCATTCCTTCCAGCCCCACAGATAGCCCGGCCGCACGATAAGGCCCTTTCTTTGCAGTTCTTCAAAGACGGTTTTGGAATCGCGGCCTGTGTTTACCCAGACAAAATTCGCGTATGAAGGGAAATATTCCAATCCGCGCCTGTCAAAATATTCCGTCAGGAAAGCGACGGCGCCGCGGTTTTCCAATACGATTCTCCTGAGGTAGGCGCTGTCTTTAAGTGCGGCTTTCGCGGCGACCTGAGCCAGCCGATTCACGCCGAAGACCTGCCGGACGGCGTTGAGCTTTCCCGCCAAAAGCGGCGACGTGATCAAATATCCCGCGCGTACGCCGGCAATGCCGTATATCTTGGAAAATGTGCGCAGGACGATGGTGTTCGGCCTTTTTTCAGGCAGCGACGCGCTGTTTTCCGGATAATCCGGAAACGCGGAGGCAAATTCGTGATAGGCTTCGTCCAAGACCAAAATCACGTCTTCCGGGATGCCTTTTATAAGATTATCTACCTCCTCACGCGAGGCAATGTGGCCGGTGGGATTGTTCGGATTGGCGAGATATAAAATCTTCGTGCGCTCGTTCGCGCGGCCGATAAGCGCGTCAATATCAAAACGCTGCCCGCGAAGCGGCGTTTTTACAGGTTTCGCGCCCATGAAAACCGCGGACATGCTGTATATGTCGAAGCTGGGCTCAGACGTGATGATTTCCTCGCCCGCGTTCAGAAACGCCATGGAAATCAGCCACAGCAGCCCTTCGCCGCCGTTGCCGATAACGAGCGAATCGGGAGATACGTTTAAATGCCCGGCCAAAGCTCCTACGAGTTCAAAGCAGCTGCCATCCGGATAAAAATTTATATTTTCGAGTTCTTCACGCATCGCTTCAAGCGCCAGCGGGGAAGGCCCGAACTGATTTTCGTTGGACGCCAGTTTCTCAATACGGGAAAGGCCATACTCCCGCCGCACGGCTTCTATGGGTTTCCCCTGCACATAGGGGCGGAAAAACTCCAGTTCTTTTCTGAATAGGGATCCGGACATGAAAGATCACCCGCTTTCGTTATTGCTCCGACATTCAAACCAAGCGCAAACGCGACTTCTGCCTGAATTCCGACAAATAAAATTTATACGGATAGGCGCTCAGCAAAACCCGCAATTTATCTTCGAATCTCGCGGCGTCATACAGCAAAAGGTCTATATATACACAGGTTCCGCCCATAGCTCCGCCTAAAACTATCCCTATTTCCTCGCCCGAATCCTGCTCTCCGAGAACTTCGAACCGCAGCTTAGATTCAATCTCACGGCGAAGCTCAAGGAGGTTCGCGGGATCTTTTTCCGCGCTGTCATACGGGAACAGCAGGAAGAGAGCTTCCGCCCCGCAGCGTTTCAGCTTATCCGCCGACTCCGCGGAAGCCTCGTAATATTCATTGATCAAAGCCATATAGCCGGTAACTCCGGTAAAAACGTCGTACCGGAGAGCGTCTTTTTTTCGCGGCGTGAAAGTGTACGCGCCGTACCGCCTGTCGGGCCGCGAGACGATTTCCCTCCCCGAGGCGGTGATTACTCTCCTCATGCGCCGCTCCAACTCCGTGAGCGGGAACATACCCTCCGAACGCGCCGCGGCCGGCTTTACTTCATCAATATACACTTCAGCGAAGCCCTCGCCTACGGCGATATCCGCAATAGCGCGAAACGCGCCGCAAGCGTCGTTCTTTTCCGACCCGTTCCATGCCTTATGATAGAAATCGACGGAGAAGCAATCTTTTTCAACGTCATAATCCGCTTTGACAGCAATCTCGTCCATTCCGGCGGCTTTGCCGCAAATCTCCAGATCAAAGTTTCTGCCGCCGGAACCGGGCGTAAATGGAAAAAATTTCCATTTACGTTGATGCCGCCGCGGCATACGGGCGATCAGATACGGAAAAAGATAGAACAGATATTCTTCCCCGCCGGGCGAAAAAATAAATTCGAAACCTCCGCCGGCCCTGAAGCGGACGTCGTCTGAAATCAGCCTCACCCCATTTGAAATGAAAGAAGCGACATCGCCGGACTCATACTGTTCAGGATAGGCGAACATGTCGGACAATCTTTTTTCATTGAGTCCGAACCACCTCCAGAAAGCGTCGGCTCTCTCTTTAAACGTCATAATTTCAAGCTGCTTCCTTTTTGTTACTCCGCCAATTACTACAGTTCAAAAGTTGCCCGTGAGCAGGCAGAGAGCCTCCGCCGCGGCAGTTAAATATAGGCGATAGCTTCTATTTCCACGAGGGCGCCTCTCGGCAGCCCGGCCACTTCCACCGCCGAACGGGAAGGAAGGGCGCCGCTCTCGAAAAAAGTCTCATACACGCCGTTCATCAGGGCGAAGTTATTGATATCGCTTAAAAAAACGGTGGTTTTCAGCACCCTGTCCATCGAACTGCCCGCCGCTTCCAAAATCCCGCGAACGTTTTTAAGCGCCTGAGCCGTTTGTTCCTCAATACCGCTTCCGGCAAAATCCCCTGTTTCGGGATCAATGGGAATCTGACCGGACGTGAAAATCAGTCTCCCGAAAATATTGCCCTGTGCGTAGGGTCCGATAGCCGCGGGAGCCGCGGCGGTTTTTATCTGTTTTCTCATAAAAAGTTCCCCCTTCTCGTCGCTGTCGTCCCCTGCCTATGCTTGAATAGCGACAAAAATTATAATATCCTCTCGGCGATCAAAGCGCCGATCTCCTTTGTACCGACAGCTTTTTTCCCTTCGGAATAAATATCCGGCGTCCTGTAATCCTCGTCAAGCACACTTTTTACCGCCTGTTCCACGGCTTCGGCCTCTCCGGAGAGACCGAAAGAATAGCGCAGCATCATAGCCGCCGACAGTATGGCGGCTACGGGGTTCACCCTGTCCTTCCCCGCGATATCGGGAGCGGAGCCGTGGACGGGTTCATACAGGCCGAAATTGCCCGCGGCGAAACTGGCGGACGGCAACATGCCGATGGAACCGGAGATCACGCCGGCTTCGTCTGAAAGAATATCGCCGAACATATTGCCTGTTAATATGACGTCAAACTGTCCGGGATCCCGGACAAGCTGCATGGCGGCGTTGTCCACGTACATGTGTTCAAGCGTCACGCCGGGATACCCGGCGGCCAGAGCGCTTACCGTCCGACGCCACAATCTGGAACTCTCAAGCACATTGGCTTTATCCACGCTGGTTATTTTCCCGGCGCGTTCCCGCGCCAAGCTGAAAGCCGTCCGCGCGACGCGCCTGACCTCTTCTTCAGCGTAAATTTCCACGTCATAGGCGGCCAGCCCCATATCCCCGGACTCTTTCACGCCCTTTTCGCCGAAATAAATACCGCCCGTCAATTCGCGCACGACGACGATATCAACGCCGCCCGAAATAATTCCCGCTTTCAATGGGCAGGCGTCCGCCAGCGCTTCAAAGAGCACAGCCGGACGGATGTTGGCGAAAAGGCCCAATTCTTTGCGAAGCCTCAAAAGAGCTGTCTCCGGACGCTGTTCTCTGGGAAGCGCGTCCCATTTCCCGCCGCCAACCGCGCCGAGGAGAACGGCGTCGCTGCCTCTGCATATATCAATGGTTTCCTTTGGAAGAGCCTCCTCCGTTTCGTCGATAGCAGCGCCGCCCGCCAAAACTGACCGATATTCAAATTTATGTCCGTACACGCCGCTCACGCGGTCAAGTATGCGAATTGCCTGCGAAATTACCTCCGGCCCTACGCCGTCGCCACGCGCCACGGCGATCGTGTATTTCATCTTCTTTGTACCTCCACCTTTTCCTTTTTGTCGCCTTATTCCGATGTTTCGGCTGCCGGTCAATTTATCCCTTCACACAATCAATTTGTCTTTCACGTAGTTGATAAGGCCGCCTTTTTCGATCAGGCCGGAGATGAACGGCGGAAACGGCTCCGCTTTATACGTCTCTTCCTTCGTTCTGTTGTAAATGGCGCCGGTCTCAAAGTCCACCTCTACTTCGTCGCCCGCGTCTATGGCTTTCGCCGCCTCTTCCGACTCTAAGATTGGAAGTCCCGTGTTAAACGCGTTGCGGTAAAATATTCTGGCGAAAGAGGGCGCGATGACACAGGCCACGCCGGAAGCCTTTATCGCGGCAGCGGCGTGTTCACGCGAAGAACCGCAGCCGAAATTCGCGCCGGCCGCTATGATGTCTCCCGGCCGCGCTTCAGCCACGAAATTCGCGTCGATATCTTC
Source organism: Eubacteriales Family XIII. Incertae Sedis bacterium (assembly GCA_031289235.1). Classification (GTDB taxonomy): domain Bacteria; phylum Bacillota; class Clostridia; order Peptostreptococcales; family Anaerovoracaceae; genus JAITPU01. The sequence goes on from JAITPU010000090.1 coordinate 5,858, forward strand.
CATGCAATGCCGCGCCAGTTCGCCTGGATCCGACGTCACCAAGTAACGCGCGGGGATAATCACGTCCGTATTCACGTTTTCACCGTATTTAAAAACCTTGCCCATAGGTATGATCCTTTCTCAGGCGCGCAAATCCTCGCCCCTTTGTCCCAATGTTTAGTTGGCGGCGCGTTAAAACTCTTCCGGACCGGCGATATAACCTCTCAGCGCGGAAGCGGCGGCTACCGCCGGTCCGGCCAGATATATTTCGGAATCCACATGGCCCATGCGCCCCACGAAGTTTCGGTTGGTGGTGGAGACAGCCCGTTCTCCCGCGGCAAGGACGCCCATGTGCCCGCCTAAACAGGGGCCGCAGGTAGGAGTGGAAAGCGCGGCGCCCGCCTTCACGAAAATTTCCGCGTAGCCCTCCCGGACGCAATCCAGATAAACCTGCTGCGTACCCGGCAGGATGATACACCTCAAACCCTTCGCGATCTTTCTTCCTTTGAGGATTTTTGCGGCGACCGCCATATCTTCCATTCTTCCGTTGGTGCAGGAGCCTATGACGACCTGATCAATTTTGATACGGCTGATACGGTCGATTTCATCTATCGTTTTCACATTTTCCGGCAGATGCGGAAAAGCGACCGCGGGTCGGATTTTGCCGAGATCAATTTGAATTTCGCGGGAATAGACGGCGTTTTCATCGGCATTATACGCTTTCACTGATTTTTTCAGCGCTTTATTCCTGTTTCTGTGCTTACGAATGTATTCCCTCGTCCTGTCGTCCACCGGGAAAATCCCGTTTTTAGCCCCCGCTTCGATCGCCATATTCGCCATGGTGAAGCGGTCGTCCATGGAGAGGTTTTGAACGCCGTCCCCCACGAATTCCATGGACTGGTAAAGAGCGCCGTCAACGCCTATCAAGCCGATTATATGCAGGATCACGTCTTTACCGCCCACCCATTTGGAAGGTTTGCCGGTCAGTTCGAATTTAACAGCGGCGGGAACCTTGAACCACGCTTTGCCCGTCGCCATTCCGGCCGCCATATCCGTGGAACCGACGCCTGTCGCGAAAGCGCCAAGCGCGCCATATGTGCAGGTGTGGGAATCCGCTCCGATGACCGCGTCCCCGGCGGAAACCAAGCCCTTTTCAGGGAGAAGAACGTGTTCGATACCCATTTCGCCCACTTCAAAGTAATTCGTGATTCCCTGGTCCCGGGCGAATTCCCTTAAAATCTTGCATTGCGCGGCCGCCTTGATGTCTTTGTTCGGCGCGAAATGATCAGGTATCAGCACAATTTTGTTCGCGTCAAACACACTTTTCGCCCCCATTTTGCCGAACTCCGCGACGGCCGGCGGACCTGTTATATCGTTCGCGAGCACAATGTCAAGATTCGCTTCTATAAACTGGCCCGACCGCACAGTTTTCAGTCCCGCGTGGGCGGCAAGTATTTTCTGGGTCATAGTCATTCCGGGCTTCATCCTAAACCGCCTCCCTTTTTTGCTCTTTTTCAGCGTAAATCATCTTATTCACAGCGTTGATGCAAGCGCTGACGCTGGCTTCTATCACGTCTGTGGAAAGCCCCCTGCCCGCGAAAACCGTACCATCCCCGCCTTTTATTTTCACCAGCGCGTCGCCCAGCGCGTCTTCCCCTTCCGTGACGGAATTCAACTGATAGTCATCCAACGAAAGGGGTCTGCCTATGATCTTTTCAATGGCTTTGAACGCCGCGTCGATAGGCCCTTCGCCCCTGGAAACTTTTTCGATGCTTTTTTTGTCCTTGATCATCCGTATCACGGCGGTGGAAGTGATGGTGTTGCCGCTGTTGATCACAAAGCTTTCCAGGCGATAAGTCCTCGGAACCTGCACGGCCTCTTTCGCCACCAACGCCTCAATATCTTTATCATATACCGTTTTTTTCTTATCCGCAAGAATTTTGAATTTTTCGAAAGCGATTTCCATTTCCGCGTCGTTCAGCTCGTAACCCAAAGTTTTGACTCTGTCCCGAAACGCGTGTTTGCCGGAATGTTTGCCGAGAACCATGCTGCTCTTGCCGAGTCCGACGGATTCCGGCGTCATGATTTCATATGTGGCCCTGTGCTTCATCACGCCGTGCTGATGGATGCCGGATTCGTGGGCAAAAGCGTTTTCACCGACAATGGCCTTATTTGGCTGCACTTTCACGCCGGTAATGCGGGAAAGGAGGCTGGAAGCACGTGTGATTTCCGAAGTCACGATGCGCGTTTCCTCGTGAAACACGTCTTTTCGCGTGTGAAGCGCCATCACGATTTCTTCCATGGCGGCGTTTCCGGCCCGTTCGCCGATGCCGTTTATGGTACATTCCACCTGACTCACTCCCGCTTTGACCGCGGCCAAGGAATTCGCGACGCCCAAACCCAGATCGTTATGGCAATGGGCTGAAATGGTAATTTTTTCCATGGACGGCGCCCGCTCTTTCATCGCGGTGAAAAAACTGTAATGTTCGTCCGGCGTTGTGTAACCCACCGTATCGGGCAGATTGACGGTGGTCGCTCCCGCTTTGATCACTCCTTCGACGACGCGCGCCAAGAAGCGGAGATCGCTTCGCGTGGCGTCTTCCGCCGAAAATTCCACGTCCCCGCAGTATTTTTTCGCGTAAGCGGTCATCGCCACGGCCAGTTCGTATACTTCATCCGGCTTCATGCGTAGCTTATATTCCATATGCAGCGGCGATGTGGCTAAGAATATGTGAATCCTGGGGCTGACGGCGCCCCGCAGCGCTTCCCACGCTCTTTCGATATCTTTTTCCGTCGTCCTCGCGAGGCTGGCGACGACGCTGTCCCGCACGGTTTCCGCGATAGTCTTGACGGAAGTGAAGTCGCCCGGCGATGAAACGGCGAAGCCCGCTTCGATTACGTCTACCTTCATGCGTTCGAGCTGTCTTGCGACTTCGACTTTTTCTTTGAGATTCATGCTGCAGCCCGGCGACTGCTCACCGTCGCGCAGTGTCGTATCGAAAATTTTTACCATTTTTTTCCTCCTTCCGGCATCGGAATAAAGAACTCGGCTCCCGGAAAAAAGAAAATCCCCGAAGCCTAACTCGCTTCAGGGACGATAATCACATCATTACCGCGGTACCACCCTGTTTACCGGCACGGCCGGTCAACTCACCGGATTCAAACAAATCCTTGATCGTGGTAACGGAATCTGCCGGGGACTCTTAACAGAAAACTCGTTCGGAGACCCTGCTCAGGAGCGAGAACCTCTCTTCGGCGCGTATCGGTTTTCAGCAAACACCGACTCTCTGCAACGCTTTCGCCAAATCAGGAAACTCCGTCATCGCATTTCATGGGTTTATAACGTTTTTTTCAGTATACAGAATCAACGCAGGCCTGTCAAATGATTTTTTGAAAAATGTTACCATACTAAATGTAGGCTTACTATCCAAATATCGGCGGGGAGACGCTGCCTGTTTATAGGCGAACCCTTCAGTTACAAGATAGGCATAGCCTTGTGCAAAACATGCCTTTTGAACTGTACCGAAAAACGCGCCCCATCTGAGCAGGCCCCTAAGTTGTGATTGAAATCCCGGCGTGTTTCTGCTAATACCCGAGTTTGCCACCTGAAAAGGGATACGAAGCACACAGTGAGCTTCGTATCCCTTTGGTATGCCAAACAATGAAGAGGGCATGAGGGGTTTATAGGATTGAGAAAATATGACTACAGAATATGACTACGTGAAAATCTTCGTGCTTGTTTTTATGCCTTTCAGTTCGATTCTCCGGTACATCTTA
>JAITPU010000058.1 GCA_031289235.1 Eubacteriales Family XIII. Incertae Sedis bacterium
TACGTTCCCGCGCTGACGCGGCAAGTAAGCGGCAATTCGTTCATATTGCTCTTTTGTGATTTCCATAAGTATAGCATAACACATTCTCTGTATTATGCTATAGCGTGAACACCCTCTAACATTTTATATCATTCTAAATGGCATGAAACCATCTCCTTTCATGGCTTCTTTGCCTCTTTGATCTGTTCATCTCGGGGTATACCATATTATCGCGTTTATGTGCATAAAATTTTTTTATGATTATTTGGCGGAGCGCAATTTTATGACAGTCGCTGTTTGCCGCAGTTCAGCCCGCAGCCTGTACAACCTTCTCTGCAATCTCTCGTCAGTTTCCCCTCCGCCGAAAGACGCAGCTCGTTCAGCAGATATTCTTTTGTCACTCCGGGATCAATATGATCCCACGGCAGTTTTGCGTCCGCCGGGAAGGCGCCGGCGTCCATGCTGATTCCGGAATCCCGGAAAGCCTGTGTCCAAAGCCCGTAATTAAAATGCTCGCGCCAACTGTCAAATTTGCATCCGAGATCCGCCGCCCGGACGATCGCCCGCAACGCGCGCCGATCCCCCCTAGCCAGCAAGCCTTCCACGTGGCTTGTCCTCGTGTCGTGAAACTGAAAACGGACGCCATTGAGCGGAAGCAGTTTTTCTTTCAGATACAGATTTTTTTTCAAAAATTCTCTTTCCGTGTTTTGAGCCGACCATTGAAACGGAGTGTGCGCCTTGGGAACGAAGTTCGAAACGCTGACCGTAAGAGTGAAAGTTTTGCGTCCTTTTTCCTGCGCGCCGCGCGCCACGTTCACCGCCTGCCTCGCCACGGATACGATTCCGTCGAGATCCTCGACGCTTTCCGTGGGAAGACCGATCATAAAATAAAATTTCATATGGTTCCAGCCGAGTTGGGCCGCCCGGACCGCGGCGCTGTAAATATCCTGATCCGTGATGGATTTGTTAATCGCGTCGCGCAGTCTTTGCGAGCCGGCTTCCGGCGCGAATGTGAGGCCGGATTTTTTATATTTCTGTATTTCTTCCAGCACCCGGAAGGAAAAGGAATCCAAACGCAAGGAGGGGAGGGAGAGGGAAACGTTCGCGTCTTTGCAATATTTCATCAGGCGGGCGACAAGCGTTTCCACGTCTGAATAATCGCCGGTGGAGAGGGACAGGATGGAGGCTTCGTCGCAGCCGGTGTTTTCCAGCTGCTTTTTCATGTTGCTCTCTATCGTGCCGAGGCTCCGTTCCCTGACGGGGCGGTAGATCATACCCGCCTGACAGAAGCGGCAGCCTCTGGTGCAGCCTCTGAAAATCTCCGTCACCGCCCTGTCGTGTACAGCTTCGATCAGCGGGACGAGCGGGGCCACGGGCGCGAACGAACCGTCCAGATTGGACACGAGGCGTTTACGAATACGGTCCGGCGCTTCCGCGTTTTTCTTTTTCATCCCCGCGAACCTGCCGGACATATCGTATACGGGCGTGTAAAAGGACGGCGCGTACACTCCCCCGACTCGCGCGGCCGCCGCCAGAAACGCGGATTTTGGCCGGCCGCTTTCTTTCCAGCGGGCGTGGACGCCGCAAAGCTCGGGAAGAGCTTCCTCCCCGTCTCCGATGAGGAAGAGATCCATAGCGTCCGCGAGCGGTTCGGGGTTAAAGGCGCAGGGGCCGCCGGCGATGATAAACGGGTAATCGCCGCCGCGGTCGGCGGAAAGCACCGGTATCCCGGCCAAGCGAAGCAGGTATATGACGTTTGAGAACGAAAGTTCGTATTGAAGGGTGAAGCCCACGATATCCATATCGCGTACGGGCGTCTTTGTCTCGAGAGTGAAAAGCGGGAGGCCGTTTTTCGTCAAAAGGCCGGCCATATCCTGCGCCGGGGCGAAGACGCGCTCGCAGAAAACGTCCGGCTGCGCGTTGAGCAGATGATAGATTATCTGCAAACCCAGGTAGGACATGCCGATTTCATAGAAATCCGGAAAAGCGAAAGCAAAGCGGGTTTTCACGCGTTCCGGATCCTTGTTCGCCGAATTCGGCTCCCCTCCCGTGTATCGTCCGGGCTTCTCCACGGCGTGCAGAAGCGAGGGCAGAACGGCCTTTATATCATTCGTCATAATATTCAAATTCACAGTCCGCTATGCGTATCGTGTCGCTGTCAGAAATTCCCATTTTTTTTAATTCCGCGATAACGCCGCGTTTTTCCAGATGTTTGTGCAGGTAGCGCACGGAGCCGCTGTCCTGAAAATTCGTCGAACGCAATAATTTTTCAAGCTGTTTTCCCCGCAGGACGAATATATCCCCGTCCATGGAAATATTCACATCCCGGTAGGCGGGATCCGCTTTAAGAAATTCTTCCGCGCCGGGGCTTTCAAATGTTTCCGGCAGTTCCGGCAGCCGCCGCAGTTCCGCGGCAGCCGCGTTCATCAGCGCCTGCACTCCTTCTCCCGTGGCCGCGGAAATGGGGAACAATTCATATCCCCGTCCTTCGATATAAGCTCTGAACTCCGCGAGGGCCGGATCGTCTTCCGCGATCAGATCCGTCTTGTTCGCCGCCACGAGTTGAGGTTTTCTGAGCAGCTCCGGCGAATATGAAGCCAGCTCTCTGTTGATGGTTTCAAAATCCTCCGCAGGCTTTCTTCCTTCCGCGCGCGCGGCGTCCACCACGTGAATTATCACCTTTGTCCGCTCAATATGTTTCAAAAAATCCAAACCGAGGCCCACGCCCTTATGCGCGCCTTCTATAAGGCCGGGGATATCGGCGATGATGAAACCATCGTCATGCAGCCTGACAACGCCGAGGTTGGGCGTCTTGGTGGTGAAGTGGTAGTTTCCGATCTTGGGATTCGCGTCTGTGACAGCGGAGAGCAGCGTCGATTTCCCGGCGTTGGGAAATCCCGCGATGCCCACGTCCGCAATGAGTTTCAGCTCCAGAACAACTGTTCTCTTCATGGCTTCGCCGCCGGCCTCGGCGAAATTCGGGGCCTGTCTGACAGCGTTTTTAAAATGCACGTTGCCTTTGCCGCCTTTGCCGCCTTTTGCCGCGGCGAAGCTGTCGCCGCTGTGTGTCAGGTCGCGCATGATCGCGCCCGTTTCTTCGTCGATAACGACGGTTCCGAGGGGAACGTCTATGACTAAGTCTTCGCCCTTCTGTCCGGATTTCCGGCGTTTCATGCCGTCCTGCCCCGCAGCGGCCGCGTAGTTTTTCTTATACCGGAAATCCATGAGGGTGTGCAGACGCCCGTCCGCCCGGAAAATGACGTCGCCGCCTCTGCCGCCGTCTCCTCCGTCGGGCCCTCCGTCGGGGACAAAAGGTTCCCTGCGGAAGGAAACAGCGCCGTTCCCGCCCCGGCCGGACTGTATGGCAATCTTCGCTCTGTCTACAAACATAAGGCCTCCCGCGAAAAACAATCGCTGTTCAAATACTTGTTCGAAGGCGCGTCCTGAGGTCGGCCGCGCTTCGCGCGGCCCCTGACGTGCCGGCAAAGACGCTCCGCGGAAAGCCCCGCGCCGGCGGAACAGGCTTTGAACTGTCGGACTGTGACAAAAAGTTTTAAGCGCCCGCTCCAAAAAATAAACAAACTCCTACGCAAGCATAGGAGCTTGTTTATCGTCCCGTGGCTTGTCTTTTTTCCGCCGGAACTCCCCGGTCGTCAAGCTTCTTTTAAATAGACGCTGACCTGTTTTCGAGCCTTGTCATATCGCTCGAACTTCACCGCGCCGTCGATTTTCGCAAACAAAGTATCGTCGCCGCCTCTGCCTACGTTGTTGCCTGAATGGAATTTGGTTCCTCTCTGCCTGACGAGAATGCTTCCGGCGCTGACGAACTGCCCGTCGCTTCTTTTGACTCCGAGGCGTTTCGATTCGCTGTCGCGGCCGTTTTTAGAGCTGCCAACTCCTTTTTTGCTTGCCATAATAT
>JAITPU010000083.1 GCA_031289235.1 Eubacteriales Family XIII. Incertae Sedis bacterium
AAAAAACGCCTGAGCGAAGAGATCGCCGCGCTGGACGTTAAAATCAAAAAAGAAGAAGAGAATGCCGCTTCCCTTGCGGAGAAGCGGACAAGGGCGGCGGAGGAACTCGTCCGGCTGAATGACGAACTCGCGGAAAAGCTTGAGAAGGCCGATGGTTTCACCGGCGCGCTGAACGCGAAAACCCGTAAAATCGACGCCATGAAGGACAGCCTCTACGATTTTCAGCGGGAACGGGCGTCGAAGGAGAGTGAAGCGGCCGGCGCGGCCGGCTTTGGCGAGACATTGGAGCGGCGCAGGAAGCAGATACTGGAGGAGAAGGATTCGGCGGGCCGGGCCGGCGCTGAGATCGCCGATAAGCTGAAAGCCGCGGCGGGCCGCGGCGAATCGCTTGAAGAAGCGCTGGCGTCGCTGGAAGAAAAAAAGAATGAGGCGGAAGCCGGATATCTCGAATACAAGAAGCGGGCCGAAGCGCTTGGAAAAGAGCAGGAAAGCGCGCGGATGCTTTTTGAGCGGCTGCTCGCGCGGAAAAAGACCATTGAAGAAATGGAGAGCAATTACGAAGGCTACAGTTTCGGTGTGCGTTCCGTCATGAAAGCCGGGATCCCCGGCCTCCACGGAGTTGTCGCCGATCTCATGGAAGCTCCGGCGGGTTTTGAAACCGCCGTTGAAACAGCCCTCGGCGCGGCCGTGCAAAATGTTGTCTGTGAGGACGACGGCAGCGCGAAAGCCGCTATAGAGCATCTTAAGGAGCACAGGACGGGGCGGCTCACCTTCCTGCCGGTGCGGAGCATCCGTCCGCAGATGGGCAAAAAAGACGAGAGCTGCGCGTCTGAGACCGGATTTCAGGGCTTCGCCGTGGACAGGATCCGTTTTGACGAGAGATACAGGAGTATTTTCGAATATCTGCTCGGCAGGGTAGTGATCATCGACAGCCTTGAGAATGCCGTGCGCGCTTCCAAAAAGAACAGAAACGCCCTGCGGTTCGTCACGCTGGACGGAGAGGTCGTCAACGCGAGCGGAGCGATGACGGGCGGAGCCTATAGGAACAAAACAGCCGGTTTTCTGGAGCGGAAGGGGGAGATAGCGAAGCTTTCCGAAAAACTCGCGGAGCTTGAGGCGGGAAGATCTGACGCGGGCGAGCGGCTTGCGCTGCTGAACAGGCGCGTTTCCGGATATTCGGACGAGGCCGGGCGGGCGGAGCGCGATTACAGGGAGAAGGAGATTGAGAAAATTTCCGTAGACAATGAGATCGGGAATTTGGAAGGACAGCAGGCAGAGCTTCTGAACAGGCGGGGAAAATGGGAAAAAGAAATCGAAAGCGTCGTGGGCGAGCAGAAGCGCTCCGGGGAAACAGCGGAACGCCTGCGCGGGGAAATCGTCGATCTGGCCGCGAAAGAGGCGGAATTTGAACATAAAATAGAACTTCTGGCAGCGGAATGCGAGACGGACAAGGCCGAACTCGCCGCGCTCAACGAAAGCGTGACAGAGACTCGTCTCGCGGCGGGCGCGGCGGAAAGCGAAAAGCATAACAACGATCAGGCCGTGCTGCGGGTGCAGACGGGCGTTGCGGAGCTGCGCGAAGAAAAACAGAGCAGGGAGGACGCGTATAAGGATCTTCTCGGCGAGGAGGCGAAACTTTGTTCCGGCGGGACGGATCTTGAAGGCGTCGCGCGGGAAAAAGAACAGGAACAGGCGGAGCTGGAACAGCTGCTTGCCGATATCCGGGAGAGGCGCGCCGAAATTTCACAGCGTATGGAGGAGGCGGACGCCGGCAAGAACAGGCTGGAAGCCGAGCTGGAAGCCGGACAGAACCGGAAATACGAGAGCGAAGTCCGGCAGGCCAAAAACGAGGCGAGGCTTGACTCTCTCAAAAGCAGGCTGTGGGACGAGTTTGAAATTTCTTACGTTCAGGCGATCGCGTTCAGAAAGGCGGAGTTCGCCGCGAGCAGCGCGGTAAAAGAAAGCCGCGAGATAAAGAACCGCTTAAACGAGCTCGGCGAAGTGAACGTCGGCGCCGTCAGGGAATACGAGACAGTAAATGAACGCTGCGCCTTTTTGAAAGGACAGCGGGCCGACCTCGTGGAAGCCATGGCTTCGCTGCGAAAAATAATCGAAGATATGGACAGGGTCATAGTGACCGGCTTCAGGGAAAGTTTCAATAAAATAGCCGAGAATTTCAGCGAGTCGTTCCATATGCTCTTCGGCGGCGGAAAAGGGGAGATTCGTCTGGAAGACGAGAAAAACCCGCTGGAATGCGGCGTCGAAATCAACGCCCAGCCGCCGGGGAAGAAGCTGCAAAACATGAATCTGCTCTCAGGCGGCGAGAAAACCATGACGGCTATCGCGCTGATGTTCGCGATTTTGAAGGCAAAACCCGCGCCTTTCTGCGTTCTGGACGAGGTAGAAGCGGCCCTGGACGAAAGCAACATCTGCCGTTTTGCCGGTTGTCTGGCGAGCTTCAAGGAAACCCGCTTCGCCATAGTCACGCATCAGAAAGCGACGATGGAATACGCTGACGCCCTCTATGGCGTGACCATGCCTGAACAGGGTATCTCCCGCGTAATTTCCCTGCGCCTCGGCGACGCGGAAACGGATGAGTTCGCCAGACGGCTTTGAAAATCCTCATTGGGTCAGGGCTGAGTTACGTTAATGGAAATAAATGGTAATTATGGGAGAAGCGCGATATGACGCCTGAAATGAAAAAAAAATCGTTTTTCGGGAGGCTGAAGGAAAAGATAGAGGACGTCATATTCCTGCGCCCGGAAATTGATGAAGAAATGCTTGACGATCTGGAAGAAGTCCTCATTATGTCCGATATAGGCGTAAAAACCGCCGCGCGCATCATCGGGCGGCTGCGTGACGATATAAAAAAATATCGGCTGTTCGCGCCGGAGGATGTCAAGGAACGGATCGTCCTCATCGTGAAAGAGCTGGTCGACAAGGGCGCGCGCCACGGCGTGAGCGGCGAGACGCCGCTGATCATCCTCATGGTGGGCGTAAACGGCGGCGGGAAAACCACGTCCATCGCCAAACTGGCGAAACAATACCGGGATGAGGGGAAAAGCGTGCTGCTGGCCGCGGCCGACACATTTCGGGCGGCGGCGGGCGAGCAGCTTGAGATCTGGGGCAGGCGGGTCGGCGTCGGCGTGGTCAGGCACGGAGAGGGCGCGGATCCTTCCGCGGTGATCTTCGACGCCATACAGTCGGCGAAGGCGAAAGAGATCGACGTACTCATCTGCGATACGGCGGGAAGGCTGCAAACCAAGAAAAATCTCATGGCCGAGCTGGAAAAAATGAACAGGATCGTCAGCCGCGAATATCCGGAGGCCGGCAGGGAAACTCTGCTGGTGTTGGACGCGGCGACGGGGAGAAACGCCGTCTCGCAGGCGAGAGAGTTCGGGGAGATTACGGATATAACCGGCGTCGTGCTGACAAAGATGGACGGCACGGCCAAAGGCGGCGTCATCATAACCATATCCGACGAATGCGATCTGCCGGTAAAATTCATCGGCACAGGCGAAAAAATAGAAGATCTGCACGCCTTTGATCCCGGCGAGTTCGCGGCCGGCATCTTCGCCGATTGATATAGAAGCGGGATGGGCGGCTGCGAGGGTTTCCGCCTGTCGCCTTTGCGGCGGATCAGGGATGGCAGCCCTGCGGGTAAGAGAGCGGCGCGGCGCGTTTAATGACTGCGGTAACAGATATAAACAAAAAAGGGGAAATATGGGAAAAGCGATAGTTGCGATCGTCGGCAGGCCAAATGTGGGTAAATCGACATTTTTCAACAAATTGGTAGGCAGGCGGGTTTCCATCGTAGACGAAAGCCCCGGCGTGACCCGAGACAGGATATACGGCGAGGTGGAATGGCAGGGCAGGTCGTTTGCCCTCATAGACACGGGCGGCATTGAGCCGGAGAGCGGGGACGCCTTGCTCTCGCGTATGCGCGAGCAGGCGGAAGTCGCCATGGAGACGGCGGACACCGTCGTTTTCCTCGTGGACGGCAGGGACGGCTTGACCGCGTCGGACAGGGAGGTCGGCGCCATGCTGCGCCGCACGGGGAATGATGTCTTGCTTGTAGTCAATAAAGTGGATACAGCCGGATTGCCTGAGAATTTTTATGACTTTTACGAACTGGGGCTTGGCGAGCCTTTAGCGGTGTCCGCGGCGAATATGCTGAACTTGGGCGATGTTCTTGATCGGATTCTTGACCGCCTGCCGCCGCGGGAGGCGGAGGAGGGCGCGGGCGAGATCAATGTCGCGGTGATCGGGAAGCCGAATGTGGGAAAATCCTCGCTCGTAAACGCGTTTCTGGGAGAAAACAGGGTCATCGTTTCGGAGGAGGCGGGGACGACGCGGGATTCCGTAGACACGCCTTTTGAGAGGAAGGGCGAAAAGTATCTCCTCATCGATACGGCGGGCATCCGCAGGAGGAGCAGGGTCAGCGGAAATATTGAGCGCTACAGCGTCGTGCGGGCCGTCGCGGCGATTGAGCGCAGCGACGTGTGCCTGCTGATGATAGACGCGTCCGAAGGCGTTTCCGAGCAGGACAAAAAGATCGGCGGAATCGCTCACGAGGCGGGGAAGGGCGTCGTTATCGCCGTAAACAAGTGGGATCTGATACAAAAAGACACAGGTTCGATGAACGAATTCCAGAAGAAAATCCGAAACGAGCTGCCGTTCATGCCCTACGCGCCCGTCGTGTTCGTTTCCGCGGCGCGGAAACAGCGCTTGGACAAACTCATGGATATGGCCTCCGTGGTCGCGGAAAAGCGGGCGCTGCGCGTATCCACCGGTCAGATCAACAGCCTGATAGCCGACGCGGTCATGATGAAACAGCCGCCCTCCGACAAGGGAAAGCGGCTGAAAATATATTACGTTTCTCAGGTAGGCGTGAAACCTCCATTATTTTCCTTTAAAGTAAATTTCAGGAATTTAATGCATTTTTCCTACGCGCGATATCTGGAGAATAAAATCCGTGAAGGCTTTGGATTTGAAGGCACTTCTATTAAATTCGTGTTCCGCGAAAAACGGGATGAGCTGATATAGCTGCGAAGGTGATGATATGAACACGTTAATCGCTGTCGCGCGCGCGTTGAGCGGTTTGAACGCCAGCCCCGTATTTTTGGCCGCGGGCGCGGTTGCGGCGTATTTCGTCGGTTGCCTTTCTCCGGCGAGCGTGATGGGCAGGATTCACGGGATTGATGTCCGCCGCGAGGGGAGCGGGAATCCGGGGACTACAAACGTGCTGCGCACCATGGGGAAGAAAGCCGCGGCTTTCACGCTCGCGGTCGATGTGCTTAAAGGCTTTGTCGCGGTTAAAATTTCATACGGCGCGCTGTTTTTGTCGACGGGAGACGCGGAGGGCGCCATGCTCTATTCCTTCATCTGCGGTATGGCGGCGCTGGCGGGACACGCGTGGCCGCTGCCGTATCGCTTTGCCGGCGGGAAAGGCGTCGCGACAGTCTTAGGCGTCATATTCGCGCTGGAACCGCGCGTTGGCGCGATAGTCGTAGCCGTTGACATCGCGGTCCTCCTCGCGACGAGGAGGGTTTCCGCGGGTTCGATATGCGCCGCCGCCGCCTTTCCGGTCGTCTCGTGGTTTTTCGATCCCATGTACGCGCCTTTCGCGCTGCTGACAGCCGCGGCCGTCATAGGGAAGCATCGCGGAAACATAGGCCGCCTGCTGAGGGGGGAAGAGCCCAAACTGAGCTTTGGCGCGAAAAAAAGTTAGCTATTTCATAAGGCAAAAGACAGAGGAAGCGAGGATAATGTAATGAAGCAAAAAATCGCCATAATCGGAGCGGGAAGCTGGGGAACCGCGCTGGCGGTCAGCCTGAGCGGCAAGGGCCATGAAGTTTCCATATGGGATGTGGACGAGGATCTGCTCAGGCTCCTGGAACGCGACAGGGAAAACAAAAGATATCTGCCGGAGGTATTTTTTCCCGGCAGCGTGCGGATCGCCTATACGCGGAAGGAAGCTCTTTACGGCGCGGATATCGCGCTGTTTGCCGCGCCCGCTCAGCATTTCAGGAGCGCGCTGGAAGAGGCAAAGCCGTATTTCAGCAGGGATCAGGTCATAGTGAACGTGGCCAAGGGGATCGAGCGGGAAAGCCTGCTTACGATGTCCCGTATCGCGTCGGAGCTTTGCGGCGAACGCGCTTACGCGGTGCTTTCGGGTCCTTCTCACGCGGAGGAGGTCGGAAGGAATATGCCGACGACGCTGGCTGTGGCGTCAGAGAATGCGGAACTGGCGGAGTACGTGCAGGACGTGTTTATGACAAACCGCCTGCGCGTCTACGCGAATTCCGACGTGATCGGCGTGGAACTGGGCGGAGCGCTGAAAAACGTCATCGCGCTGGGTGCCGGCATCTCCGACGGCATGGGTTTCGGGGACAACGCGAAGGCGGCCATGATGACCAGAGGAATTCTGGAGATATCGCGGCTTGGGGAAAAGCTTGGAGCTAAGCGGGAAACGTTTTTCGGCCTGTCCGGGATCGGCGACCTGATAGTCACCTGCACCAGCCGGCACAGCAGGAACAGACGCTGCGGCGTCCTTATCGGAAAAGGCGTGGAGCCGGCCGCGGCCGCGGAAAAGGTAGGGATGGTGGTGGAAGGCGTGTACACTGCGGAGGCGGCACAGCTGCTGGCGCGGAAGGCCGGCGTGGAAATGCCCGTCACAGAGCAGGTATGCAGGGTATTAAGAGGCGAAGTGAGCGCGAAAGAAGCCGTTACCGCGCTTATGACGCGGCAGAAGCGCCACGAGGCGGAAGATTTGGAGTGAAGCGTTTCGGAATCGGCCCGCTCGTGTGCTCGCAATTATTCCTTCGGGGGAAACAGAGTCCCCCCTGCCTGTTTACGGGCAAACCCCTGAACAGTTACATGACATTTATGTTACAGTATAACGTTATTATGCGGATCCCTTGACAAACGCGCGAAACTTGTAATATAATTACAGGAGCAGTTATATGAACTAAGGGCTGTTTGAAAGTATATTGTTGTTATTGTTGTTATATTTTCGATGGATCATGACCAAGATCGGATCGGGAGAAGGAGGAAAAATTAATGTTGATTCACAGAAAACAGGCGAGCAGGACATTTGCGTTCTGCATGGCGGTGGCTATTGCGCTCGGCGCATTCGGCTTCGCGGCGTCTCCCGGTGTTTTCGCCGCGGACGTGCCGGTTGAGATCGTTCCGATTTCCGCCGGATTCAGCGATACCGGGAGTCATTGGGGCAGGGACGCGGTTGCGAGATGGACGGAGCTTGATGTCCTGAGGGGATATGAAGACGGGAGTTTTCGTCCCAATAATCCTATAACGCGCGGAGAAGTCGCGGTCATCCTTGACAGGATAATGAAGTATGAAACGGCCGCAAGCAACGCCTTTACCGATTTGAGGTCAGGCGAGTTCTATACGGACGCCATACTGAGAGCGAACGCCGCCGGCGTGATGCAGGGGGACGGCGCGACGGTCAGGCCGACCGCTTCCATAACGAGGGAAGAGGCGACCGCGCTGCTCGCGAGGGCTTTCGGCGTCACTGACGCCAGCGCCTCCTCAAGTTTCAGCGATAACAGTCAGATCGCGAGTTGGGCGAGAGGCTTGGTAGCTCAGATGGCTTCCGAGGGATATGTCCAGGGCAGCGGAGGAGCTTTTAGGCCGAAAGACAGCATCACAAGGGCTGAAATAGCAACGATCCTCGACAACGCGATAGGCGCGCTTTACACGAGCGCCGGAACTTATACAGAAAATGTCAGCAATATAGCGATAGTGAATACTACCGGAGTTACGCTTAGAGGGATAAGCGTTAGCGGCAACGTGATCCTTGCGGAAGGCATAGGGAACGGCGACGTAACGCTTGACAATGTAAGCGTTGGCGGGAAACTGGTAGTTCGTGGCGGCGGAAGCAATTCCGTCGCCATTTCAGGCGGCAGCATACAGCAGGTTTCCGTGAGCAAGACGGTCGCCGGGGATATCCGCATTACGGGACTCGACAACTCGAACGCGAAAATAGTGATTGATGACGTAGACGGGACTGTCATTCTGGACAACGTAAAAGCCGGCGTTACTTTGGACGGCGAAGTAACTCAGATTGACGTCAGAGGCGGCTCTCAGCTTAACAGCCTTACCCTCAATGCGTCGACGCATCTCGCCGTTGACGCGGCGAGCAGGATTACCTCGCTGGTGGTCAATTCGTCCGCAAGGGGCGCGACGGTCAATAATCTGGGCACGATCACGAAAGCCGAGGTTAGCGCAAACGGCGTTGTGTTCGAAGGCAAGGCTCCGGCCGCGCTCACCGTATCCAGCGGAGTTACCACGCCTCCTGTCGATAGTAGCGGAAAGGCTATAGCGCCGACATCCTCTACAGGTGGCGGC
>JAITPU010000036.1 GCA_031289235.1 Eubacteriales Family XIII. Incertae Sedis bacterium
TTCTACGCACAGTTTCGACTTCCTTCCGCGCCGTTTGTGCTTTTCCGCATATGCTTTTTGGAGTATTTCCACCATCTTGTTGAAGGTTGAGCGCTTTACCCCACAAATCCTACGGAATTTTGTGTCCGGGTAAGTTCTTAAATTTTCGTATTTCATGCTCCCATTTTATCATATTATTATTAATTTCGCAAAAAATCTAATGTGGATCAATGTGGATCAATGACTCCGAAACTATTCCCATATATTTCCTCAGCAAAAAATTGCCGCGCCCAATTCACAAACACCTCTTGCATCTGGGAACAATAGGTACTATACTGTAAATCGCTTAACAGTTAAAGAATTGTTATTATTCAGACATCAGCGAGGCGGGGCAGGAAGTAAGCAAGAAAGAAAGGAATTGTCATATGCAAATGCAAGCACACAAAACGTATTATCTATGCGGCGCTCTTTTATGGGCCGTTTTCTCACTTTTGCTGTTTTCGGGCTGCTCGAATGATGTGCAGGCCATAGAAACTCCGGCAAAGCCTATCGTCCAAACCGAAAGCCCCATACGCGGCGACATATCCCTTGAAAGCGAATTTATCGGAAAGGCGGAATCCGGAACACAGGTTACCGTTTATCCTGAGGCAGTCGGTGAAGTGCGGTCTGTATTCTTTGGCGCGGGCGATATCGTAAAAGCGGGAGACGTGCTGTGCGCGCTGAATGCGGATAAATTGCAGAACACACACGCCAACGCGGAAGTTGCCATAAGGGCAGCGGAAAACCGTGTGAAATCCGCAGCCGTTTCCCTGGCCTCCGCCCGTCAGGCGCTGGAAGATGTACTTTACGGATACGAGTCGCTCAAAGACGCGATCCCGCAGAAAACACACGAGCAGCAAGTCGCGGCGGCGGAAGACGCAATCGCGCAGGCGGAACTCGCGAAGGAAAGCGCGGAGATTGCGCTGCGGCAGGCCCAGATATCATTGGCGCAGGTGAACGATTCGATGCTGGATTATAAAATCGTCGCACCCATAAGCGGCGTTATCGATCAATGCAATGTGGATGTTTTCTCGGCGGTTTCACCCCAAACACCCGCTTATGTAATCGCAGAGAAGGAATATATGACGGTTGTTTTTCACGTCCCGGAAACAAGCTTAACCTATTTGCGGTTGGGGGACGCGATCACGATTCGTAAAGAGGATGCCGCGGGCAAAGGGGAAATCACGGAAATCTCCTACTCGGCAAACGCGGTCAACCGCTTATACGCCATTGAAGCCCGCATATCTGACTCCGAGCTGTCACTGACAAGCGAATCCAATGTAAAAGTATTATTGGAAACCAACCATGCTGAAAACGCGCTGCTATTGCCAATAGACGCCGTCTACTATGACGGCGGGGAAGCTTACGTGTACAGGCTGCAGGATGGGCGCGCCGCCAAAACACCCGTGGAAATCGGCATGGCGGATGATGAGAAAGCGCAAGTCCTGTCGGGCGTAACCGCGGAGGACAAAATCATCACCACATGGCACAAGCGTTTGGGGGACGGCGTTGAGGTTGAAGTGGCGGAGGCGAAGAAATAGATGGGGCTTGTAAGGCTGGTTTTACGTCGTCCGGTATCCGTTCTGATCGTTGTGGCAGGCCTGTTGGTGTTCGGCGTCATGTCCGTTTTTTCGCTGCCAATGGAGTTGACGCCTGAGATGGAAATGCCCATGCTGGTCGTCAACACGATCTATCCGAATGCGGCGCCCCAAGATGTGGAAAAGCTCGTGACCCACGAGATCGAAGGCGTCGCGGCCTCCCTCAATGGTATTGATTCCATCATTTCGCGTTCGAGCGAGAGCGTCTCACTTGTAATGCTCTCCTACGAATACGGCACAAATATGAACATCGCCTATACCGACTTGATGGAAAAGCTGAATATGCTTTCCAATATTTTACCCGAAAACAGCACCACGCCTATCATCATAGCGATCGACATGAATGACTTGAACGCGAATATGACGATCTCGGTCAGCTCAGAATCCACGGACGACTTGCTGTATCTTATCGAAGAAGAAATTGTGCCCGCGTTCGAAAAGCTTCCGTCTGTGGCGGATGTAAGCGTATCCGGCGGGCGCGAGCAATATATCCGCGTAGAACTTTTGGAAGAAAAACTGCAACAATACGGCGTCAGCAGGGAGATGATAATCGCCAGCGTTTCCGGCGCGGACTTCTCGATTCCGGCCGGCATCGCGGATTACGGCAGCCGATCCATGCCGGTGCGCGGCCAATTCGAAATCAATACGGTGGAAGACCTCCAAAAAATCGCGATTCCCCTGCCCGGCGGCGCGGTGATACGCCTTTCTGACGTCGCGAACGTTTACGAGGCGACCCGAGACGCGGACAGTCTCAGCCGGTACAACGGGAATGAGAACATCAGCCTGGGCATTTCCAAACGACAGAGCGCCAATGTTACCCAAGTGTCAGATGAAGTCAGGGAAGCCGTCCGCGAACTTTCTTCCCGCAACGAGGAGATTTCCATTACGGTTGTGCAGGATGCGAGCGAAATGGTTACGTCGTCCCTTTCCTCCGTGGCCACCGCGTTGCTGCTCGGCATCCTCATATCCATGATCGTTTTGTTCCTGTTTTTCGGAGACGTGAGGGCGTCTTTAATCGTGGGCTGCGCCATGCCGATTTCTTTGCTTGTCACATTTATATTGATGCGATTTATGGGATTTTCGTTGAACCTGATCACGATGAGCGCATTGATATTGGGCATCGGCATGATGGTGGACAATTCAATCGTCGTTTTGGACAGCTGCTTTAAATCGGTCACAGAACGCGCAAGTCTTGTGGACGCGGCGTTGAAAGGCGCCAAATTCGTCATATCAGCCGTCGCCGGGTCAACAATTACGACAGTCGTCGTATTTTTGCCATTGGCAATGATTCCCGGCATGTCGGGACAGATTTTCGGGCCATTGGGCTTCACCATCATTTTTGCATTAACCGCGTCGCTTGTCTCGGCCATGACGCTGGTTCCCCTGCTCTTTACACAATATCATCCCAGAGAAAACGCGAACGCGCCGGCGGCAAAACCTTTAATCCGGCTGGAAAAAAGTTACGCCAAGCTGCTCAAAATCCTCCTGCGCAGAAAAATAACCGGGCTGCTTGCAGCCGTCGCTTTGCTCCTGGGTTCCATAGGGCTCGCCACGCAAATCAACGTGGAACTTATGCCGGCTATTGATGAGGGCGTGATCTTGGTGGAGGCGGAAATGCGCCCCGGGGTTCGCCTTGAAAATGTTTCTTCGCTCATGGGTGAACTCGAAAAACTTGCGGCGTCCTATCCCGATGTGGAGAGCTATTCTCTGAGCGCCGGGGGGTCCGCAAATCTTATGGGCGGAGGTTCGGGCAACACGGCCAGCATGTATCTGTATCTGCTGGACGATCGCGCAATGAGCACGGAGGAGATAATATCGTCGCTGCGGGAGGCTGTCCGGGACTTCCTTGATTGTGAAATAAATATTTCCAGCTCAGGCGCAAACCAGTCGGGATCTACCATGAGCAACGATGTGGAAATCAACTTGAAAGGAAACCATCTGGACGATCTCAAGGAAGCGGCAAAAACCATCGTTCAGATTATGGAAAATCGCACGGATATAGTGCGCGTATCTTCTACGGCCGAGGACAGCGACCCGCAGATGGAGATCGTTGTGGATCCCCTCGCGGCAGCCGGTTATGGGTTTACGCCCATGCAAATTCTCGGGGACGTGCGTACCGCGCTTTCCGGGCAGGAGACAGTCGGGCTTCGCAAGGATGATAAAGAGTACGAAATATGGGTGGAGTACCCGCCCGGGAAATATCAAAACATGGAGGATCTGACAGACATGCGGCTGGTTTCCCCGTCGGGCGCCGTCGTACCTCTCGCATCTTTAGCTCATCTGGACTTTGCAGATGCGCCACAGAGCATTTCGCGCGATAACAACGAATATATTGTCACCGTCAGCGGAACTCCCACCGCGGCGGCAAAATTTACGGCTGCCGGGGATATCCGGGCAGTAGTGGAAACTATCGACTTTCCTGACGGCGTGGCTCTGGCGCAAAGCTCCATGGAGCAAATGCAGACCGAAGAGTTTTCTTCCTTGGGGATGGCGATCGCCGTGGCAGCCCTGTTGGTGTTCATGGTTATGGCGATCCAATTTGAGTCGCCCAAACTGTCGCTTATGGTTATGCTCTGCGTCCCTTTCAGCCTGATCGGCTCGCTCACGCTGCTCTTTGTCAGCGGGGTTTCTTTAAGCATGTCGTCCATACTTGGGTTTTTAGTGCTGGTTGGCACCGTTGTGAACAACGGCATACTTTTCGTGAGCACAACCAACCAATATTGCGAGGAAATGCCTGTGGTGGAGGCGATATTCAAAGCAGCCCGCACGCGCCTGCGGCCGATTCTCATGACAACGCTGACGACAACCCTCGCCATCGTCCCAATGGCGCTTGGCATAGGCAGGGGGACGGAAATGATGCAAGGGCTTGGCATCGTCGTGATCGGCGGCTTGACCGCTTCCACATTGCTCAGCCTGCTGCTGCTGCCAATATTCTATTTACTCATGAAAGGGCAGCGGAAAAGGCGGAGCGAGCGCGGGAACGCAGAAAAGCCGCGCGTTATAGAGACAGAGGACTGACACCGTCATTCAAATGAGGGGGTATTGATTTCGCAGTGATGTAAATTGTGAAAGGAAATTGTTATGGATAGCAATCTAAAAGAACAATATATACAGGTGCTGTTCCGTTTCAAAAAAGCAGGGCTGGATTTCCCCAAAGTATCGGATGTCAATATGACCGAGCTTTTTGTGATGGCGGGAATCTCCGAAAATGCCTTCTGCGGTGACAAAAGCGTTAATATGGCGGAAATTCAGAGCAGTATATATATCACGAAGGCGGCAATTTCACAAATGTTTACATCACTTGAAAAAAAAGGATATGTCGTACGTGAAACAGACAGAAGCAACCGCCGCAAAATCACTGTCGAACTCACGGACGCGGGGAGCAAGATTCTTGAGGGCGCAAAGAAACAGGCTGATCAAATGTTGGAACAAACCCTTTCCCGGCTCGGCGAGGAAAACGCATGGCGGCTTATCACATTGCTAAACCGGCTGTCGGATATTTTTGACGAAGTCAAGCAAAAAATATCGGCGGAACACGAAGCGAAAGACGGCAAGGATACATAGACAGGAAAACACAGCTTCTTCCCGCAAATCCCGCGCGTGAAATCTGTTATTCCACCCCGTTCACTAAGGTTTCAATCTCTTTTTTCAGCCTGGAAATCCTCTCCTCGGCTTCTCCTCTGGTTTCGCCGCTCTCGGAAAGATAGATCTTCAGCTTGGGTTCCGTTCCCGAAGGCCTAGCGATGAAGCCGCCGCCGCCCTCAAACGCGTACTCTAAGATATCGGATTTGCGCGTCCCGGCGACTTTAGCCCTGTTTTCCGCGCCGCGATTCGTCCCGGGAGATTGCGCCCCGCGCCCCGGCGCGAGGTAATCCGTGAACTCCGCCACTTTTCGTGAAAACAGCCCGTCCTGAAATTTCTCCCTCAAAGTTTTCATGACTCGCCCTATCTTTTTCAGGCCGGCTTCTCCCCGCAGGCTGAATTCCACCAAGGAATTCAGATGAAATCCGCAGCGCCGGTAAACGGCTTCAAGCGCGTCTAAGAGAGTCAGGCCCTCGTCTTTGTACGCAGCCGCCATTTCGCAGATCAGCAGGCCGGCGTTTACTCCGTCCTTGTCCCGCACATGAGTTCCCGACAGGTACCCGCAGCTTTCTTCAAACCCGAAAATATAGCGATCTTCCTCGCCTTTGTTTTCCAGATTCGTGATCTGCTCGCCGATGAACTTGAATCCGGGCAAGACATTGACCATTTCCACGCCGTAACCTGCCGCGACAACGGAGGCGAGCGGGCTGCTGACGAGGCTCTTGAAGGCGATCGGCCTTTCCGGCATCTTTCCGGCCTTTATCTTGGAAGCGCAGATGAAATCCAAAAGCAGAACTCCGATTTCATTTCCGCTAAGCTGTTCATAATCGTTGCCGCGCCGCACGGCGACACCTGCGCGGTCACAGTCCGGATCCGTGGCAAGCAGCAGATCCGGCGGATCTCCCTGAGCGCCGAGGGCCTCGCACAAGGCTAACCCGCGTTCGAGAGCTTCCCTCTTTTCAGGATTCGGATACGGACAGGTCTCAAAAGAGCCGGAGGGCGATTCCTGTTCGCTCACCACACTTACCCGCTCAATGCCGGCCTGTTTAAACGCCTCGCGTACAGGCACGTTTCCCGTTCCGTACAGCGGCGTATATACGATGGAAAAATTGGAAAAGTTTTGCTTTTTCACGGAAGTCTGCATTACCTTTTCCAGATAAGCCTCTTCAAGCTGCCGGGAGATGACCCTCAGCCGGGCCGGGCCGTCTTGCCCCCGCCACGATTCCGCGCTCCGCAGTTTTTCGTCAAAACCGCCGCCCCCAAGCTCGCCCGCCATGGTGAGCACGTCACGGAACATATCCAAACGCCCGATGCGATCCGCCACCGCGTCCGCCTCTTCCGGGAGGCTCTGACAGCCGTCCGCGCCGTAAAGCTTGTATCCGTTATACTCCTTCGGATTATGGCTCGCGGTGATCATGACGCCCGCGCGGCACCCGCAGCGGCGCACGGCGAAAGAAAGGGCCGGGGTGGGCGTGAGGTGGGGGAAAATATATACGCCTATGCCGTTCGCCAGCAGCACACAGGCTGTCTCCAGCGCGAATTCGCTGGATTTATGGCGGTTGTCACAGGCGATGGCGACCGTTGGGCGCGCGCTTTCAGTCCCGCCGCGCCTTTCGGAATTGATATGGTCCGCAACCCCCTGTGTGATCCTTCTCACGACATACAGGTTCATGCGGTTCGTTCCCGCGCCGAGAACGCCTCTCATGCCGCCGGTCCCAAATTCCAGATCGCGGTAAAACTTCTCATGGATTTCATTTCGTATTTCCGCGTCTTCGGGATCCGCTCCGTAGCCGTCCTTCATGTACAGCAGCTCTTTCTTCAGATCCGCGGGCAAATCCGGCTGCTTCAGCCAAAGATTTATTGTCGAAATCTCTTTTTCCATCTTTATTATCTCCGAATCGTCAAGCATTCAAATTATTGCTCCGCCAACCAAACGCCGGACCAAGGGGCGGAGCAATATAATTCAACCAGCGTCAGGAAACCGCCGCCATCCCCTCAGGAACGCGCTGACGCGCTTCGTGCGGGCGGCCGCGCGGCATTTAATATCCGCCTGCAAAACGCTCGGTGGCAGACTCCAGCATACATCCGGCTATCTTTGAACAGTACCTATCAGTTTTACCAGAAATATCTCGCCGAAAACCTTTCGCAAACTTGTATACGCCTTTCGCGCCGGTTTTTCGTCCTTGAAAAAAGCGAAGACCGCGGGGCCGCTTCCGCTCATAAGCACAGCTTCGCGCGCCGGCGCGGCGAGCAATTTGTCCTTCACGCTTTTGATTACAGGATACTCTTCCGCGCTGACTTTTTCAAGCACGTTCACCATATTTTTTTTGATCCGGCCCATATCCTTTCGTCTCAGCCCTTCCGCCAGTTCCAGCACGTCCGGGCGTTCGCCGATTTTCTCAAACGCTATTTTCCCGTAAATTTCCGCGGTGGAAACAGATACCGGCGGTTTGACGAGCAAAATCCACCCCTCAAGAGCCGGCAGCGGCGTCAGCAGTTCCCCAACGCCCTCCGCCAGCGCGGCGGCGGAAGCCGCGGCGGTATCAAGGCATCCTGTTTCAGGATTTAAAGCCGCCTGCCCCATAACGCAAAACGGAACGTCCGCGCCGAGGAGCGCGCCTTTCTCCACAAGGCTTTCCAGCGGCAGACGCAATCCCCACAGAAAGGCGAGAGCATGCATGACCGCGGCGGCGTCGCCGCTTCCCCCCGCAAGTCCCGCGGCGACAGGTATGCGTTTTTCAATATGTATGGAAACCTTCCCCGGTTTAGCCGGCGCGAATTCCGCCAGCATAAGGCGCGCGGCGCGCCAAGCGAGATTTCCGCCGTCCGGCGGAAGTTCCGGGCTGTCCGTTGTCAGCGCGATCTTTCCTGCCTCTGTTTCAGGTATTTCCGTATCCCACGCGACTGTCACTCTGTCGCTGAGATCTATCTGTTGCATGACCGTCTGCACGGCGTGATATCCGTTTGGCAGTTTTTCGAGCACATCCAGCGCAAGATTGATCTTCGCGAATGCTTTGACAGTAATTTTTTTCATAATTTTACTTTTTTTTCTTCGATTTCTTGTTTTTCCTCTTCGCCTTTTTCGGTCGGGCCGTACTTTTAGTCCCGCGCTCCGTTTCCACTATCGTTTTCTTCTCTTCGATTACGCCCGTACCGCCGGCGCTGGAAACAGGTCTGGGAGCTCTCACGCGCTTGACATATTTCCGGCCTTCCACAGGCGCGTTTCCGCCTTGCGCGGCGTGCCCGCCGTCTTCCGTCTGTTTTTTCGTCCCTTTCTTTTTAACCTTCTCAACTTTTTCAACGACTTCGTTAACGCTTTTCCCGCTCTCCTTCGCCAATTTATAGGGATTGACTTTTGATTCCTGTTCTCCTTCTTTCTTCAGTCGTTTCTTCAGTGAAAGCGATGAAAAAACGAACATTCCGACGAACATAACTCCCATGATGACCATGTTCACCGTGACATCCGTATCCGTGTTGCGCGTCCTGAAAGCGATGGTTTCAGCCTTCCCGAGCGTCGCGCCGCCCGCCGCCTGCAAGCCCTCCGAAACGGTCAGTTTGTATTCCTCATTCGACTCAAGTCCTTTAAGTCTGTCTTCCGGTTCGGTAAGCACCAGAATATAATTCGGCTCCGATTCTTTATAAAGCACTTTGAGCGGCACTGTCTGCCCGCCCGGACCGGACAGACTGAAGCACTGCCTGTTTATTTCCCGGACGGACGGATCGGCTACATTTCCGTCGAAGAAAAGCTTGATTCCGAGATTCACCGGGGCTGACGAACTGCTGCCCGCTCTGGGATAATTTTCCACAAGATTCAATCCGTCCGCGAAACAAAGGCCGGAAGAGAGAATCTCCGCGGCCAACACCGCAACACAAATCAGTTTTGCCGTTTTTTTCATTCTTTGCACCATTTCCGCTTGCGCGATTTTCCGATATCCGATCTGATCTCCTTGAAAAAGCGTTTCATGAGAGTTTCGCACTCCTCCCGCAGAATCCCTGTTTCCATCTCCACAAAATGGTTCAGCCTTTCGTCCCGCAGCAGGTTTCGCAACGAAACGCAGGCGCCGCTTTTTTCGTTGGTCGCGCCTATGTAAACTTTGTAAACCCTCGCGAGCACCAGCGCCCCGGCGCACATGGCGCACGGCTCCACGGTCACGTACATCCTGCATCCCGTCAGCCGCCAGCCGTCCAAGGCCTTAGCCGCTTCTCTCAAAGCGTTCATCTCCGCGTGGGCGGTGGGATCTTTCTCCGTTTCCGTGCGGTTGTGCCCCCTGCCGACGATTTCACCGTTCAGCTCGACGATCGCGCCCACGGGGATTTCCTTCTCCGCGAAAGCTTTGTCCGCTTCGCGGAGCGCCTCCCTCATAAAAAATTCCGGCGTAGGGGATTCCATTCGCGCTTCCTTTCCCGGATCCGGCAGGATAAATACTTATAAATCCCCGCTCCGCGTCTCCAGCGACGCGCTCACAAAGGCGCGGAAAAGCGGGTGCGCCCGGTTAGGACGGCTTTTAAACTCAGGATGATACTGAACGCCTGTAAAAAAGCGGTTTCGCGGGATCTCAACCGCTTCCACAAACCTGCCGTCCGGAGATACGCCGCAGACGACCATGCCGCAAGCCTCGACGCGCTCACGATACGCGTTGTTGAATTCATACCTGTGGCGGTGGCGCTCCGAGATGGATTCCGACAGATAAATCCCGTAAAGCGCGGAATCCCTAAGCACGTCGCAGGGATAGGCTCCCAGGCGCATGGTTCCGCCCTTCGGAATATTTCCATGCTGGTCACTCATCAGGCATATAACCGGATCGGGTGTTCCGGCGTTAAATTCCGTGGAATCAGCGGACGGGAGACCGAGCACATTACGCGCGAATTCTACGACCGCGACGTGCATCCCGAGGCAAATGCCGAGATAGGGAACGTCGTTCTCCCTTGCGTACTGCGCGGCCAATATTTTCCCGGAAATCCCCCTTTCCCCAAAACCGCCCGGGACCAATATCCCCCCGCAGTCTTTAAGCAGAGAATCAACGGAATCCCGCGTTACGTCTTCCGCCTCAACCCAAACGATTTCAACCTTTGTCCCGGCCTCATACCCCGCGTGGCTCAGGGCCTGCGCCACGGAAAAATAGGCGTCGCGAAGCTTCGTGTATTTTCCGGCAAGCGCGATACGGACAACTTTGCTCCTGCCCGCGACGCGTTTCAGCATAGCCTTCCAGTCTGAAAGATCAGGCTCCGGAGCCTGAATCTGGAGTTTCCGGCAGACAATCTCCGAAAACTTCTGTTTTTCAAGTTTCAGCGGGGCTTCATAAAGCAGGGACAAGGTCCTGTTTTCGATGACGCATTCGGGCCGCACGTTGCAGTACAGCGCGATTTTATCGCGGATATCCCTGCCCACAGGCCCGTTCGAACGGATCACAACGATATCCGGTGATATTCCCAAAGATTGCAGCTCTCTCACGGAATGCTGCGTGGGTTTGGACTTATATTCGTGGGAACCGTCCATGAACGGAACAAGGGTAACATGTATATAGAGACAGTTTTCCTTGCCGATGTCGAGCGCTATCTGACGGATCGTTTCCAAGAAAGGCTGGCTTTCTATATCGCCGATGGTGCCTCCTATTTCCGTGATGACAATATCCCTGCCGTTTTCCTTTCCCGCGGCGAAAATGAATTTCTTTATTTCGTTCGTGATATGCGGGATCACCTGAACCGTCTCGCCGAGATATTCCCCCCGCCGTTCCTTCTGCAGCACATTCCAGTAAACTCTGCCCGCGGTGAGATTGGAAAAACGATCCAGATTCTCGTCGATAAAACGCTCATAATGGCCGAGGT
Source organism: Eubacteriales Family XIII. Incertae Sedis bacterium (assembly GCA_031289235.1). Taxonomy (GTDB): domain Bacteria; phylum Bacillota; class Clostridia; order Peptostreptococcales; family Anaerovoracaceae; genus JAITPU01. The sequence goes on from JAITPU010000036.1 coordinate 11,025, forward strand.
CCAGATCCGTTTCCGCGCCGTCTTCCGTCACGAATACCTCGCCGTGCTGGATGGGACTCATCGTCCCCGGATCTACGTTGATATACGGATCAAGCTTTTGCGCGCTCACCTTCAGGCCCCGGGCCTTCAGCAGCCGTCCCAGAGACGCGGCGGTAACGCCCTTCCCGAGCCCGGACACAACGCCGCCTGTCACAAAAATGTATTTCGTCATAAAACCTCCCCGAGTGTGCTGTCCGCTTCCGTCTCAAAGGTATTGCGCCCGCCTTTCACGATCAGGATTCTTTCTGTTTTAATTTCTCATTGATAAAATAATCCAGGCCGCCGTCCATAACCGCGTAAACATTTCCCACTTCCGCGCCGGTGCGATGATCTTTCACCATTGAATAAGGGTGGAACACGTAAGAGCGGATCTGGCTGCCCCACGTTATCTGGCTGTAATCTCCTGCCAGCTCTGCCAGATTTTCCTTGTGTTCCGCCTTCGCGAGATCCATCAGGCGGGATTTGAGGATGCGCATGGCCACTTCTTTGTTCTGGTGCTGGGATCTCTCATTCTGGCAGGAGACCACGACATTCGTAGGCAGATGCGTGATGCGTATCGCGGAATCCGTCTTATTTACGTGCTGTCCGCCCGCGCCGCTGGATCTGAAGGTGTCTATGCGCAGGTCGTCGGGCGAAATTTCCACGTTGATCTCGTCGTCGATTTCAGGCATCACATCCACAGAAGAAAAGGATGTATGCCTTCTCCCCGAGGAATCAAAGGGAGAAATCCTCACAATCCTGTGCACGCCTTTTTCGTTTTTCAGGTAACCGTAAGCGTATTCCCCGGAAACCAGCGCGGTCGCGCTCTTTACGCCGCCTTCGCTGTCGTCCTGGAGATCCATTATTTTAACCTTATAGTTCTTGTCGCCGGCCCATCTGATGTACATGCGCAGCAGCATTTCCGCCCAGTTCTGGGCGTCGGCGCCGCCGGAACCCGCGTGCACGGACAGAATGGCGTTATTTCCGTCATATTCCCCGTCCAGCAGGGTTTTGACCCGCAGCTCCTCAAAGTCTTTCTTCCACTTCTCATAGGCCGCCTGTATTTCCGGCGCTATGGACGCGTCGTTTTCTTCCGCGGCAAGTTCGATGAGAACCTCTATATCTTCCAGATCCGTTCTCATGGCGGAAAGCGCTTCTACTTCGTTTTCCAGCCGTTTTCTTTTTTTCAGCAGTTTTTGGGCGCGCGCGTGGTCGTTCCAAAAATCACCCGCTTCCGCCTGTTTTTTTATTTCAGACAACTGTTTTTCAATGCCAGCCAGGTCAAAGGGAGTCACCCAATTCTTTAAGGTTTACCGCCGCTCCGGTCAGTTCGTACTTTATTTGTTCCAATTCAACCAAAAATCTCACCCTCTCTCTTAATCTTTTAAATTTGCTAAAGCTATGTCCCGCTGAGGCAGTGTACGGGATATCCGCGGCGGTTTCCGCTTAAACACGGCTAATTAGCTCCGCAGCAGTTTTTATACTTTTTCCCGCTTCCGCAGGGACAGGGCTCGTTTCTGCCGATCTTTTCTCCCTGCCTCCTCACCGGCTCCCTTTTCTGTTCGCGCGCGGGAACCTCGGGCTTGGACGGCAAGCTGTCCGCGCCGCTCTTCTCCGGCCTGCCCTCGTTTCCGTAATCCTCCCGCCTGCCGTCGCCGCTGACCGCGATGACCTGTTTGCGCCGCGTATCGGTACTCATCGTGACATTGAAACAGAAGCGCACCGTATCTTCCCTGATGGACCGCACCATCATCTCGAACATCTCAAATCCCTCAGCCGCGTAAGCGTTGACGGGATCCTGCTGACCGATGGCGCGCAGGCCTATGCCGTGGCGAAGCTGATCCATCGCGTCGATGTGATCCATCCACTTGGTATCCACCACGCGGATCATCACCATGCGCTCAAGCTCGCGCATCCGTTCGGCGCCGATTTCCTCTTCTTTCTTGCTGTAAATTTCTTCCATTTGAGTTCTGATGTCTTCACGAAGCTGCTCCGCCGTCAATACGCGCAGCTCTTCCTCATCGTAGCTTCGCGCGGCAAAATCGCCGCAGATCCTTTTCGCGGCCTCCCATAAACCGTTGAGATCCCACTCTTCCGCGTATTTTGAACCCGCCGAAGCGGTGTCCACAGCCTCGTTTATCAGTTCCTCCACCATCGAAAGTATATGATCGCGCAGGTCTTCGCCGTACAGCACCCTGCGCCGCTCGCTGTATATGATCTCACGCTGTTTGTTCATGACGTTGTCATACTGCAACACGTATTTTCGGGTTGAGAAGTTTCGGCCTTCGACCTTTTTCTGAGAGTTTTCAATGGATCTTGTAAGGAGACCCGCTTCTATGGGGTCGTCCTCGCCGACGCCCAGCCTTTCCACCACGCGCCGCATTCGCTCGCCGCCGAACAGGCGCATCAGTTCATCCTCCATGGACAGGAAGAAACGCGTGGAACCGGGATCTCCCTGGCGTCCGGAACGTCCCCTGAGCTGGTTGTCTATCCGCCGGGACTCGTGGCGTTCGGTACCGATGATATGCAAGCCCCCCAACGCGACGACTTTCCGCTGCTCTTCGGCGCGCTCGACCCTGAAGCCTTCATACAGAGCCGTGTATTCCTCCCTCGCCGCTATCAATTCCGGATCTTCAAGCGGGATAAAGCTTGCGGCGCAGGAAATTGCCTCTTCTCCGTATCCCCGCTTCCGCAGCTCCTTCTTTGCCTCAAAATCAGGGTTGCCGCCCAGAATGATGTCCGTGCCGCGGCCCGCCATATTCGTCGCTATGGTTACGGAATGCAGCCGCCCGGCCTCGGACACTATCTCCGCTTCCCTTTCATGATTCTTGGCGTTCAGCACGTTATGCCCGACGCCTTCTTTTTTCAACAGGCCGCTGATAAGTTCCGAACGCTCAATGGATATAGTGCCTACCAGCACGGGCCGCCCCGTCTCGTGACACTGCGCGATGTCCCGCACGATGGCTTTGAATTTGCCCTTCTCTGACGCGTAAATGGAATCCTGCATATCATCCCTGACGACGGGCTGATTCGTGGGGATCTCAACCACGTCCATGTTGTAGATATCGCGGAATTCATCTTCCTCGGTGCGGGCGGTGCCTGTCATGCCGGCCAGCTTCTTGTACATCCTGAAATAGTTCTGTATGGTGATCGTGGCCAGAGTCTTGGACTCCTGCTTGATCTTCATCCCTTCTTTGGCCTCGATGGCCTGATGCAGCCCGTCGCTGTACCGCCTTCCGAACATGAGACGGCCCGTGAACTCGTCAACTATGATGATTTCACCGTCCTTGACTATGTAGTCCACATCCCGCCGCATCAGATTCCACGCCTTCAGCGCCTGTATCACGTGGTGGTTGATTTCCATATTGTCCGGATCGGAAAAATTTTCGATGTTAAAATAAGCTTCCGCCTTTTCCACGCCCGTCTCGGTAAGTGAAACGCTTCTGTCCTTTTCGTCCATGTTGAAATCGTCTTTATGGCGCAGGGTCTTCATAAAACGATCCGCTCTCACGTACAGATCCGTCGATTTTTCTCCCTGGCCCGAAATGATCAGCGGCGTCCGCGCTTCGTCTATAAGAATGCTGTCCACTTCGTCCACAATGGCGTAATTCAAAGACCTCTGCCTAAGGTCCTCTTTGTAATTGACCATGTTGTCGCGCAGATAATCGAAGCCGAATTCGTTATTGGTGCCGTAGGTGACGTCCGCCTGATACGCGGCCTTCCTGTCGTCCTCTACGACGCCGTGTATAACGCAGCCGACGCTGAGGCCCAAAAACGTGTACAGCTTTCCCATCCATTCCATATCGCGCTTTGCCAGATAGTCGTTTACGGTCACGACATGGACGCCTTCGCCCTCCAACGCGTTCAGATAAACTGCAAGCGTCGCCGCCAGGGTTTTCCCTTCGCCTGTCTTCATTTCGGCGATCCTGCCCTGATGCAGCACGACGCCGCCCACTACCTGCACACGGAAATGTTTCATGCCGAGACTCCGGAAAGCGGCTTCGCGGCACACCGCGAAAGCTTCGGGCAGCAGATCATCCAGCGTTTCGCCGCTTTTCACGCGCGCTTTGAATTCCGCGGTTTTTTCTTTTAGTTGTCCGTCGCTCAGCGCCGCGGTTTCCTCCTCCAGCGCCAG
>JAITPU010000011.1 GCA_031289235.1 Eubacteriales Family XIII. Incertae Sedis bacterium
ACCAGCGCCGCGCTTCATCGTCTTCCGACGATGGAAAGGGTTGGCAGATCGCCGATGTTTTCCGGTATTACGAAAAGATAAGAGCGAAAAACGAAAGAGAAGCGAACGAACGGCGGGAGGAAGTTTACCGCCAAGTTCCCGAAGTGCGGCGGATAGACGGACGCATACAAAAACACAGCATGGATATTTCCGGAGCGATGCTGTCGGGAGCCTTTAATGTCGAGGAGCGGGTCGGCGCAATACGGAAAAAAATGGAACAGCTGCAGTCGGAACGGGCCTACCTGATGACCGAAAATAATTTCAAAATCGACTATATGGATATCGTGTATATCTGTCCCGTATGCAAGGATACGGGAACACAAGATAACGGGGAGCAATGCTCCTGTTTTTCTCTGCGTCTGGACGAAATGCAAAAAAACGTTGAAGGGGTCCGCAAAATATAGTATAATATTGGCTAACGGTAACAATACAGAGGCATATCAAGGCTCAAGCTTGTCCGATTTTGGCTCTGTCCGAAATTGAATTGCTATTCAATGCTATGCGCCGGCAGGGGTAAAGATGCTTCGCACTCCCTGCCCCGGTTGAAACGCGAAAGCGCGGTTATTCTGAACGGAGACGGATGCATGAATAACATGAATAAACTGTCGGGAAATAGATTTTATGCCGGATAACAGAAACAAAACGGGAAAAAAATATTCGCTTCCGGATTCCATTCAACCCGGAGCCTGTAAAAAGGACGACGGGCAGGCTGACAAAGACGTCAGTTTTGCCGTTGACGAGTTCGTTGACCGGATTTTCTTATTTTTTTCGAAATGTAAAGGCATATCCAAAGCGCTGTTTTTGACGCTGGCGGCGGCGCTTTTACAGGCAGGGAAAGCTGTTTCGGCCTTCCCGCGCGGGGTGTGGATTGCGGCGAAACCGTGGTTTCGCAAGCCTAAAAAGGCTCTCTTTCCCCTTTACTTTTTTTGCAAAGAAAAATACGCGGCCATTTTAGACGCGGCGACGAAGACATCAGGCAGGGTTAAAAAAACATTTTTGTCCTGGACCGAAGATGCGAAGGCGCGATTTAACTGGGCTGTGGACAATGACAATCTATTCGCGCTCAGCCTGCTTGAGGTGTATGAAACCGTCAGCGGCGGCTTTTCGAAGGCGGCGGCTATCGTCGCCGGCAGACGGAGAAAAGTAAAAAGACAGACCGTCCGGACGAAAACCCGGTCTCCCAAATTCTCCTTTCGCGCCTTCAATGCCTTTAAAACCGCACTCTCCTTTCGCGCCTTTAACGCCTTTAAAACCGCGGGCGGCGCTATCGTCAAAGGAACGGTTCTCGCGAAAAAGCGCCTTGTGCTTGTTTGTCTTCGCGTCCGGGCCGGCGCCGAAAAGAGAAAAAAAATTCTCATGATCGCGACGGCCTGTGTTTTCGCTGCCGTGATCTGCGGCGTCGTCATAATCGACCGGATCACCGCGTATGAATACATGTATAATGAAAAGGTTTTAGGTCTGGTCAAAGACAGGAAGGACGTATACGGGACGATAGACTTGGTGGCGGACAGGATAGGAAAAGCCAATAACGCCGAGATACACATAAACAAAGACACGGATATAAGTTTCCGGAAAGTTTTCATATCTATGGGGCAGCCCGTCGACAGTCAGGAAGACGTACTGACCCGCCTTACATATATGCAGGACATGAAAGTCAGAGGATACGCCCTTCTGGCAAACGGCAAGAGCGTCGCCGTGCTGGACAGCAAGGAAACCGCAAACGCAATACTGGCCGATATTACCGAACTGTATACCGACGGATTGAATCAGGGCTTGTACGAAAGCGTAGGATTCGCCGAGAATGTCGAAATAAAAGAAATAGAAACGAAACTGGCGCGCCTGAACAGCAGGGAAGACGCGCTGGAATACATAAGAACCGGAGCAATTGAAGAAAAGATCCATACGGTCATGGAGGGGGAAACTATCTCCGAAATCGCGCATAGGAACGGCATGTCCGCGGGCGAGCTTATGGCGATGAATCCGGGCGTCATTCCGGAAAGGATGCAGATCGGACAGGAACTGAAAATGACTCGCCTGGCGCCGCTCCTGACGGTCGCCACCACGGAAACTGCCACATACAGGGAACCCGTCTACTTTGGAATCAGCTACGAAAATACGAATACCCTTTATAAAGGCGAACAGGTGGTAAAGCAGAAGGGCGCAAACGGCGAAAGAGAGGTAACCGCGAAAATTTACAAGGAGAACGGCTTAGAGGCGGGAAAAACGGAACTGGCCTCTACCACGATTGCGGAAGCCTCGTCTCAGGTTGTGCTCGTCGGAACCAAAGAAGTGCCGAAGCTCATCGGAAAAGGCTATTTTCAATATCCCATGAGAGGAGAGATGACTTCCCGGTTTGGCAGCAGGTGGGGCAGCATGCATAACGGCATTGACTTGGCGGCGCCCGTGGGAACGATTATCCGGGCGGCTGACGGCGGCAATGTCGTGTTCTCGGGTTATAACGGCAGCTTGGGATATATGATAAAAATCGATCATGGCGGCGGCAGAGAGACGCTTTACGGGCATTGCAGCAAGCTGTTAGTATCGGTCGGGGACCGCGTGTATCAGGGACAGTATATCGCCGACGTAGGCAACACCGGGAGAAGTACGGGGCCGCACCTTCATTTTGAAGTGCATGTAAACGGAGCGCCGGTGAATCCTCTGAATTACCTGTAAGAGGGTTAGTCAGTGCTTGAAAAAAATCCTGCGCCAAATCCGCAAAGGTTATTTTCAAGCACTTCCTTAGCATTCAAAGGAATTAAATGGAATCAAAAAAAATATTGATCATTGAAGATGAAAAATCTATTTCGGATATCGTGCGGTTCAACCTGAAAAAAGAGGGCTTTGAAACGGAAGCCGCCTACGACGGGGAAGACGGGCTGGAAAAAGCGCTGAACGGAAATCCCGACCTTATTTTGCTCGACGTTATGCTCCCCGGCATAGACGGATTCGAGGTGTGCAGAAAAGTCAGGGAAGACAGTTCCGTGCCCATCATCATGCTGACCGCCAAGGAAGAAGAAGTCGACAAGGTCGTCGGCCTTGAGTTGGGAGCGGACGACTATATAACCAAGCCTTTCGGAATGCGCGAGCTGATCGCGAGGATCAAGGCGAACATCAGGCGGAGCGACTTCGCCGACAGTCTCAAAACGGAGCCTGCCGACGTGAAAGTCTTTGGCAGCCTTTCCATAGACGTGAACCGCTATGAGGTTTTTAAGGACGGCAAAACTCTTGATTTGACGCTGCGGGAATTCGAGCTTCTGAAATACCTGTCGGAGAGGGAAACCAGGGTGTTTTCGCGGGAACAGCTCCTTTCCGAGGTATGGGGATACGAATATTACGGCGATATCCGCACTGTGGACGTGACCGTGCGCAGGCTTCGTGAAAAAGTGGAGGACAATTCCAGCGAACCGAAATTCATCATGACGAAAAGGGGAATCGGATACTATTTCAGGAGATCCTGATCCATGGAAGGCGGACCCGCGGTGAAAATAAGGTGGAACAGCATTCGCTGGCGGATCGTTTTCATTTATTTTCTTCTCGTCTTCATCGCGACGACCATCATCGGCGTCTTCATCATGAGCCAGCTTGAAGCCTACCACAACGATTCCGTGAGCGGCGGCATCAGGAATACCGTAAAAGAAGGGGGTTTGTTGGCGTCGCTTGAGGAATACGATTCTCTCTCCGGGCGTAAAGCCGAAATCCAAAACAATATAGACGCTTGGGCGAGAAATACGCCGTATGATATTTTCGTTGTTGACGTCAATTGGGACATCGTAGCCGCGACTACGGAATACGGCGGCGCGAGCGCTCACGGCATCCTCTCCGAAGACCTCCTGTTCAAGGGCTTTAAAGGCGAAAGCGCCGAATACGACAGCACTTATTCTGAACAAAACGAAAAAATCCCGTCGAAAAGCATAACTTTTCCCATAGAAAATCATAGCGGCAAGATCACGGGCGTTTTGTACATGCGCGCGGATATAACCAGCATTTACAAGGCTGTCAGCGAAGCGAAACTGATTTTCGTGCGCGCGATGATAATCGCCCTCGCGATAACGGTCGTTTTAGGTTTTTTGATCGCGCGCAGCATCACGGGCCCCATAAACGACGTTACGGAAAAAGCGGAAAAAATGGCGCGGGGGGACTTCAGCCAGGAGGTGAGCGTAAAGTCCGACGATGAGATCGGAAGGTTCGCGGACATGTTCAACCTGCTGCGCGTCCGTTTGAACCAAACGCTTTCCGAGATTTCCAGCGAAAAAAACAAGCTTGAAACTATACTGCGCTATATGGCCGACGGTCTGATCGCCATCGACCTTGACGGCAATATCATGCACGCAAACCCCGCGTCCCGTGAAATGCTGAAGATCTCGGAAGACGACGTGACGAACAGGCGTTACGATGAGATCATCGGAAAATACACGGAAACCCTGTTGCTCGAAAAAATCAAGGCCAACTGCGAACAGGAAGCCGCCACGGAGACCTTCGTTCACGGGGGAGCGGTCTTCGCCGTGCGGTACGGGCGCTTTAAAGATGAGAACCGCCGCGATATCGGCGTCATCATGATTTTGCAGGATATCACAGAACAGCAAAAATTAGAAGACATGCAGTCGGATTTCGTAGCCAACGTATCCCACGAGCTGAAAACCCCTATCACAACGATTAAAAGCTACACGGAAACACTCATTGAGCACGGGATAGGAGACGAAAAAGTCGCCGTGGACTTCCTGAAAATCATAGATGCCGAGGCGGACAGGATGAACCGCATTGTAAAAGATCTGCTTCAGCTCTCTCGTCTGGATCACAAGCAGGAAAAATGGCATAAAAAAGAAAGAAACCTCATCGCCTTGCTGCAGTCTGCCGTGAAGAAGATGGAAATGACAGCGGCGGGGAAAAATCAGTATCTGAATTGTATTTTCCGGCGGGACGGCGTGCTCCTGGCTGATATCGACAGGGACCGCATTGAGCAGGTCATTTTGAACGTGCTCAGCAACGCGATAAAGTACACGGGGGAACGGGGCAGAATAGATATAGACGCGGCCGAAGCGGGCAGGATGGCGCAAATCATCATAAGCGACAACGGCATAGGGATTCCGGAGAGCGAGCTTTCCCGCGTGTTCGAACGCTTTTTCCGCGTGGATAAAGCCAGGTCGAGAAGCGCCGGCGGCACCGGCCTCGGTCTTTCTATTTCAAAACAGATCGTGGAGGAGCACAGGGGCGGCATAGAGATCGAAAGCAAAGAGGGAAAAGGAACTAAGGTCACGATCAACCTGCCCGCGGCGCCGATAAGAGGGCAGCGAAACATAGAGTAAAATCGAACGGTTACAGCAAACGCGAAAACATATTGGAAATATTTGGTAAAATGGTAAAAGAACAGAAGCGGAAAAGAAAAAGCCAACAGATAATTGATATTGAAACGGCGAGGGCCGCGCGGCGGCGAAAACGAAACGCCCAAGCAGAGCGCGGCCCGGTCGGGACGGGGGGGAAACTTACGGCGCGCCGGAAGTTCAAGCAGCTCCGCCATAAAAGGCTGTACATCGCGGCGTTCATAGTCGTGGCCGCGGTCATATGCGTCTACGCGTTTCGGATCATTTCTCTCAAAACGGCGTGGGCGGCGGCGGCGGCTGACGAAGCGGCGGCGCTGGCGGAAAAATCGAGGATGGAACGGGAGCTGGAGATGATAAACGAGCCGGAATATGTGGAGCAGCAAGCGCGGACGCGGCTGAGAATGATACGCCCCGGCGAGATCCTCTACGTGCTTCCCGATGCGGCCGCGGCCTCTCCCGCCGCCATTTCGGACGATCCTGACGCGAAAGAGTGATGAATGGAAAAAGATCAGTATTCGCCGTCCGCAGTCAGAAAACTGCGGGACAGGTACGGATTCCGTTTTTCAAAGCGCCTCGGCCAGCATTTCCTGACGGATCAAAATATTATTGATAAGATAATATCCGGCGCGGAAATCGGAAACGAAGACCTCGTGATCGAAATCGGTCCGGGCATGGGCGTTTTGACTGCGGCGGCGGCGGAACGGGCGGCGGCGGTCGTCGCCGTCGAACTCGACAGAGCGCTGATCCCCATTCTGGAAGACAGGTTCAAAGATTACGCAAACGTCGAAATTCAAAATGGAGACATCCTGAAAACGGACATCGGGGCCATAGTGGAACGGTGCGCGGCGGCGGGGAAAAGCGCGGGGCGAGTGAAGCTGATAGGCAACCTTCCTTACTATATCACCACGCCGATAATCATGAAGGTTTTGGAAGACCGCGCGCCCGTGGACAGCATGACCTTCATGATGCAGAAGGAAGTGGCCGAACGCATCATATCCCCCGCGGGAAGCAAAGGCTGCGGCGCGATTTCCGCCGTTGTGCAATATTACTGCCTTCCGGTCCATATCGCGAACGTGCCGAGGGAGGTATTCGTCCCGAAGCCCGCAGTGGATTCCGCCGTGATCCGTTTTGATATCAGGAAAGAAAAGGCAGTCCCGCTTTCGGAGAAATGCTTTTTCGCCGTAATCAAAGCCGGGTTCGGGAAGCGCCGCAAGACGCTTCTGAATTCGATGACGGGCGTGGAAGGACTCTCAAGGGAAGCGGCTGCGGCCGCCATCGCGGCCGCAGGCATTGACGCGGGCCGGCGCGCTGAAACGCTGAACCTGAAAGAGTTCTCCGTTCTGTCCGACGCTGTTTTCACAATAGACTTCCTGCGAAATTAAGAAAAGATGTCAAAATTGCAAATACCCGCAATCAAGTTAAACCTAAGCCCAAAGCGCTTTCGACGGTTGCGGTAACGGTCGGCCACAATTTTGAAA
>JAITPU010000015.1 GCA_031289235.1 Eubacteriales Family XIII. Incertae Sedis bacterium
AGTCATATTTTCTCAATCATAGAAACCCCTCATGCCCTCTTCATTGTTTGGCATACCAAAGGGATACGAAGCTCACTGTGTGCTTCGTATCCCTTTTCAGGTGGCAAACTCGGGTTATATCATAAATCGACGAATAGTTTAAGAGATTTTTTGCGAGTTCTCAAAATATATTTTAAGAATTGCTTGAAAATTCGGTTGACTTGATGTACAATTTCATTTGAAAATTTGTATCTCTCAGGATCGAAACGCGTGAGCGGTAAACAGCCAAGAACGCGGGGAAAAGAGCGCGCTTACGAACACTTATTAAAATGTGGAGGTTCTACATCATGGACAAACCGACTCTCGTAATCATGGCCGCCGGTATGGGCAGCAGGTACGGCGGCTTGAAACAGATCGACCCCGTCAGCGAAGAGGGGGAGATTATCTTGGAGTTTTCCCTTTACGACGCTTTGAGATCCGGTTTTAAGAGAGTGGTTTTCGTCATCAGGAGAGAGATGGAAAAAGATTTCCGCGAGCTGATCGAAGGCGGGGCGGGAAAACATTTAGACGCGGAATATGTTTCCCAGGAGCTTTCCGACCTGCCCGAGGGCTATAAAGTTCCAGCGGGCCGCGTAAAACCGTGGGGCACCTGTCACGCCGCGCTTAGCTGCAGGCGCTTGATCGGCGGTCCGTTCGCTCTGATCAACGCAGACGATTTTTACGGTGCGGAAGCCTTCCGTCTCATGCATGATTTCCTCACAAACGCGAAAGATGACGGAATTGTCGGCAGCTACGGGATGATAGGCTACAGGCTGGAAAACACGCTGACAGAAAACGGACATGTGGCGCGGGGCGTCTGCGAGCTGGGCGAAAACGGCTTTCTTTCGAGTATAACGGAGCGTAAAAAGATCATGCGCAGGGAAGGCGGAATCATGTATTCGGAAGACGGTGAAACATGGACGGAAACGCCGGATGATTCGACGGTTTCTATGAATTTCTGGGGTTTTACGCCCGGCATGATGCGCAGGCTGGAAGAAAAGTTCCCGATTTTTTTAGACAAGGCCTTGGCGGAGGATCCGCTGAAGGCCGAATACCTGCTGCCCACGGAAGCGGACGCCCTGTTGAAAGAGAAAAAAGCCGTGATCAGGGTGCTGAAAACGAAAGATAAATGGTACGGCGTCACTTATAAAGAAGATCAGCCGACCGTGAAAGAAGCCGTCCGGTCGCTTAAATCCAGAGGGCTTTATCCCGCGCGGCTCTGGGAATAGTGCTTGTAAATATTTTCTTTAAAAGCAATTTATTACCATCTAAAAGCAAAAAACATTTGCATATGCGGAAGACCTGCGATATAATAAACGGGCAGTTGTACCGCGCTTCTGCAGGCGCGGACGCGATGAAACGCTCTCTGCTCCGTTCGGACGGCCCTCTGGACCTCTGGCGGCGGAGCCGTTACGAGCTGATTCGGAAGCCAAAGGCGCGGCTTAAGATTAGGCCGTCTTGACGCCCGAATCGCTGGGGCTTATCCCGGGGTAAAACAGGATAAGATTTCAGACCACAGGGAGGTGAAATATGAATCATTATGAGGTGATGGTCGTTTTTACGCCTGAGCCGGAAGCCGAAAAGAACGCGGCCGCTGTTGAAGCGGTGAGCGGAATCATTACCGGCGGAGGCGGAACGATCATAAAAACAGATGCGTGGGGTATGAGAAAACTCGCCTATCCCATCAAAAAGAAAAACGAAGGCTATTATGCGGTCATCGAATTCGACGCCGCTGCGGAGCTGCCGAAAGAACTCGACAGAAGGCTGAGGATATCGGACAGCGTCCTCCGCCACCTGATCATAGCCAAAGATGAGAAAGAGAAGGCGAAAGGCTGAGAGGTTCCACATGAACAGCGTAATTTTGATCGGACGGCTCACGAGGGATCCTGAGGTAAGATACACGTCGGAACAGATGGCAGTCGCGACTTTCAATCTGGCGATCGACAGACCTCCGCGGCCGGGGAAGGAAAAACAAGCGGATTTTCCGCGCATTACCGTTTTTGGGAAACAGGCGGAAACCTGCGAGCGTTTTTTGGCTAAAGGGAGGATGGTCGCCGTCAACGGCAGGATTCAAACCGGAAGCTACCAGAACAAAGACGGGGCTACAGTCTATACGACGGACGTTGTCGCGAACAATGTGGAATTCTTGGACTGGGGCGACAAGGCGAAGGGCGAAGGCGGCAGATACGACAGCCGTCCCGGAGCGGGCGCTTATGCCCGCCAAGGAAACGCGGAACAGCCGGAAACGACGGATCTTTACAGCAGCAGGCAGCCGGAAAGCCGGGAAAAGCCGGTGGCGGCGCAGCCGGAACGCGAACCGGGGCTTCCGGAAGGTTTCACTACACTTGACGACGACGATGACGATGTTCCGTTCTAACGCAGCGGTTATTTAGTCGGGAGGTTTTTCCCCGCGGATCCTTTCTGACAGCGCGGCGCGCGGCGCCCGGACGGTGAGGATTTCAAAAATTCTGGCGAAAAGGAGAATTGAAAATAATGATAGAGAGAAAACGCGGCGGCTTGAGAAGAAAAAAGGTATGCCGGTTCTGCGCCGACAAAGCCGAGAAAATTGATTATAAAGACGCCGAAAAGCTTCGGAAATATATTACGGACAGGGGAAAGATCCTGCCCAAAAGAATCACCGGAACCTGCGCCGCCCATCAGCGGGATGTGGCGAAAGCGATCAAAAGGGCGAGGATAGTTGCCCTTCTGCCGTTCCAAGCGGAGTAAACCCCGCAGGCTTCACAGATATCTTCTGACTATATTAAAGCTTTCCCGGAAACAGTCAAAAGGGGAAGCTTTATTCATAAGAACGCGCGTTGGCGCGGATACTCCGTGTTCAGCCCTGCCCCAGCGATACCTTTGAACAGTAACGAAAAAAAAGGAAGCCCAAATATGGGAGAAAAGCTGATCAAAAAGCTTACAGCGCCGTACCTCGCGGGGATCGCGGCCGTTTTGCTTTGCCTGATTGCCGCGCTGTTTTTTTTCGGCCTTTGGGCGGGAATCGGCGCGCTTCTGTTCGGCGTCCTGCTTTCCGCGTACTTTTTGTCGCTTTGGAATAAACAAAAAAAATGGCTCGAAAGCTATCTCGAAGGCGTCGAGGACGAAATAGACCAAACTCTCCGCTATTCCATGAAATTCAATCCGCTGCCCTTTTGCATCGTAGGCGAAGACGAAAAGATCGTCCTTGCTAACAGCAAGTTCAGGGAGCTTTATCCCGAAACACAGATTTTAAAAACGGAAATAAAACGGCTTACGGGGAAATCCTACAGAGAATTCCTGCCTGATGAAACGGGAAACCCGATGCGGCTCACCGTAAACGAAAAGATATATAAAGTCTTGCCGGCCTATTTTAACGGCGAACTCACGAAATCCGTGATCTTGTATTGGGTAGACGTCACGAACTATGAATCGCTGAAAACCATGCACAACAACGAACGGAAATGTTTCGCGCGCGTTCATGTGGATAACTATGACGAATTGATCTCCAGCTCTCCGGACGAAAAAAAATCGCTGGTTGCCGCGAACATCGACGCGGCCGTAAGGCAATGGGGCGGGAGCATAAGCGCCTCCGTCACAAAATACAGCGGCAATAAATACTTAATCGTGTTCGAGAACAGCCATTTCGAGCGATTGATCAAGGAGAAATTCGCGATTCTCAACACTGTGAGAGATATCGAAACAGACGCGGACTTTCCGGTGAGCCTCAGCATCGGCGTAGGCGCCGACGGGAAAACGCCGCAGGAAACTGACGAATTCGCGGCTTTCGCGCTGGATCTGGCTCTCGGCCGGGGCGGCGATCAGGCCGTCGTGAAGAGAAACGACAGTGTGTCTTATTACGGCGGCAGACTTCAAATCGTCGAAAGACGCGATAAAGGCAAGTCGCGGGTGCTGGCGCACGCGCTGAGCCGTCTCATAGATCAGTCGTCGAGAGTCATCATCATGGGGCATAAAAATCCGGATATGGACTCCTTCGGCGCTGCCGTGGGCGTCGCCAGGGTCGCGCTCAACAGGGAAAAAGAAAACTATATAGTGATCAACGGATACAATCATTCCATGACCGGCGTATACGAAGCGGCGGAAAAAAGCGGGGACTATAATTTCATCAAGAGCGGCGCGGCGCTTGAACTCGCGGATAAGGATGCTTTGCTCGTGGTCGTGGACACGCATAAACCGAGCCTTACGGAATATCCCGCGCTCCTCGGAGAAATGGAAAAGAAGGTCGTCATAGACCATCATCGCAAGACAGAGGAATTCATAGAAAACGCAATTCTTGCCTGCATGGAACCGGCGGCCTCTTCCACGTCGGAGATCATAGCGGAAATCCTCCAATATACGGCCGGCAAAAAAAAACTCTCGCGGCTGGAAGCGAATCTGCTGCTCGGCGGTATCATCGTGGACACCAACAGTTTTTCGGTGAAAACAGGAGCGCGGACCTTTGAAGCCGCTTCCTGGCTCAGGATGAACGGCGCGGATACGACAGTCGTGCGGCAGTTCCTGCAAAACGACATGGATGACTTCAGGCGGCGCGCCGCCATCATAAACAGCGCGGAGTTCCTGCAAAACGGCGTCGCGATTTCAAGAAGCGAAGGAAAAAATTCAAACGCGCAGATCCTAAACGCGCAGGCGGCGGACGGGCTTTTGAACATAAGCGGCGTCCGGGCCAGTTTTGTCGTAGGGGAGAGCGACTCGGAGGTTTTGATAAGCGCCCGGTCTCTCGGAAAGATAAACGTTCAGACGATTATGGAGAAAATGGGGGGCGGAGGACACCTGACCATGGCCGCCGCGCAGGTGGACATGACAGTGGACGACGCGATCTCGAAGATCAAAGAACTGCTCGAAGAGGCGGAGTAATAAGCGCCGCGGGTCATACCGGCGCGAAAAGGAGACGGCTGTGATTGTAATATTGATCAAGGATGTTAAGGGGCTGGGAAAGTCCGGCGATGTGGTAAAGGTGAGCGACGGCTACGCGAGAAACATGCTGCTGCCAAAGGGGCTCGCCGGCAAAGCGACGGACGGAAATGTCAGGAATCTTGAAAAGCAAAAGGCGTTGCTGGAAGAAAAAAAGCGGGAGGAAATTGAGGCGGCCCGCGCTCTGGCGGAAAAACTCGGCGGCATAAATGTGAAAATTTTAACGAAGTCCGGCGACAGCGGCAGGCTTTTCGGCTCCGTCACATCCAAGGATATCGCGGACGCCCTGAAAAAACAGCATAACGTCAATATAGACAGGCGAAAAATCGTTTTGGACAGCCCGATCAAGAACATAGGCGAACACTCGGTCGAGATAAAAATATACCCGGAAGTAAGCGCCGCGATCACGGTGGCTGTCGAGGCGTAAGGCAGGGCGCGGTTGAATGAACGAACGGATCCCGCCGCACAGCGACGAAGCGGAAAAATCGGTGCTGGGAGCGCTCTTACTGGATAAGGACGCTCTCTACGACGTTATGGAAATACTCGCGGAAGACGATTTTTACAGCGAAATGCACAGGGAAATATTCCGAGCCGCGGGCGCGTTGCACAAAAAGAACGAGCCCGTGGATATTCTCACGATCTCCGACGAGCTGAAACGCAGAAAATCGTTGGAAATGGTGGGCGGAAGGGCTTATATCGCCGCGCTGTCCACCTTTGTGCCCGCTACGGCGAACGCCGCCCAGTACGCGAAGATCATCGGCGAGAAGGCGGCGCTGCGCAGGCTGATAAAAACAGCGGCGAACATCATGGAGGAAAGCTATCAGGAAAACAAAGACGCCGCTGAGGTTCTTGATTTGGCCGAGCGGGGAATATTCGAGATCGCGCGCTCCCGGCAAAAAAAAGATTTCACGCCGCTGCGGGACGTGCTGTGGGAAAACATCAAGCGGATAGACGAGATTTCCAAAACGGAAGGAAGCCTCACGGGTCTGACCACCGGCTTTGCCGATCTGGACAAACGCACGTCGGGACTTCAGAAATCCGACCTTATTATCGTAGCGGCGAGACCGGGCATGGGAAAAACCGCGTTTGCGCTGAATGTGGCGCATAAGGCCGCGATAAAGGCGGATGCCGGCGTCTTGATTTTCAGCATGGAAATGTCCAAGGAGCAGCTTGGACAGCGCATACTGAGTATAGAGTCCCACGTGGAGATCACGAAGCTGAGGGACGGCAGAGTCGGACAAAACGATTGGGATCAGATCAACGAAGCCCTCGACGTCCTTTCGAAGACCAACGTCTTCATAGACGACACGCCGGGGATTTCCGTGCTGGAAATCAAAAACAAATGCCGAAGGCTCAAGGCGGAAAAAGGCTTAGACCTGATCGTCGTTGACTACCTTCAGCTCATGGCGCTGGAGGGAAGATCTGAGAGCAGGCAGCAGGAAATTACAGCGATATCCAGGCTGCTCAAACAGATAGCGCGCGAGATTGAATGCCCCGTCATAGTGCTTTCCCAGCTTTCCAGGGCAGTGGAACAGCGCACCGGAAAAAGGCCCGTGCTGTCCGACCTGCGGGAATCAGGATCCATCGAACAGGACGCGGACATCGTCATCTTCCTTTACCGCGACGAATACTACAACGAGGACACGGAAAAACCCAATACCTGCGAGCTGATCATCTCGAAACACAGGAACGGCGAGATAGGCAGCATGGAACTGGCGTGGGTCGGGAAATACACCAAGTTCGCCGACAAAATTTATACGAACGTGGATTACGAGTAAAAGGAGACGTCATGCCATCGTTAGCAATAGTCGGCTCCCAGTGGGGAGACGAAGGAAAAGGGAAAATCATAGATTACCTGGCGGGTAAGGCGGATATGATCGTCCGCGGGCAGGGCGGGAGCAACGCGGGACACACTGTCGTATCCGGCGGCAAAAAATACGCGCTGCACCTCATACCGTCGGGCATACTGAACCGGGATTCCGTCAATATAATAGGAAACGGAGTGGCCTTCGACCCGCAGGGCTTTTTCGCGGAATTGGAGGCCCTTGCGCGGGACGGCGCGCCCATGGGCGCCATATTCGTCAGCGACAGGGCGCATATCGTATTTCCCTACCACAAGACATTAGACGCCCTCTATGAAAAAGAACGGGGCGGCGAGGATATCGGCACGACGCTGAAAGGCATAGGACCCTGTTACATGGACAAGATCGAACGAAGCGGCCTACGCGTCTGCGACATGCTTGACATCGACGATTTTCGCGGCAAATTAGAAGCGCAGATCGACAGGAAAAACCGTGTGATCGAACGTCTGTTCGGCGAAGAGCCTTTGGATAAACGGGATATCACGGAAACCTGCGTCGAGTACGCGCGGCGCATCCGGCCATACGTAAGGGATACGGCCGTAATGGTTTACGAGGCGGCGAAGGCCGGAAAAAAGATACTTTTTGAGGGCGCTCAGGGAGCTCTTCTGGATATAGATCTGGGAACCTACCCCTATGTGACCAGCTCCCATCCGACTTCCGGCGGCTTCACCACGGGCGCGGGCGTCGGCCCGGGCCTTGTTTCCGAAGTGCTCGGCGTCACCAAGGCTTATACGACCAGGGTGGGGAAGGGTCCGTTTGTCACCGAGCTTGAAAACGAGATCGGTGATAAAATCAGGGAAATCGGACAGGAATACGGCGCGACTACCGGAAGACCCCGGCGGTGCGGCTGGTTTGACGGCGTTGTGGCGAGGTATTCCGCCAGAGTCAATAACGTCACGGGCATAGCGCTCACGCTGCTGGATGTCCTCGGCTCTTTCGACACCATCGAAATCTGCCTCCGATATGAACTGAACGGGGAAAAACTGGAGCATTTCCCCGCGAGGCTTGGAGATCTCGCGGCGTGCAGGCCCGTGTACAAAACGCTTAAAGGCTGGAACGCGGATATTTCCCGCGTCAGGACATGGGAGGATCTGCCAGAGGAAACCAAAGAATACATCCTCGCCGTGGAAGACGCCGCCGGCGTTCCCGTGAAGATCGTTTCGGTAGGCCCCGGACGGGAGCAGACCATAGTCAGGGAAGAAGTTTTTTAATAAGATGAATTTCAAAAAAGAGCGGAACAGAAATTATTATTTAAAGGACACCCACGTCGAAAACGTCTTTATAAACGAATATATGCCGCCCGCGCCGGGAGATTACGTGAAGGTATACCTTTTTGCCCTCATGTACGCCGACCTTGACTTGATCATGACCAACGAAGATGTCGCCAGACATCTGAACATGGCTGTTGAGGACGTGCTGAAAGCGTGGACCTATTGGGAAAGTATGGGCGTCGTCAAAAAATATTACGCGGATCCGAACGATAAGCTGCACTATGAAGTCGCGTTTCAGGATATGAAGAGCGCGATTTACGGAAAAAATTCCAGGAAGGGAGCAGCGGCAAAAAAGGACGATAAAGCCGGCCTCTTGAAGAATATGCTGACCGACGAAGAACTGCGGGCCTTATACGGCGAGACGGAACATATCGTCGCCAGGCCTCTCTCCGGCGGCGAATTGCAGGAGATCTTAGGCTGGATGACGGAATACGGCGCGACGGCGGAAGTCATCCTTTTCGCCTGGCGCTGCGCGGTGAAAAAGGGAAAGCAGGACAGCGTAAAATATGTCGGGAGCATGGTAAAGGATTGGAGCGCGCGCGGCTTTCGCACCGCTTCCGCCGTTACCGCCCATCTTGAGGACACGGACAACCGCTTCTATCTGTACAGGCGGGTTCTAAAGGCCTTGGGGATGACGAGGAACGCCACCGAAGAAGAAAAACGCATTATGGACAACTGGTCTGACGCGATGAAACTCAGTTTGGAAACTATTCTGGAAGCGTGCAAAAAAACCAGCGGCATCTCAAATCCGAACATCAATTACGTGAATTCCGTGCTGAAAGCCTGGAGCGACGGCGATAAGAACCAGCGCCGCGCTTCATCGTCTTCCGACGATGGAAAGGGTTGGCAGATCGCCGATGTTTTCCGGTATTACGAAAAGATAAGAGCGAAAAACGAAAGAGAAGCGAACGAACGGCGGGAG
>JAITPU010000018.1 GCA_031289235.1 Eubacteriales Family XIII. Incertae Sedis bacterium
ATAAGCGCCGTTTCAGGGCATTATAAAACGAGGATTTTGATCCACGGCGGCGCGAAGCCGTTCATCAGCCTGAAGCTGAATGACGGAGGGGTTACTACTCAAATATCGGCGAAGGGGGACTCTGCTTTCCCCGGAGGAATATTGCGGGCACACGGGCAGAGCGAACGCAACGCCCGCACGAAACGCGTCAGCGCGGTTCCTGAGAGGACGACAGAATCCCCTCTGCCTGTTTACGGGCGAACCTTTAAACAGTTACTCGGAGGGGAAGAAGGCGAGAAGAAATTGAAAGAAGCCGTAGAATTTCTCAGACGATTCGTGATATAATAATTTTTTTAGCGCCAAACGCCAGCCGAGCGCGGCAGTCGACCGAATCTCACTGCTCCGCCAATTAAACGCGGCGTCAAAGCGGCGGGTTTTGCGACGTCGGCGCGGTTCCGAATAGGGTAGCAAAGGACGCCTGCCGATGTTTGAAGTGTTTGGCTGGCGGAACGATAATACTCTGAGAGCTTGCGCGAAATACGCTCAAGCGTGTAAAAAGAAAGCGGGATACAGGATATGAAGAAAAACATGAGTATGCGTGCGCGCGTGACGGCCGTCGTGGTCTTGCTCGTTGCGACCGCGCTTTCAGGCTGCGCCGTAGGCGCAAAAGATGAGCCTGTAAAGCTCGCGCAGGTCGGCGATATTGAGATTACGGATAAAGAGGTGAACGCCTTAGCTGAAATGACGCTCTATATTCAGGGTTTCGATTTCAGCGCGCTGGACGATGAAAACCTTGAGAAGCAGATCAGGGATTCTATCCTGGAGATGATCATCGACACCGACACGCTGATAAAATATTATGAGGGGAAAAACGCGCTGCCGGAAGACACGGAAGAAAAGGTGCAGTCCTTTATCGACTCGGCGTATGAGACAGAGGGCCTGCGCCAGACCTTTGAAGAAAAGGGCGTTACCGAAGAAACAATGCGGTTTTTCGCGTTCGCGCAATATTATGACGAAGCCTTTATCAAAGAAATTACGGAAGGCGGTTATCCTTCGGAAGACGACATCGCGGCGTATTACGCGGAGAATATGGAGGATTTCGCCGTCGAGGAAATCCGGGCCAGCCATATTCTGATTTCCGACGCGGAGCATACGGACGAGAACAGAAAGCTTATCGAAGAAGTTCGTGAAAAAATTATCAAAGGTGAGACGACGTTTGAAGAAATGGCGGCGGAATACAATTCCGATTCCACCAAAGACACAGGCGGGGATTTGAACTATTTTGAGAGAGGCAGCATGGTTCCGGAGTTTGAGGAAGCCGCTTTCGCGCTGAAAACCGGAGAAATAAGCGGAATCGTCGAGAGCGAATACGGATATCACCTCATAAAGGTGACTGATATCAGGGAAAAATCGTATAAAAGCCTGACGGACGCTGAGGAGGATATCCGCACGATATTGACCGGAGAAATTTACGAAACGGAAATAGAAAAGCTCAGAGAAGAAACAGGCGTGGAATACCTGACTCAGTGACGGTCTTTTTTCCTTTGAATCAGTAGCTTTTGAAGGGTAAGCCGTATGTTGTTTTCGAACATCACCGTGCTGGATGAAAAATTGGAGGTTCGTGAAAACCGGTATGTCGGCGTCCGCGGCGACCGAATCGCCTACGTAGGCGGCGCGCCTCCAAAGGACGATTTCGGCGAGGCGCGCGACGGGCGCGGAAAGCTGCTTATGCCGGGATTTTACAACGCCCACGCGCATTCCCCGATGACGCTGGCGAGAGGATACGCCGAAAATCTAAGTCTGCGGGACTGGCTGAACGCCCGGATATTTCCGTTCGAGGACGAATTGGACGGCGAGGCGGCGTATTGGGGTTCTTTGCTGGCGATGGCGGAATCTCTCCGTTTTGGCGTCGTATCCACCTCAGATATGTATTTTTTTGCCGGCGACATGGTTCGGGCGGTGATTGAAAGCGGCGCGAAGGCCAATATCGCGAGGGCTGTCGTGGCCTTTTCCGACGACGAGGATATCGCGCATAATAAAGGGTTTCAGGAAGCCAAAGCCTTATTCGAGGAATATGACGGCGCCGCGGGCGGCAGGATCAAAATCGAAATGGCGCTGCACGCGGAATATTCCTCAACAGGCCGGATCGCGCGTCAGCTCGCGGAATACGCTAAAAAGTCCGGGGCCGGCGTGCAGATCCATCTTTCGGAAACCGCGGCCGAGCATGAGGAGTGCAAAGGCAGGCGAGGCGGGCTGACGCCCGCGGAATATCTGAACGAGGCGGGTTTTTTCGACGTGCGCGCCACGGCTGCTCACTGCGTGTGGCTGAGCGCGGGCGACATGGATATACTGGCGGAAAAAAATGTCACGGCGGCGAGCTGCCCGGTCAGCAACATGAAGCTTGCCAGCGGCGTGTGCGATGTGCCCGCCCTTTTGCGAAAAGGGATAAACGTGGCGATCGGAACCGACGGAGCCGCGAGCAACAACAGCCTGAATTTTTTTGAGGAGATGAAATTCTTCGCGCTGGCGAATAAAGTTCGGTATGGAGATCCCACATTGGTAACGCCGGCGGAGACCGTCGCGGCGGCCACTTTTGCGGGCGCGAAAGCCCAGGGGCGGACGGATTCAGGCAGTATTTCCGTCGGCAATAAGGCCGACCTGATCGTGATCGACCTTTGCGCGCCCAACATGCGCCCGGCGCACAACCTCGTAAACAATATCGTATATTCCGCTTCGGGCGGCGATGTGCTCCTCACCATGGCGGACGGCAGGATTCTCTTTGAAAACGGCGAATATACCACTATAGACATTGAAAAAACGATATTCAACGTCGAACGGTCCGTGAACCGCATCCTCGGAAAGTTACCGCCGCGGCCATCAGACGCGAAAGCAGAGCGGTGAGGATTTTTCCGCCGGGCGGGGCGGCGGAAAACCACCACAGCCTGCCGTATTCAGCCGCCGGAAACAGAAAGATTTACGCGGCTCAAGGCGGGCCGAGGGAAATTTATGACAAAAAAGACATTTATGCGCGGCGCGGTGATCCTCGCCGCCGCCGGAGTGATCATAAAGGCTATGGGAGCCGTTTTCAGGATCCCGCTCGCCAATATGATCGGGGAACAGGGTATGGCCTATTATCAGGCGGCGTATCCGATTTACGTCCTGTTTCTCACTCTATCCACAGCCGGCGTACCCGTGGCGATTTCCAGGATGGTGTCGGAACGGATCGCGCTTGACAGGCCCGAAGCCGCTCACAGGGTGTTCCGCGTTTCCTTCATACTGCTTTTCTGCATCGGGATCGCGTCCTTTTCGATTTGTTTCTTCGGGGCGGATTTCATTTTGAATTTTTTTAACGGAATGAAGGACGCCGGATACGCCCTGAGGGCCATAGCGCCCGCCCTTCTCTTTGTGCCCATGATGGCCGCGTACAGGGGATATTTTCAGGGAATGCAGGATATGAGGCCTACAGCCGCCTCCCAGGTGGTCGAACAGTTTTTCCGTGTGCTGACCGGACTCAGCCTCGCTTGGGCGCTGTTTCCGAGGGGAGAATCTTTCGCGGCGGCGGGCGCGTCCTTTGGGGCGAGCGCCGGCGCGATAGGCGGCCTTATTTTGGTGATGGCGATTTACGGCGCGCGCAGGAAAAGAGCGGGCGCGTCCGGCGGCGCGGGATATGGTTTTGCGAAGCCGGCGGAGTCCGCGGACGCGGAACCGGCGCGGGATATTTTAGTCAAGATCTTCGTTATAGCCGTGCCAATCACGATCGGCGCCGCCATCATGCCGATAATGAACGCGATTGATCTCGCCATCGTTACCAACAGGCTTACAGCGACCGGGTGGACGGAGGAAGCCGCGAGGGGGCTTTACGGCCTGCTTACCGGTTTCGCGAACCCGCTGATCAACCTTCCGCAGGTGTTGACGCAGGCGGTCGCCATGAGCCTCGTGCCAGCGGTCGCGGCGGCTTACAAGCGCGAGGATATGGAATTTCTCCGCCACAATGTGCGGCTTGGGCTGAGGACGGCGGTTATCGTAGGCCTGCCCTGCGCGTTCGGCATGATGGTTTTGTCGGAGCAGATCATGCTGCTGTTCTATCCGGCGGACAGAGACGCCGCTTACGGAGCGGCCTCATGCCTTTCCGTGCTCGCTTTCGGCATCATCTTTCTTTCGACGATACAAACGCTGACGGGCGTGCTGCAGGGCGTGGGACATCAGATGATACCGGTGAGAAACCTTTTCATAGGCGCGGTCGTCAAGGTAGCCGTCACCTATGTATTGACCGGATTGCCGGAAATCAACGTCAGGGGCGCCGCGATCGGCACGGTCGCAGCCTATGTCATCGCGGCTGCGTTAAACGTGTCGGCCGTTCGTAAATATACGGGGACAAAATTCAACATATCCCTGACCTATGTGAAGCCGGCCGTTTCGGCTCTGACGATGAGCGTGGCGGCGTGGGCAGTTTACAGCCTGTCGTCCGCTTTTTTCGGCAACTCCGTGAGCACGGTGCTTTCAGTCGCGCTTGGAGTCGCGGTTTACGCCGTGATGCTGTTTGTGAGCAAATCTATCACACGGGAGGAGCTTGTATTTCTGCCAAAAGGGGAAAAGTTGGCCGCCTTTTTAGAGAAGGCCGGCGGAAAGAGGAAAGCGAAAAAATTATAGCGACAAACTTGCGGGAATTTACGAAGCGCAGAGGGAAGAGAGCAGAACATACCTTTTGAGCTGTAAGATGCCGAATCCATTTTTTTTGGAAGAAACGTTTAAACTATTGACAATGCGTTTGAAAAATGGGAAAATGTAAAAGTAGGAGAATAAATTTGAGAAAGGGTCAGCTGTTCAAGCAATTGAACGAGAATGTTTAATCAAAGATAAGGAGGTTGTTATTCGTGAATAAAGCAGAATTGATCGCGGTTGTTTCGGAAAAAACCGGCTTCACAAAAAAAGATTCGGAAGCGGCGGTAAACGCTGCGCTTGCGGGCATAGAGTCCGCGCTGGTGAGCGGAGAAAAGGTGCAGCTCATTGGTTTTGGCACGTTTGAAACGCGCCAGAGAAAAGCAAGAATGGGCAGAAATCCGAGAAAGCCTGATGAAGTGATCGAAATCAGCGCCGCGAAGGCTCCTGTGTTCAAAGCGGGGAAAGCTTTGAAAGACGCGGTTAATCACTGAAAACTTATAAAACTCATACATTAAAATTATTGTTCCGGCGACTAAACAATTAGAACAAAGTGCGGCGAAAAAAGGCCGTCGCGCTTTCTAATGTTTAGTTGGCGGAGCAATATAAATAGCGGGCGGTTTACGCCGTATCAAAAGGGAGCAGCGAGGCAGTTGCTCTCTTTTGTCATAATATCATGAGGAGTTCGTAATCTGTGAGGATAGATAAGTATTTAAAAAACTCCAGGCTCATCAAGAGACGTTCGATCGCCAAAGAGGCTTGCGATCGGGAACGGGTTTTTATAAACGGAAAGCCTGCCAAGGCCGGATCGGAAGTGAAGATAGGCGACGAAGTCCTGATACGTTTCGGCGGTTCGGAAGTGAAAGTAAGAGTCGCGGAACTCAAAGAATCGACGAAAAAAGAGGACGCCGCTTCCATGTACGAAGTGATCGCGTGAGAGCGCCCAAGTCGGATTTAGGGTTACTGTTTTTGCCTGTGTTCTTCCGCCATGCTGCGTTTGCGGAACGATTCAGCGCAAAACAGACGTTCTCACGGAAAGCGCCTTCCATACCGGAGGTATGAGAAAAGTCTGCACGGGCAGCATGATGGCGGCTTTCAGGATGCGGGCGGGCAAGAGCGCGAAGACGCCTTGGTTCATGATTATATACAGCCAAAACGTGTCAAGCCCCAAATTCAAAAGGAGACAGACGGCGGCGGCGGCGGGAAGCGCTGTTTTCCAGACGACGTTTTTTTTGCGGAAGAAAAAACCGTATGTCAGCCCGGTCAGAAAAGCTGTCAGCGTAAACCCGGGGAAATATGGGCCGGTGGGAAACAAAAGAGCTCCGAGTATGTCGCCCGCGGCGTAGGCCGCCGCAGCCCACAGCGGGCCGTACAGAACAGCGGTGATCGCCACCGGCAGGAAACCGAAGCCGACGCGCACGATGGGCGTGTTGATCGAGAGGAAGCGGGTCAAAACGATTTCCGCCGCGATGAGAAAAGCGACGACGCAAATTTTGACCAAGGATATGGAATTCACCGGTTTTGAATTACTTTTTTGATTCTGACGCATTATAAAACCTCGTTTAATTAGCGGCGCAATAAGTTAAGCAGGCGATTAAACACAACGATACGGCGGTGTGACGGAAAAAATCGCCGCGGCTTGCCGTATCTCAGATTCCGGCTTCTCTTTCATTTATATTATCATTTGTGAAAGCCGCTGTAAAGCGGAGGAAGCGGAAATCACTATATATCATACTAATATGCCTGTCAAATATATATGACAGAAAAAGATATATGGAGAGACAGACTTGACATGAGGCGGCGTTATCCTATATAATTATTTCTGTGTTCTGCAGCCCGGGGTAAACATTCAAACGCGCGGTCTTTTTCCGCTGTTACGGAGCCTGCCGGAGCAATGAGTGAATTTGCCGCGCCGAACGATTGGAGAACCGATACGATGATTTACGCGAGCGACTTCAGAAAGGGGATCACGTTTGAGATCGGCGGAGAACCTCATGTGGTGCTGGATTTTCAGCATGTGAAGCCGGGTAAGGGCGCGGCCTTTGTCCGGACGAAATACAGGAACATCCTCAGCGGCGCGACGAGAGAAGAAGCTTTCAACCCCAACGATAAATTCCCGAAAGCGCATATCGACACTAAAAACATGCAGTATCTTTACAGCGACGGCGAGTTGTATTATTTCATGGATCAGGATACCTACGAACAAATCCCGCTGATGAAAGAGCAGGTGGAGGACGCGATACAGTATATCCGCGAAAACGATTTTGCCACCATCAAATTCTACCGGGACAACGCGTTTCTCGTGGAGCCGCCCAACTTCGTGAATCTGAAAATCGTTGAAACAGAGCCGGGCGTAAAGGGCGATACCGCGACTAACGTGACTAAGGCGGCTAAGGTGGAAACCGGCGCTGTGGTTCAAGTCCCCATTTTCATCGAAGAAGGGGAAATCATCCAAATTGATACCCGTAGCGGCGAATATCTGAGCCGCGCCAAATAAAAATGATGTTAAAACTCATCAAGACGAAAATAAATCCGGTCGCCGCCGCGCTTATAATCTTCGCGGTTTGCGTATTAGCCGGGATTATCTATATAAACGGCGCGCTAAAACCGGCGGATTCCGAAAATACGGCGTCGGTTATCGTTACCGTTCCCCAAGGAGCGGGAACGGAGCTCATCGGAAACGTCCTGAAAAAAAACGGTTTGATAAGCAGCGCGGACGTGTTCAGGCTCTGGTCGAAAGTCAACGGCTATGACGGGGATTACATGGCGGGAAGCTACGAACTTTCTCCCTCCATGTCCATGGACACGATAATAGAGAAAATCATTTCAGGAGACGCGCGCGCACGGCGTTTTACCATCCCGGAGGGCTATACCTTAGCGCAGATCAGGGACAGGTTGGCGGGAAACGGCCTGGTGGACGGGGATCGTTTCATGGACGAAGCTGAAAACGGGAGTTTCGATTACGCTTTTACCGCGGGGCTTCCTCGCGGATACAACAGGCTGGAAGGTTACCTTTACCCTGAAACCTACGATATTTACGCGGACGAGTCGGCGCACGGCGTGATCGACAGGATGCTTGCGCAGTTCGAAAAACTCTTCACAGAGGCGCATTACGCGCGGGCGAAGGAAATGGGGCTGACGGCTCACGAAGTTGTCGTCATAGCCTCAATCATTGAGCGTGAAACGGCGGCGGAAGAGGAAAGATCCCTCGTATCGAGCGTCATCCACAACCGTCTGGCCTTGGGAATGCCGTTGCAGATCGACGCCACCGTGCAGTACGCGCTGGGAGAACAGAAATCCCGGCTCGCTTACTCGGATCTGGAAATCAATTCGCCTTACAACACCTATAAGATCAAGGGGCTGCCCCCGGGGCCGATCTGCTCGCCGCGCATAGAATGTATCGACGCCGCGCTGAATCCCGCAGATACGGACTACATATACTACGTGCTGAAGTCCGGTGGCGGGAGCGTCCATAATTTCACGGGCGATTACAATGAATTCCTGCGATATAAGGAGCAATATCTGAACGCGCTGTAGTCGGCTTTCATGCGAACATACAAATCGGGACGACAGCGGCATAAACGGTCGAGCCGTGTTGATGCGATTTCACAATGCCGCGAGAGGAATAAATCACGATGGATCCGGACCCCGAAAGTATATCTTATTTGGCGCAAATCTTATTTATCATAGTATTAACCCTGCTCAACGCCTTTTTCGCTTCCGCCGAGATGTCGGCGGTTTCCGTCAATAAAACAAAAATCAGGATTCTCGCGCAGGAAGGCGACAAGAGGGCGAAGACCCTGCGTGAGTTGCTGGAACAGCCGAACAGGTTGCTTTCCACCATTCAGGTCGTGATAACGCTGTCCGGATTTTTGGCCAGCGCGTCTGCCGCGACATCCATGGCCGGCGATATCGGAAAAGTGTTCTCCAAGTTCGGCCTACCGTACGGGACGCAGATTGCCGTCGTACTGGTGACTGTGGCGCTTTCCTATGTCAGCTTAGTGTTCGGCGAGCTTTATCCCAAGCGCATGGCGCTCCGGCACGCGGAAAAAATAGCGTTATTCTCCGCCCGGCCGGTTTTCCTGATCTCAAAGCTGGCCGCGCCTTTCGTGTGGCTGCTGTCCAAATCAGTGAACCTTTTGCTGCGCCTGACAGGCGTCGACGAAAACGATATTGAAGAAAAATATTCGGAGGAAGAGATCAGATCTTTGCTTGAGGTCGGGCAGGAGACCGGCCTGATCAAAGAGGCGGGCAAGGAGATGATAACCAGCATCTTCGAATTTGACGACAAACTGGCCTACGAAATCATGACGCCGAGAACCAACGTATACATGATCAACATAAGGGAACCTCTGAAAAATTATGTAAACGAACTTCTGGAAGAGCGTTTCTCACGGGTTCCGGTTTATGACAGGGACGTTGACGATATCGTCGGCGTCCTTTATATGAAAGATTACTTCCTCAAGGCAAAGCGCTTCGGTTTCGAAAACGTACACATCGAAAAGATCCTTCAAAAGCCCTTCTTTGTTCCGGAAAGCAAGAACATCGACGACCTGTTCCGCGAGATGCAGAGTTCCAAAATCCATATTGCGCTGCTCATCGACGAATACGGCGGCTTTTCAGGCATCGTCACCATTGAGGACATCATCGAGGAGATCATGGGAAATATCGACGATGAATATGACGACGACGAACCCAGGATGGAACAGATCGGAGAAAACACATGGCTGCTTGACGGTCAGTATTATTTGGACGATCTTAACGAGAAGCTGGCGCTGAACATCGAATCCGACCAGCACGAAACGATAGGCGGCTATGTAATGAACCGGATAGGAGAGATCCCCGGCGAAAACGATCCCAAAGAATATATCGTCGAGGAGGGCAGCTGCGTTTTTAAGGTGAAATCAATGAAAGAACGCCGCATAGACAAGATACTGCTGCGCGTCAATCCGAAACCCGAGGAAGAGGCTGGAGACCGCTCTTAAAGCGTTGCATTTCAAAGATATGTTCTGCCGACACAGGGATCGCCTTTGCGGGCATAACGGCCGCGCCGCAGGCGTACATTATTTCCCGGCAGGCGGGAGGAGGCGCCGGCGTTATGGCGAACAAAGCGGACGGGATATCCGGCGGCGCGCCGTCCTCCGACGAGCTGATCGTCGGCTGCGTGAGCAAAGCCGTGCTGCGCACGGAAGGAGTGTGCTGTTTCGGCGGCGGATTTTCCGACGCTCTTTCTGAAAACCTTCTCGGCAGGGAGCTGCGGCGCAAGGGAATTAAAATTTCCGAAGACGAAGAGGGGCTGACCGTCGACGTCGGCGTCGTGGTCAGATACGGGATCAAAATACCGGAGATCTCGTGGAATCTGCAGAAGAACATAAAAACGGAGCTTGAAAAAACAGCGGACGCCGCGGTAAAAAGCGTCAACATACATGTGCGCGGCGTGCGTCTCGCCGACGGGGAAGGATAGGAGCGTGAGCAGAAAACAGCTCAGAGAACGGCTCATGCAGATGCTGTTTCAGATGGACATCCAGAAAGATTACAGCGAGACGGCCAGAAACGCCTACGTTGCCGTTTATATGCCTGAAAGCGGGCAGACGGAATATTTCGACACGCTGTACGCTCTTATACGCGACAATCTCGAAAGCATAGACGCCGCAATCGAAGAATGCAGCGATAACTGGAGCGTCGGACGCATGGCCAAGGTGGATCTTTCCATCCTGCGTCTCGCCGCCGGGGAGATCATTTACATCGACGGAATTCCGGATTCAGCTTCGGCTAATGAAGCGGTAAATCTCGCGAAAAAATTCGGCGGCGACGATTCCCGGAAATTCGTAAACGGGATATTGGGCCGCCTGATCCAAAGAAAGACGGCTGTAACGCCTGAGGCCGGAAGGAGGCCGGATGATGCGGGGCTTTGATGAATATGCGAGGTATAAAGAATTCATCGACGAGCATATCTTCGACTTTCTGCCGGAGGCCGACCCTGAAAGCGCCGTTCTCCGCGAATCAATGGCGTACAGCTTGAAAGGCGGAGGTAAGCGGGTTCGGCCGGTTCTCCTGCTCGCCGCCTGTGAGTTCGCGGGAGGCGACTTGAAGCAGGCCCTTCCTTACGCCTGCGCGGTTGAATACATCCATACATACTCGCTTATCCACGACGACCTCCCCGCAATGGACGACGACGGCTTCCGCCGCGGCCTTCCTTCCAATCACGCCGTGTTCGGGGAGGCTGTCGCGATTCTTTCCGGCGACGGGCTTCTCAGCCTCGCTTTTGAAATTATGAACAGGGACATCCTGCTCTGCTCTGACGACCCCGCGGCTCTGTGGCAAAGGGCGCGGGCCGCTTATGAAATTTCAAAATGCGCCGGCTGCCGCGGCATGGTGGCGGGGCAGACAGCGGATATCGAATCGGAAAACAAAAGCGTTTCCGGCGAATTTTTAGATTATATCCATTTGAACAAAACCGCCGCGCTCATCGTCGGCGCGGTGAAAGCCGGCGCTTATATGGGAAAGGCCGACAGGGATATGATTACAAATTTAGAAAATTATGCCAAAAATTTGGGGCTGGCCTTTCAGGTCGCCGACGATATATTGGACGTGAGCGGAGAAGCGGATGAAATCGGCAAAAAAAGTGCGGATATGAGCAAACGCAAGGCCGCTTACCCGGCCGTTCACGGCATGGAAAGATCCAGGCGGCGTCTGAAAGAACTGACGGACGACGCCGTAAATTTTTTAAAGCCTTATTACGGAGAAGCTGAATTTTTCGTGCGCGTGGCCGGAAGCCTGGCGAAGCGCTCAAAATAGACGGCGGGATGATTTTATGCCGCTTGCGGCCGGGGACGGCGCGGCGGCGTGGCGGTGAGCATGAAAAAAAAATTGTCAGATTACGATTTTCCGGCTGATCTCGCGGATATGGACGAGCGGGCGCTGGAACTTCTTTCTTACCAAATCAGAGATTTTTTGATTTCCTCCGTTTCGAAAACAGGAGGGCATTTGGCGTCAAACCTCGGGGTCGTTGAGCTTTCGATCGCGCTGCACAAGGTCTTCCAGACTCCGAAAGACAGGATCGTCTGGGATGTGGGACATCAGACCTATGTCCACAAAATTCTCACGGGACGGGCTTCGCGCTTCGACAAGCTGCGGCGGGACGGCGGTCTCAGCGGTTTCCCGAAACGGGAGGAAAGCCCGCACGACCATTGCGATACGGGACACGGCAGCACATCCATCTCCGTAGCCATGGGCATGGCGGAAGCCAGGGACATAGAAGGAGGCGACTATTCCGTGGTCGCGGTCATCGGCGACGGTGCGCTGACAGGCGGGCTTGCCTACGAAGGCCTGAACAACGCGGGCGCCCGCAAAGCCAACCTCATCGTGGTTTTAAACGACAACGAGATGTCGATCGCGGAAAACACGGGCAGCATCTCGCGGCATCTCTCCCGGCTGCGCGCGTCGAAAACGTATCTGGGGCTGAAAAAAAATCTGAAACGGGCGCTGCACGAAATACCTTTCGTGGGCGTCAGGCTTTACAGCGGAGCGGAACACATCCGGAAAGCCTTGAAGGACCTGAGCTCTCTTTCCGACGGGATATTTGACGATATGGGTTTTCGGTATTTCGGCCCTGTGGACGGCAATAATATCCGGGATCTGACGTATATGCTGTCCGCGGCCAAGCAGATCGACGGTCCCGTACTGATCCACGCGGTGACGAAAAAGGGCAAAGGCTACCGCAACGCTGAAATCAATCCTGAAAAATTTCACGGAATCGGCCCTTTCGATCCTGCCACAGGGCGCGAGCTATGCGGCGGGGAAGGCCGTTCTTATTCGAATATATTCGGCGGCAGGCTGACGGATATGGCGGCGCGGGACAAGCGCGTGGTCGCGATAACGGCGGCGATGCCCTACGCTACCGGACTGTCGGGATTCGCGGAGCGGCATCCGGAACGCATGTTCGACGTGGGCATCGCGGAAGCGCACGCCGTCAGTTTTGCCGCGGGACTCGCGCTAAACGGGCTGAGGCCCTTTATCGCGATCTACTCCACCTTTCTTCAGCGCGCCTACGATCAGATCCTCATCGACATCTGCCTGCAAAAACTGCCTGTCGTCTTTTGCATAGACCGCGCCGGCAACGTCGGGCACGACGGTGAAACCCATCATGGAATATTTGACATATCATATCTGAGACATATGCCGAATATGACGGTCATGGCGCCCATGGACGGGCGGGAGCTGGAAGAGATGCTGGAGTTCAGCCTGCGCCTTTCCGCTCCCTGCGCCATACGCTATCCGCGGGGGAACGCGCCTTCCGCGCCGGGCGTGAAAAGTAAAAGGAAGCGCGCACCGCTGAATCTCGGCGTGAGCGAGCGTCTTCTGAGCGGCGATGCCGTTGAAATATGGGGCGTCGGCAAAATGCTCGGCGTCGGAGAAAAAGTTCGCGGGATTTTGAAAAAGAGGGGCGTGTCCTGCGGCCTCGTGAACGCGAGATTTGTAAAACCGCTGGATGAGGAGGCGCTGCTTAAAGCGGCGGCGGCCGGGAAATACATCCTCACGCTCGAGGACAACGTGTCGGCGGGCGGCTTCGGCGAATCGGTCGTCGCGCTTTTGAACCGGAACGGCTTCGCGTCCGCGAAAATTTCCACTGTCGCGTGGCCCGATGAATTCATCGGTCAGGGCAACGTTAATTCACTGATGAAACAATACGGGATGGACGCCGAATCCATAGCGGAAAGGCTGTGTGCGCTTTTTGAAAGAACGACTTGATGTCCTGCTCGCTCAAAGAGACTTTTTCCCTTCGCGGGAAAAAGCGAAGGCCGCGATCATGGCGGGGATGGTATTTGTAGACGGCCTGCGCGCCGATAAAGCGGGGACTCCGGTGAAAGCGGACGTTTCCGTAGAGATACGCGGCAGTTCCTGTCCTTACGTGAGCCGCGGCGGATTGAAGTTGGAGGGCGCGCTTAAAGAGTTCGATATTTCCGTGAAAGGAATCGCGGCTGTGGATATCGGCGCGTCAACCGGAGGATTTACCGATTGCTTGCTGCAAAACGGCGCCGAAAGGGTGTTCGCCGTGGATGTGGGCTACGGGCAGCTCGACTGGAAGCTGCGAAACGACCCCCGCGTGGTGATCTTGGAGCGGACGAACGTCCGCTATCTGGATACGGCGCTGATTCCCTGCGGCGCTGATCTCGTCACTATAGACGTTTCTTTTATTTCGCTGAAATTGGTGTTTCCCGTGGCGAAACGGCTGCTCGCCGCCGGCGGGAAGATATTGTGCTTAGTGAAGCCTCAGTTCGAAGCCGGAAGGCGCCAGGTGGGAAATAAAGGCATAGTGCGGGACGCGGCGGTTCATCGGGAAACGCTCGCGTCCGTCGTCGGTTACGCCGCCGAAAACGGTCTATGCGGGCGCAAGCTGGCCCATTCCGCGGTGCGCGGCGCGAAGGGGAACGTTGAATTTTTCCTGTTGCTGGAAAGCGGTGGGGAGAACGGAGTTTCGGACGCGGAGATCGGCTCCGCCGTAGCGCTGGCTCACGAGCAGCGGGGAAATCCGCTATGACGCGAGAGCATGAGTTGACGCCCATGATGCGCCAGTATCTGGAAATCAAAGAGCGCCATAAAGACTGCGTACTGTTTTTCCGTCTCGGCGATTTTTATGAGATGTTTTTCGAGGACGCCGTCACAGCCTCCCGGGAACTCGAGATCACCCTGACGAAAAAGAGCTGCGGCGCCGGTGAAAAAGCGCCTATGTGCGGGATTCCGTATCATTCGGTGGACAGCTATCTCGCCCGTCTCGTGGAACGCGGCTATAAGGTCGCCGTCTGCGAGCAGGCGGAAGACCCGGCTCAGGCCAGAGGGATCGTCAGGCGGGAAGTCACACAAATAGTGACTCCCGGCACACTGACGGGCCAGACCATGCTTTCCGAAAAGGAAAACAATTATCTGGCTTCGGTGTTTTACAGCGAGAAAAGCGCGGGACTCGCTTTCTGCGACATTTCGACAGGCGAGCTTTCCGCCGCCGAAATATCGGGCGGGGAAAGGGAAGGGGCGATCATCAACGAACTGGCGCGCGTCAACGCCAGCGAAGTGTTGATAAACTTCCTTTCCGGGAACCTTTCCGAAGAGATCCGCGAAACGGCGGTTTCCTACGTGAGCGTGCTGCCGGAAGACCGCTACGCGGAAGAATACGCCGAAAAAACCGTGGCGCGTCATTTTCAGGTCAAATCGCTGAAAGGCGTCGGCATCGAGGAAAAGCCGGGAGTTTTAAAGGCGCTTTCCGGCCTGCTTTCCTATCTTTTAGACACACAGAAACGGACGCCGGGTCATATCGGCCATATACGCCTGTACGATCTTGATGCGCGTATGGCTTTGGACAGGGCGACCATCCGCAACCTGGAACTGACTGAAACCCTGCGCGGGCAGGGTACGAAGGGTTCGCTTCTCGGCCTCTTGGACAGGACAGGCACGGCTATGGGAAGCCGTAAGATGAGGCAGTGGATTCGCGAACCGTTGAACGAAGCCGGCGAGATCAACCGCCGCTTGGACGCGGTGGAAATTCTCGCGGATGATATTCTGCTGCGCAATAACCTGCGGGAACATCTGAAAAGCATATACGACTTGGAACGGCTGGCGGGAAGGATTTCCTGCGGCAACGCCAACGGCAAGGATCTAATCGCGCTGCGCAATTCACTTGCGGCGCTGCCCGAACTTAAAAGCGAGCTTTCCGCGCGCGGCGGCGGCCTCCTCGGAGAACTTAGCGCGTCTATAGCGGATCTGTCCGGCGCCGAGGAACTGATCTCCGCCGCCATACGCGAGGAACCGCCGTTCATCCTGAAAGAGGGAGGACTGATCCGCGAGGGCTATTCTGAGGAATTGGACGGACTTAAGCATTCCATCCGGGATGGGCAGCAATGGATCGCCTCGCTCGAAGGGAAAGAACGCGAGCGCACGGGCATAAAAAACCTGAAAGTGGGATTTAACAAAATTTTCAGCTACTACATTGAGGTGACCAAGTCATATTTCGACCGGGTTCCTTCCGGATATATACGCCGGCAGACGCTGGCCAATTGCGAGCGCTTCGTCACCCCGGAACTGAAAGAAAAGGAAAGCTTGGTTCTGAACGCTGAGGCAAAGATAAATCAGCTGGAATACGAATTGTTTACCGACGTTAGGAACAAACTTTCCGAACATATTTTCCCAATACAGGAAACCAGCGCCGCTGTCGCCGCGCTGGACGTGCTGGCGTCATTTGCGGAGACGGCGTCCAAATTGAACTACGTCAAGCCGCGGATTGACGACGGCGGCGGGATACGCATCGAAAGGGGACGACATCCTGTGATAGAGCGGAGCGTCGCGGACGGTGTTTTCGTTTCAAACGATACCTGGATGGACGGCGGCAAAAGCAGCCTGCTGCTAATCACAGGGCCGAATATGGCCGGGAAATCCACCTATATGCGCCAAACTGCCCTGATCGTCCTCATGGCTCAGGCGGGTTGTTTCGTTCCCGCGGAAACGGCTCACATCGGAGTGGTGGACCGGATATACACGCGCATCGGAGCCTCAGACAATCTGACCGAGGGTCAAAGTACGTTTTATGTGGAGATGAGCGAACTCGCGTATATTTTGAACACGGCGACGAAAAAGAGCCTGCTAATTCTGGATGAAATCGGGCGCGGAACCAGCACCTGGGACGGGCTTTCAATCGCCTGGGCCGTGGTCGAGCGCCTGTGCGACGAGAAATACCGCGCGCGGACGCTGTTCGCGACCCATTACCATGAATTGACAGCGTTGGAAGGAAATATGAACGGCCTGAAAAACTTGAACGTGGATGTCAGCGAAAAGGACGGCGACGTAGTATTCCTGCACAAAATCGTGGAGGGCAGCGCGAGCCGGAGCTACGGCATTCATGTGGCGAAACTCGCGGGCGCGCCGCCCTCCCTTTTGGAATCGGCGGAAGAGAAGCTGCGCCTGCTGGAAGAGAAGCAGGACGGGACGGAGCTGAGCGGCCGTTCATCCCGCCGAAAAGCAAATGGAACGGAAGGATCCGAGGCTCCGCGCGCAGAACAGATTTCTCTCTTCGGCTTCGCGCCCAACCCCGTGACAGAAAAACTGTGCGCGCTGAATCTCATGGAGATCACGCCCTTGCAGGCTTTTTCCGTTTTGGAAGAACTGAAAAAAGCCGCCGAAAAAGAATAGAGCTTTATCGCTTCGCCCGGCGTTTAATCGGCGGAGCGAATAACACGCGTATGTGTAATATGCGTAAAAGGTCAGCGTTCAAAGTTATGTTTCGCCGGGGCAGGATTGGACGCCGAGTATATACGCTCCAAGGCGCGGCTAAATAGTAACGATCGGCGAAGCGATAAAATGCGAAAAAGGAGATCCCGATGAACGATATGCCGGCGAGGATAATAGAACTGCCGCCTTATCTCGCGGAAAAGATCGCCGCGGGCGAAGTGGTGAACAGGCCGCTTTCCGTGGTGAAAGAACTCATGGAAAACAGCTTTGACGCCGGAGCTTCCGCTATAGTCGCCGAGATCAAAAACGGCGGGAAATCTTATATCCGCGTCACGGACAACGGCTCCGGCATCGCGGGAGATCAACTGGAAATCGCGTTCAAACGCCACGCCACCAGCAAAATCGCGTCTGTTTCGGATCTGAGCAACATCACGACCATGGGTTTCCGCGGAGAAGCTCTGACGAGCATCGCGGCGGTTTCCCGGTTGGAACTGATCACTAAGCCGCGGGCGGAGAAAGCCGGCGCGATGTTGTGCGCCGAAGGCGGACGGATCATAGAAAAAAAAGATATCGGCGCGTCAGACGGCACTACGGTAATCGTGCGCGATCTGTTTTATAACACGCCCGCGCGCCTCAAATTCATGAAACCTGACCGGACGGAAAGTTCGCTGATCATTGATATGGTGTCAAAACTGGCTCTCGCGTGGCCCGAGGTGCGCATCCGCCTGATCAACAATGGAAACATCCTGTTTTCCACGCCCGGAAAAGGCGACGTCATGGCTAATCTGCTGACCGTTTACGGCAGGGACATGGCGGAGGGGCTGCTTCCGCTGGATGAGGCGTGTGAGATCGACATGCGGCTGCAAGGGCTGATATCCCAGCCGGACAGGAGCGGAACGAGCAGGAAAAGGCAAATGTTTTTCATCAACGGCAGGGTGGTCGACAGTAAATTGCTGGAAAGATCCATCGCCGCCGCGTATAAAGAAATGCTCTTCGAAGGCAGGTATCCCGCCGCGCTGCTCTTCCTCGACCTGCCGCCGGCGAGCATAGACGTGAACATCCATCCGGCTAAAAACGAGGTGCGTTTTGAAAACGAGGCGGCCGTCTTCGATTTCGTGAGCGGCGCCGCGCGGAAAATTTTGCGGACCAAAGGCGCTATTCCCGTGATTAAAGCTGACGGGCTTATTAAATCCGGCGCGGGGGCGGAGGAAGACGAGGCCGCGGCAAACGGCGCGGATACGGGCTCAAGCCCGAAATTTCCGGCGCCCGCCGCCGATCTCGGGGCAATCAGAATCACGGATGTGAACAGCCCCGGCGCGGAGCTTAGAGCCGGCCAGATTAGCGTAAAAGAGTTTTTTTCCGCTAAACGCAAAGAGGAAGAGGGGAAAGAAACAGGCGATCTGATCATGGAAGAAGAGGATTCGCGGGAGAGCACCGGGTGGAGCAAAAGGCCGTTCGCGATAGAAAATATATGCGTGACCGGCGCCGTGTTCGCGACCTTCCTGACAGGCGTGGACGAGGACAGCTTTTATCTCATCGATCAGCACGCCGCGCACGAGCGGGTGTTTTACGAACGGCTGACGAAACAGCACCGCAGCAGCGAAAAGCTCATCCAGCAGCTGATGACGCCATTTGTAATCGAACTGCCTCACGCGGTAAAAAACGACGCGGCCGGCTTGATGGATATGGTTTCCGCGATGGGTTTTTCTATAGAGGAATTCGGGCCGCGCTCCTGCGTAGTAAAAGCGATCCCCGCCTTTATCCAGATTTCGGAGGCGCGGGATTTTCTGGATTCCGTCCTCGGCAGTCTTTCCGGCGAAACAAGCGCAGAAAATGCGCGCATGACGGAACGCATAATCATGGATTCCTGCAAGAAGGCGGTTAAAGCGGGAGACCGGCTGAAACCGGAGGAAATTGAAAATCTTCTCAAAGAACTCTCCCGATGCGACAATCCTTATTCCTGCCCTCACGGCAGGCCGGTATTCGTGAGGATGCGGAAACATGATATTGAGAAGATGTTTAAACGGGTATAAACTCGCTCTTCTTAAGGGTGTGGGAGTGTGAATTCCGTGATCAACATGATCGTCGTTGCGGGGCCTACCGCTTCGGGTAAGACGAGATGCGCGATATCGCTCGCGAAAATATACGGCGGCGAAATAGTTTCCGCCGATTCCATGCAGATATACAGGGGGTTCGATATCGGCAGCGCCAAACCTTCCGCGCGGGAACTGGCCGAGGCCACGCATCACCTCGTCGGCTGCGTCGATCCCCGCGAAGACTTCTCTGTCGCCGTTTATCAGAAGCTGGCGCGCGAAGCGATCGCAGGCATATACTCGCGCGGAGGACTGCCGATCGTGGCCGGAGGCGCGGGGCTTTATGTAAATTCGATACTTTATGACATGGATTTTTGCGCGCTGCCTAAACAGGAGGCGACGCGGGCCGCGCTGTGGGATGAAGCGGAAAAGAAAGGCGGCGGCGTTCTGCATGAACGTTTAAAGAGTTTGGATCCCGCGGCGGCGCGGCGCATACATCCCAACAACGTGAAGAAGGTCGTCCGGGCGCTGGAAGCTCTGGAGCACAGCGGTGGCAAAACGGGCCTAAACTCATTTGACGAGGCCTTCACACCGTATCCCGGCTACTCTCCTCTGATCATCGGCCTCACGCGCGAACGGGAAGAACTGTACGCCCGCATAAACGCCCGCGTCGACCGTCTGTTGGAGGCGGGACTCGTGCGCGAGGTTGAAGAACTGGTTCGCGGAGGGCTTTCTATGGAAAATATTTCCATGAAGGGCATCGGTTATAAAGAGATTTTCAACTATCTGACCGGCAGTCATAATTTGGAGCGCGCCGTTTATCTGATAAAACAGAACTCCCGCCGTTACGCGAAGCGCCAGCTTACCTGGTTCAGGCGTTATCCGAACATAAACTGGTTCAATATTTCGTCATACGGCGGGGAAAAAGACGCGCTGGACGATATCGCGGATTTTTGCGCGAAGGCGATGGGGAAAATATAACGAATATGGAGAGCGAACATGGAGAAAAAATTTCATATTCATAATAAAAGCGGCAAACCTGACAACATCGTACTTAAGGAAAACGAAATCATCGAAAAGAGCGAAGATATACAGGAGATCCTGCCGCGTTTCATGAGGGGATTCTTCATGTATCTGAAGGGGAACGTGCTGCCGATGACGCGTCTCGCTTACCTGCAGGACATCCGTTTTTTCTGCGCCTATCTCGCCGGTGAAACGGATTTGACGGCGGCAAAGGAAATAAAGAACGTCACGGAGGCGGAATTCGGCAAAATAAATGCGCGGGACGTAAACCTTTTTATTGATTACTGCAGGCGTTACAAGGTCAAAACGGAAAAGGGGAATGTCGTGATCTTCGAAAACGACAATAAATCCCTGGCGCGGAAGCGTTCTTCCGTATCCGTGCTGTTTAAATATTTATACAGAGATGAATTGGTCTCAAAAGACATCACAAACGGTTTTGATCCCATACGGCTTCCAAAACCCGGAGAGCGGGAGATCAAGGCGCTGCGGGACGATGAAGTGATGCGTATGCTGGACGCCGTATCCGGCGGCTTCTCTCTCACGAAAAAGGAGCGGGAATTCTGGGAAAAGACGAAGCGCCGGGACAAAGCTATTCTCATATTCTTCCTGACTTACGGCCTGAGACTTTCCGAGCTGCAGCAGCTGAACCTGTCGTCCTTTAATCTGAGCAGGGGCGAATTCAAGATCTACCGCAAACGCGGCAAGGAATCCGTCATGCCGCTCAACAACTCGGTGGTAAAGGTGTTCAGAGAATATATTGAGGATGAGCGCGCCAAGGACGAAAATTTGGAGGAGGGGGAACGGGACGCGCTCTTTCTTTCATTACGAGGAAGGCGCATGACGGAAAGGCAGATCCGCAGCCTGGTGAAAAAATACACGAGCATCGCGATGGAAACTTCCCGGAACGCGGGCTACAGCCCCCATAAGCTCAGGGCCACCGCGGCTACATCGCTGATCGGCAGAGGTAATTCCATATTCGACGTGCAGGCGCTTTTAGATCACGAGAATGTGACTACCACCCAGCTTTATGCGGCGCACGGTCAAAACGTGAAACGCGATCTGGTGAAAGGGATGGAGTGGGAAACTGAATTCGACGAGCTTGACGGCAAATAACGGCGGAAGCTTATTCTCTATTTGCTGTAGTTTTCATAATATTGTTATTGTAAATAATCTTGCGCAGGGACATGATCGGCGGGCGAGGGAGCGAAAGATGCGATCAAATATCAATACGAACGGCTTATTGATGTCCAAATTCAATATAGATAAACGCGTTATTGATCTGATAGAGGAGGCTGAGCGTGAAATCGAAGGCCTGTTCGGCAAGCTGGACGACGTGATGGCCTTCAATCAGTATAAAGTGCTGGACGCGTTTCAGAAAAACCGCGTAAACTCAGGACATTTCGCCTGGAACACCGGTTACGGCTACGGCGACGCCGGAAGAGAAGCCGTCGAACGGGTTTACGCCGACGTGATGGACGCGGAGGCCGCGCTGGCGCGGCCTCTCATAGTAAGCGG
>JAITPU010000037.1 GCA_031289235.1 Eubacteriales Family XIII. Incertae Sedis bacterium
CATGGCGCTTCCGCCGCGGTTTACGGGGCGCGGGCCGCTTTTATAGGCGGCTGCGTCGGAACGGCGTGTACGATCAGCGAGCGGGATTACGGCGTCGCGGCGCTGGGCACCATGGCCCACAGTTGGGTGCAGGTGTTCCCCGGCGAATACGAGGCGTTCAGGCGCTATGCGGAGATCTATCCGGAAAATTGCGTATTGCTGGTTGACACTTACAATGCGGTTAAATCGGGAATACCCAACGCGATACGCGTTTTCAAGGAAACCAAGCCGCGAAAAATGGGGATCCGCATCGACAGCGGCGATGTCACCTATCTGACAAAAAAAGCGAGAGAAATGTTGGACGCCGCAGGGCTGCGGGAATGCGGCATAGTCGTGTCCAATTCTCTCGACGAATATATAATAAGGGACGTCATACTTCAGGGCGCGCGGATTGATTCGTTCGGAGTGGGGGAGAGACTGATCACGTCGCGTTCGGAACCCGTGTTCGGCGGCGTCTACAAATTGGCCGGAATAGAGTCGGACGGGAAGATAATTCCCAAGATGAAGATCAGTGAAAACGTTGAAAAGATAACAACACCGGGTTTTAAAACGGTGTACAGGCTTTACGACAGGGCTACGGACAAGGCTGTGGCGGATGTGATTACGCTGGACCATGAAAGCGCTCCCGAAGGGAACGGCTATGAAATATTCGATCCGGAAATCACGTGGAAACGCAAGAAGCTTTTCGATTTCTACGCGCGGAACCTGCGCGTGAAGATTTTCGAGAAAGGCAAATGCGTATATGAGCGGCCGGATATCAACCAGATACAGGCTTATTGCCGCCAACAGGTCGAAACCCTGTGGGAAGAGCTTCTGCGCTTTGAAAATCCGGCGGCGTATTATGTGGATCTGTCCAGAGAATTATGGGAAATCCGGGCCAAGCTGATAGAAGAACACCGGTTCTAATAAATCCGGACCTGAAAAGGAGAACGTAAATAATGAGCAGGTATAATTTTCCGATAACAAGGACGGCCGCCCCGAAGGCGAAGCCCGATCCGGACAAACTGGAATTCGGGACTGTTTTCACGGATCACATGTTCCTGATGGATTATGACGCGGGCCGGGGATGGCATGACGGCCGGATCACGCCTTACGGGCCGATTTCCTTGGATCCCGCCGCCGCCGTGCTGCATTACGCGCAGGAAGTGTTCGAGGGCCTGAAAACATATAAGGCGAAAAACGGCCGGGTACAGCTTTTCAGGCCGGACCGGAACGCCGCGCGTATCAACGAAAGCAACGACAGGATCTGCATTCCGCGGATAGATCCGGAGCTGTTTGTGGAAGCGGTCAAGGCTCTGGTGCGGGTGGATGTGGATTGGCTGCCCGCGAAAAAAAACACGTCTCTGTATATCCGTCCGTATGTTTTCGCGTCGGAACCGTTTCTCGGAGTGCGGTCCGCGAAACAATATCTTTTCGTTATAATTCTTTCGCCCGTAGGCCCTTATTACAAAGAGGGTCTCGCGCCCACGAAAATATTTGTGGAGGACAGGTATGTGCGCGCCTCCATGGGAGGCACGGGCACGGTGAAGATCGGGGGAAATTACGCGGCGAGCCTGAAATCGCAGGAAGAAGCCCATAAAATAGGCTATACTCAGGTGCTGTGGCTGGACGGGGCGGAGCGCAAATATGTGGAAGAAATCGGAACCTCAAACGCTTTTTTCATCATAGGCGGAGAAGTGATAACCGCGCCGCTGAGCGGAACCATCCTTCCGGGTATAACGAGAGATTCAGTCCTCCGCTTGCTGGAAGACTGGGGGCTTCCCGTGCGCGAGGAACGGATCGCCATCGGTGATATTTACAGGGCCTCGGATGAAGGCCGCCTTTCGGAGGTCTTCGCCACAGGTACCGCGGCCGTTATTTCTCCCGTCGGGGAGTTGATGTGGAAGGACAGGAAGATAATCGTCAACGGCGGGAGGATAGGAGAACTGTCCCAAAAGCTTTACGACGTGATTTCCGGTGTTCAGACAGGCGAAATCGAGGATAAAT
Organism: Eubacteriales Family XIII. Incertae Sedis bacterium; assembly: GCA_031289235.1. Classification (GTDB taxonomy): domain Bacteria; phylum Bacillota; class Clostridia; order Peptostreptococcales; family Anaerovoracaceae; genus JAITPU01. Next base: position 2,026 of record JAITPU010000037.1, read on the forward strand.
TCGGCTGGATCTCGGAGGTCTGAGTCCGGCTTCCGGCTCTGTCAACGCCTGTCTTATGAACAGTAACACTGAAAGGAACGAATTATGAAACATACGATCGCGGTGCTGGTAGAAAACAAAGCCGGCGTGCTTTCGCGGATATCGGGTCTTTTCGCGCGCAGAGGGTTCAATATCGACAGTCTGGCGGTAGGACCCACCGACGATATACATGTTTCACGCGTCACCATCGTTGTGGAAGGCGACGATTATATAGCGGAGCAGGTCGTACAGCAGCTAAACAAGCTGATCGACGTGCGCAAGGTCCGCAAGCTGAAAAACGACGATGCGATGCGGCGGGAACTGGTGCTCGTGAAGGTGAAGCTTTCGGAAGCGCAGCGGGGTGAAATCATAGATATAGCTAAAATTATGGACTGCGAGATTGTCGATATTTCTCACACGACCCTCATGCTGGAACAAAGCGACCGCCCTGAAAAAATCGAGCTGCTCATAGACCTGCTCTCAAAATACCAGATTTTAGAAATCGCCCGCACAGGAACTATCGCGCTGCAGAAGGGCAGCGAAAGCGTATAAGAACAACGCATAAGACGGGAGCGAGGCTAGCGTCATCGTCGTCCGTCGCTGAGGCCCATGCTCTGAGCGGCGGAAAAAATTGCCATGGAGCATAGGCCTGAATTGAGTTTCGGGCAAATTCGCGCGCTATGCCTTATTCGCGCATCCGAGCACATTTACGATCTTCCGTTTAACCATCTCCCTGATGGCGTCGCGGGCGGGCGTCAGATACTGGCGCGGATCGAAGTCCGCCGGATGAAGGGCGAAATGTTCGCGTACCGCAGCGGTCATGGCGAGGCGCAGATCCGAGTCGATATTTATCTTGCATACCGCGCCGCGGGCAGCCTGACGCAGCATGTCCTCGGGGATGCCGACAGCGTTGGGCATGTCGCCGCCGTATTTATTTACTTTTTCGACGAATTCGGGGATTACCGACGATGAGCCGTGCAGCACGATCGGAAATCCCGGAAGGCGCTTCGCGACGTCGTCCAGAATATCGAAGCGCAGCTGCGGCTTCTGTCCGGGTTTGAATTTATACGCGCCGTGAGAGGTCCCTATGGCTATCGCGAGCGAATCCACGCCGGTCTGTTCGACGAAATCCTGAACCTGTCCCGGATCTGTATAGCTGTGCTGTTCAACGTTCACGTCGTCTTCAACGCCGGCAAGCTGTCCCAGCTCGCCCTCCACCACGCATCCCTTGCCGTGAGCGTATTCCACGACTTTTTTTGTCAGCGATATATTTTCCTCATATGGGAAATGAGAACCGTCGATCATGACGGAAGAAAAACCGCCGTCGATGCACGATTTGCAGACTTCAAAATCCGCGCCGTGATCCAAGTGCAGCGCGATAGGAAGGCCGGTGTCCTCAAGCGCCGCTTCCACCAATTTCACCAGATATACGTGCTTTGCGTATTTTCTGGCGCCCGCGGACACCTGGAGGATCAGGGGCGCCTTTTCTTCTCTCGCCGCTTCGGTGATGCCCTGAACGATCTCCATGTTGTTGACGTTGAAGGCGCCTATGGCGTAACCGCCTTCATAAGCTTTTTTGAACATTTCGGTTGTTGTCACAAGTGTCATTTTTCGCTCCCTTCCCGGTGTGTTTGCGACCGGTCCTCTGTTTCCGGCGATTGATTATATTATTTGGCGGTTCAACACGGCAAAGCGCGTTGAACTGCCGGAGTGGTATTTTTATTTAGTGAGCGTATCGACGATCTCTTCAACGGTCACGTTTGAGGGAATGATGAAAGTGCCGGCCTGCAGCCTTGTGGCGGCGTTCACGGCGGCGATAGCGTCGTAAAATTCTTCCTTCGTTTTAATCAGGCCGGCTGCTAAAAGCTTGTTCGCGATTTGTTCTCCGGTTTCGCCGTATGCGATATAAAGTGAAAAATTCGTCACTTCGCCTGAAACGGGAGGAGGCGCAAGCGCGCCGGAAGTACTGTCTCCGGTCTGAGCGGCGTCCGTTTCGCTGTCCGCACCGTCCGCCGTGTTTTCATCCGCGCCTTCGGGGTTAATGGCGTCGCCCGTGGTTTCGCTTTCGCCGGACAGAAACGGCGGGTTCTCCTGCGAAGGGCCGGATTGGGAACCGGAAGGATAGCCCATGATCACGCCTATGCGCGACCATATAAGGAGGGCGGCGGCGGCCACGATGATCAGGACGACGATTATATCGCTTGTATTGTAAATTATGTCTTTTAACTTCTGCATTTGGCGACAGTTCTTTCCCGGAATATTATCAGCGCGGCCGTTATTACTCCGGCAAAACGGACAGCGAAGCGAACGCAGTGAGCGGAGAAGCGCGGCAGCGCCGCGCGTTGATATGCTCAGTATCAGCGGAACCTGCCAACACAGCCTGACGGAAAAAAGGCCGTCACAATTCCAATGTTTAGCCGACGACGCAATAATATAACTTTAACATAATACAGCGCGGAAGACAAACGGAAAAGCGGAGGTATTTTATTAAATTTTGTTTACACGCTGTATTTCACGGCGGCGATGCTGTATAATAACAAGGATAGGCGTACCTCCCTTTTTCAGGGGCGGCAGAGTTCCGGCGAGACCGGAGAGAATGCGGTTCGCAAGTTTTGAACGCGCCGAAATACACGGCTCCCGTCAACTTCGCGGAGCAATAGTTAAAAATTTAACAATGATGAAACTGCTTATCAACGAAAATGAAGCCGATCAAAGGCTGGATCGCTTTCTGAGAAAATATCTGCGCGCCGCGCCGCTGTCGTTCATATATAAAGCAATACGGAAAAACGTCAAAGTGAACGGAAAGAACGTTTCTGCGGCCTTTATGCTTTCAGCCGGCGACGAGGTTTCCGTTTATACACGTGACGGCGATATCGAAACCTTCCTCAGACAAAAACCGGCCGTGAAAGCGAAGCGGAGTTTCTCCGTCGCGTTTGAAGATGAAAACATCCTCGCCGTTGAGAAGCCTTCAGGCCTTCTGACTCATGGCGGCGAGAGCGAAAAAAAGAATACGCTGGCAAATCAAGTGATCTCTTACCTGACGGAGAGTGGGAAATACAGAGCGGAGCGGGAGAAAACTTTCGTACCGTCTCCTGTGAACCGGCTCGACCGCAACACTACGGGAATCGTTATTTTCGGGAAAAACCTTAGAACGCTGCAAGAATTGAACCGTATGGCGCGCGAGCGGGATTGCGTGCGGAAATATTATCTTACGGTCGTAGGCGGCCGCATGGAAAAAGAGCGCCGTCTCAGGAACCGGATGGAAAAGGACGCGGTGTGCAATAAAATCACGGTCCTTGAACCGGAAGGCGGCGGAAAGCTGATGGAGACGTCGGCGCGGCCGGTGCTGCGCACCGCGGATTTTACGCTTGCGGAAGTGGAATTGATTACAGGCAGGACGCATCAGATAAGGGCGCATTTGGCCCATGCCGGTCATCCGGTCATCGGGGACTCTAAATACGGCAGCCCCGCCTTGAACAGAAGAGTCGAAAAACGATTCGGCCTGACCACGCAGTTGCTGCACGCACGTAGGGTTTACTTCGCGCGAGGGACAGGCGCGCTGGCGTATCTCGTAGGAATGAAAATAAGCGCGCCCTTTCCCCGAATGTTTGAAACCGTATGCTGCGCCCTGTTCGGCGCGGATTGGAAGCGAGCCTTAAACGAGCACATTTAAGCGCGGGTCCGTGCGAGGAGTGTTTAATATGAAGGAATGGATCAGAGACATACTGATCGCGGTCGTGGTCGCTGTAATAGTCATGCAGTTCATCAAGCCTACGATCGTAAAAGAACATTCCATGGAGCCTACGCTCTATGAAAACAACTATATATTTTTAAGCAAACAGCAATACAGGTTTGGAGAGCTGCGGCGCGGAGACATAGTGGTATTCCATACGTCGATGGAAACAAACAACGGCGGGGAGAAACTGCTTATCAAGAGAGTAATCGGGATGCAGGGCGACATCATATCTATTCGGGACGGCGTTGTGATAAGGAACGGCGAAGCGTTGGAAGAAGAATATACTTTGAATAACCATACCGCGGGAGAGATGGAGGAAGTCACCGTCCCGGAGGAAAAGATATTTGTGATGGGCGATAATCGTCAAAACAGCATGGACAGCCGGGATGAGCAGGTAGGCTTCGTAGAAACTAAAGATATCATCGGCAAGGCGTTTTTCCGCGTTTTCCCATTCAACAAATTTGGATTTCTGAAATAAAGGAACAGGAAGCCGCCGAAAAAACGGTCAAAACCTTCGGGTTTTGCTATTATAAGGAAACCGATAAGGACCGGAGGCGGGGGATTTCCGCGCTGTTTCCGGGGATAAGCCATGAAACAGAGGCGATTGGTCGCAAACAACAAAAAAGCGAGGCACGACTATTTCATAGAGTACGTTTATGAAACGGGAATCGTGCTTACCGGAACGGAAATCAAATCTTTGCGTCAGGGAAAAGTCAACTTGAAGGAAAGTTACGCCAAAATAGAGGCGGGGGAAGTAATCGTTTACGGAATGCACATCAGCCCTTACGCGCAGGGAAACCGGTTCAACGCCGATTCTCTCCGTCCGCGAAAACTGTTGCTGCACCGGCAGGAAATCCGGAAATTAACAGGCTATACGACACAGAAAGGGCTGACAGTCATTCCGCTGAACGTGTACATCAACGAAAAGGGGTTCGCGAAGATGGAGATCGCCGTGGCCCGAGGCAAGAAGCTTTATGACAAGCGGGAGGACATGGCTAAGCGCGACGCCGACCGCAAGATACAGCAGAGCGTCAAGAAATACAGCCGGTGATTCAATCGCCGGCTCAAATGGGGGTGTAAAGGTTTCGACGGGGGTGTGGAAACCGGATAAGCGAGCCGTAGTTGCCAGGTCTACGTTAAAAACGGCGCGTTAAAGATAAACGGAAAAACTGACAACAATTACGCGTTAGCAGCTTAGTTCTGCGCGCGTCGCCGCTCCTGATTCACCTGTAGGTCAGGAATCCGGCGTCGACATACAGGAAAACTTCGCGTGAGTTCCCGGTAGCGCGAGGGAATTACGGGATAGCTGATTCCGCGGATTGCCGGCGGACCGCGTGATGAAGCGAAGAAATAACTACCGGCTGCGCTCGGAGAAAATCCCGTGAAAACGCTTTCGGACGCGGGTTCGATTCCCGCCACCTCCACCAAAACATTTAATATACGAACCCCCCGCTTTACGTGTTTGTAAACGGGCTGTTTGGTATCATCTGCAAACGGTGATGAAAAGGCCGCTCGTTTAGAGCCGATACGGAACAACTGCTAAGGCTGATACAATCTGTTCCGTCGCCAAAAGCCGAGCCTCTCAAACTGTGGCTCGCGCAGGTGGGAAACGAACGTATAGATGAAACGTCCGACCCGAAACTTGCGATTGACCGCGCACTGCCGGAGCATAAAAGCGTGGCAAGGCGCGGCGGCAGCGTTGCGAAGGCGGCGCGAGTGCAGTATGAAAAGCAAACGAAATTGTTC
>JAITPU010000029.1 GCA_031289235.1 Eubacteriales Family XIII. Incertae Sedis bacterium
TGTCGGCGCTGAGAGGCGCCGCTCTGAATATTTTTATAAATACGGGCGCGATGGCGGATCGCGTTTGCGCCGAAAAGTTAAACGCAGAAGCGGAAGCGCTGCTGGCCGAATACGAGCCGCTGGCCGAACGCGTTTATCGGAGCGTGAAAGACCGGCTCAGCGGAAGCTGAAAAACAGATCGCTGCTTCAAGGCGGGCGTTGACAGGGATGGCCGCGGCGATTTCCGCCCTGATAAAGCTCTTTATGAAAGGCATAAAATGGCGCTGTTACTAAAAGGAAAGCCCGTGGCGGATAAGCTGGCCGGGAAAGTGAAAAGCAGCTTGGAGAACCTGAAGGAAAACGGCGTGACTCCGGCCCTTGCCATAATCCGCGTGGGAAACAAGCCCGACGACCTCGCCTATGAGCGAGGCGCCGCGAAACGCTGCGAAAGCATGGGCGTGGCGGCGCGGAATTATGCGCTTCCGGGAGACGCCGGGGAGGACGCGGTGTTCGGAGCCGTTTCAGAGGCCTGCCGGGACAGCCGGATACACGGCGTTTTGCTGCTCCGGCCCTTGCCTTATCACGTGAACGACCGGACGGCGCGGGCGAAACTGACGCCCGAAAAGGATGTAGACGGGATAACGGACGCTTCAATGGCGGGCGTTTTCATGGGAACGGGAAACGGTTTTTCGCCGTGTACGGCGCGTGCTTGTATAGAGATCCTCGACCATTACGGGATTTCGATACCGGGGAAACGTGTCGCGGTCGTCGGGCGCAGCCTCGTGGTCGGAAGGCCCGTGGCGATGATGCTCACGCGGCGCGACGCCACCGTGACGATTTGCCATTCAAAGACGGAAAATCTGGCCGAGATCACGAGATCGGCCGACATAGTCGTGGTGGCGGCAGGCAGGGCCGAAAGCTTCGGGAGAGAATATTTCAGCGAAGGGCAGGTGATTCTCGACGTTGGTATCCACGCGGGGAAAGACGGGAAGCTCTGTGGTGATGTGAAGTTCAGCGAGGCGGAACCGCTGGCGGCGGCCATCACGCCCGTGCCGGGCGGCGCGGGGGCTGTTACGCCCAGCGTCCTTGTGGTTCATGTTATAAAAGCGGCGGAAAGGATCCTCGGAGACCGCCTTAAATTTTAGGTATTGCCCCGGCGGAATATTGTTGTCGGAGAGGATAGTGTTTGGACAGGACGTATTTGCAGAGAATCTTGAAGGAAGTGGCGGATGGCCGGAAAACGCCGGATGAAGCGGCGGAAACGCTGAGAAACCTGCCTTACGAGGATATGGGCTTCGCACGCCTCGACCATCACCGCGGCGTTCGCACGGGCAGCGCGGAAGTGGTGTTCTGCCAGGGGAAAACTCCCGAACAGACGGGCCTGATTTTCGAGCGCTTGTCCGCGTCCGGAGGAAATGTGGCGGGAACGAGAGCGGATCGCGCCGCGTTCGAAGCCGTCCGCGCGAGAGTTCCCGACGCCGCGTATAACGAGACGGCGCGCATGATCACGGTGAGCCGGGAAAAACGGCTGGCGGGAGGAAGGGTCGCGGTGGCCTCCGCCGGCACCGCTGATATACCGGTTGCGGAAGAAGCGGCGGCCGCGGCCGAATTTTACGGCAGCGCGGCCGACCGGATATTCGACATCGGCGTCGCGGGCATACATCGCCTGCTGGATCAGGCGGAACGCATCCGCGACGCCGATGTCGTCATAGCCGTGGCGGGCATGGAAGTGGCGCTTGCCAGCGTGATAGGCGGTCTGGTGGACAGCCCCGTCATCGCGGTTCCGACGAGCGTGGGTTACGGCGCAAGCATGGGCGGCCTGACGGCCCTCCTCGCCATGCTGAACAGCTGTTCGCTCGGCGTCTGCGTCATGAACATAGATAATGGTTTCGGCGCGGGATATCTGGCCTCAATGATAAGCAGGATGGCTGTCGGGCAAAGCTCCGGGAGCGATATGCCCGCTGTTCAAAGATAGGCGTAGACAGCAGCGGTAATTACAGATAATAGCAGAGGCGGACAGAAGATGATGAAAAAAATACTGTATTTCGATTGTTCTTCGGGGATCAGCGGGGATATGACGCTGGGCGCTTTGCTGCATCTGGGAGCGGATATTGAGCGGCTGAGGGCGGAGCTTGGGAAGCTGGAAGTGACGGGCTACAGCCTCGTGGCACGGAAGCGGCAAAAAAACGGCGTCACCGGCGTTGATCTTGATGTGGTGATCGGGGACGGCATCCGCGAAGAAAAGCGCGCGAAAAATCGCGAAGATGTTCACGGAGAAACCGGGCACGATCACGGCAGTTACAGCTCCATTCGGGCCATGATCGAAAGCAGCGGGCTTTCGGATAAGGTCAAGCGCATGGCTTCCGCCATATTCGCGGTGATCGCCGAAGCGGAAGCCGCCGTCCACGATTTGCCGCCGGAACAGGTGATCTTCCATGAAGTGGGAGCGGTGGATTCCATCGTCGATATCGTGGGAACAGCGATCTGCGTGGATATGTTAGGCGTTGACGAGATACACTGCTCCCCCGTGCATGACGGTTCCGGCTTCATCGGCTGCCGTCACGGCCTTATTCCCGTGCCCGCGCCGGCCGTCATTGAGATGCTCAAAGGCAGCGGCATCCGCATCATTACGGAGGACGTGGATACCGAAATGGTAACGCCGACGGGGATAGGCATATTGAAAGGACTTCGCGCGAAATGCGGGCGTATGCCGGAGATCAGCGTGCTGGGCGCGGGATATGGGTTCGGCAAGCGCGACACCGGCAGGTTCAACGCCGTCCGCATCGTCATGGGGCGCATTGAAGAGTCCGGCGGCTCACGGGCGAAGCCGGAACCGCGCCGCGCTGGAGGGGATACGGAAGCATGAGCGGAGAATTGGCCAAAACATACAAGCCCGGGGATTTTGAGGACCGCATTTACAGAACATGGGAGGAAAGCGGGAGCTTTCACGCCGAGACCGACGAACGGAAAAGGTCTTTTACCATCGTGATGCCGCCGCCCAACATCACGGGCCGGCTTCACATGGGGCACGCGTTGGACCAGACCCTGCAGGACGTGCTGGCAAGGTGGAGGCGTATGCAGGGCCGCGCGGTTTTATGGCTTCCCGGAACCGACCACGCCAGCATAGCCACCGAGCTGAAAGTCGCCGGCGAGATCAGGGAAAAGGAAGGCAAGAGCAAGGAAGATCTGGGCCGGGAAGAATTTTTAAAGCGGGCGTGGGAGTGGAAAGGGCTGTACGGCGGGAAAATCGCCGAACAAATGCGAAAGCTTGGGAATTCCTGCGACTGGCGGCGGGAACGCTTCACCATGGACGAAGGCTGCAGCCGGGCTGTTAAAGAATTTTTCGTAAGGCTCTATAAAAAGGGATATATTTACCGCGGCAACCGTATCATCAACTGGTGCCCGGGCTGTATGACGTCGCTTTCGGATGTAGAGGTCGAGCACGAGGACGTAAATGGAAAATATTGGTATTTTCGATATCTCGGCGTCGGAGGCGGAGATATAGTGGTTGCGACCTCCAGGCCGGAAACCATGTTTGGCGACGTCGCTGTGGCGGTGCATCCGGACGACGTGAGATATAAGCGCCTGATCGGCGCGAAAGTTGAGCTGCCTGTCATAGGCAGGGAGATACCGGTTATAGCGGACGTTTATCCGGATCCGGATAAGGGAACCGGAGCGGTGAAAATAACCCCCGCTCATGACGCCAATGACTTTGCTGTCGGCGAACGGCATAATCTGGAAAAAATTTCCTGCATCGGCAGAGACGGGAAGATGAACAATCTTGCCGGCAAATACGCGGGAATGGATCGTTTCGAATGCCGGAAGGCGTGGGTGCGCGAGCTTGAAGATGCGGGCTTTTTAGTCAAGACGGAGAAAAGGGCCATCCCCGCCGGAACCTGTTACCGCTGCGGCGCCGTTGTGGAACCGCTGCTGTCCGACCAATGGTTTGTCAGCATGAGCGAACTGGCGAAGCCTGCGGCCGAAGCCGCCCGGAGCCGGAAAATCGTGCATACGCCCGAACGCTTTGAGAAGGTCTATCTTCGCTGGCTGGACGAAATAAAAGATTGGTGCGTCTCCAGGCAGCTTTGGTGGGGACACCGGATTCCGGCCTATTATTGCGGCGTCTGCGGGGAGATCATCGTTTCCGCCGAAGAGCCGGACGCGTGTCCGGCCTGCGGTTCCGCGAAGCTGAGACAGGACGAGGATGTGCTTGATACATGGTTCAGTTCCGCCATCTGGCCTTTTTCAACCTTAGGCTGGCCGGAGGAAACCGCGGACCTGAAATATTTTTATCCTACGGACGTGCTGGTGACGGGTTACGACATCATCTTTTTCTGGGTGGCGCGCATGGCGTTTTCAGGGCTTGAGGTCATGAAGGATGTGCCTTTCCGTCACGTTTACGTCCACGGCCTTGTGCGGGACGCTGAAGGCCGCAAGATGAGCAAATCGCTGGGAAACGGAGTCGACCCGTTGGAAATCATCAATAATTACGGCGCGGACGCTCTGCGCTTTACGCTGCTGTCCGGTGTGACGCCGGGAAACGACGTGCGTTTTCAGACAGAGAAGCTGGAAGCCTCTCGGAATTTCGCCAACAAACTCTGGAACGCCTCCCGGTTTGTGATCATGAATTTAAAAGACGAAAACGGCGCCTTCTTGCCTGTCGCGGCGGCCGCGCGGCTGCGCGGCGAAGACGTTTGGATCCTGTCTAAGGCTGATGAAACGGTGCGGGAAATCACCGCCAATATGGAGGCCTTTGAGCTTTCTCTTGCCGCCCGGAAAATATACGAGCTTACTTGGAACGAATACTGCGACTGGTATATTGAGTTTGTGAAAAGCAGGCTTTACGGAACGGACGAAGAGGACAAGCAGTCCGCCCGGCATGTGCTGCTGCGGGTTCTCAGGGACATCCTGCGGCTGCTTCACCCGTTTATGCCTTATATCACGGAAGAGATATGGAGTTTCCTGCCGCGCGGAGAAGAGGAAGCCCTGCTTATCAACGAAAGCTGGCCGGCCGGAGGCGGGATCTCGGACGACGGAGGCGCGGCGCGAAAGATAGAGTTGGCCATGGAGGCCATACGCGGCATACGAAACTTGCGGGCTGAGGCGGGGACCGCGCCGTCCAAGAAGCTCCGCGCGGTGATCTTGGCCGCGCCCGGCGCTCGCCGGGATCTGGAAGCGGAGTCCGAACACCTGAAGAACGTCGCGCGCCTTTCGGAGATAGTTTTCGCGTCCGGAAGGGAAGAGATCCCGGAAGACGCCATGTCGGCGGTTGTCGCCGGCGCGGAAATCTTCATTCCGATGGATGAACTGCTGGACTACGAGGCGGAATTTGAGCGGCTGAGCAGGGAAAGGCAGCGGCTGGAAAGCGAGACGGCCCGTATTTCCGCCAAGCTTTCCAACGCGGGCTTCACGGGAAACGCGCCGGAGGCCGTCGTCGCGGCGGAGCGTGAAAAACTCTTGAAATACGAAGATATGCTCGCAAAGGTGACGGCGCGTCTCGGCGCGTTGGCGGATAAGCGCTGAAATAAAAGGAGACGAAATTTGGCGAAGGAAGGCGCGATCGCGCGCATTCACAGTTTTCAGCGCTTTGGCAGCAGGCTGGGATTGGAGCGCATGTCGGCGCTGATGGCGCTTTTGGGCGATCCTCAGGACGATTTGCGGGTGATACATGTCGCGGGCACAAACGGAAAAGGTTCCGTGTGCAGATATATTTACGAGATTCTGCGAAAAAACGGATACAGGACGGGGATCTATACTTCTCCGTTTATTGAGAGCTTCCATGAGCGAATTGAGTTTGACGGCGCGCTGATTTCCGATGAGGATCTGGACGCCTGCACGGATCTGGTCATGGAGCGGGTGGATCATATGCTGGCGTCAGGCATGGATTCTCCCACTGAATTTGAGGTGCTTACGGCTATCGCTTTCGTATATTTCGCGAAACAGGATATGGACTTCCTCGTGCTCGAAACAGGGCTTGGCGGCGGCGGGGACTCGACTAACGTCGTTAAGCGCCCTCTGGCGACGGCGATCACTTCCATTTCGCTTGATCACACTGACCGTCTGGGAGAGAGCGTGCGGAAAATCGCGGCGGAAAAGGCGGGCATCATAAAGAAAAACGCGCCGGTGGCGGTAAATGTGGACGGCCGCGAGGCGGCGGAGGTAATCGCGCAGGTCGCGCTTGAGAAGGATGCGCCTCTCATCGACGCGTCGAAGTTCCGTTGGCGCTGCTTGGAGAGTTCAACGGAAGGCTGCGTGTTCAGCGCGGAGATCATGGGACGGGCTTACGATGAAATGCGGATTTCCATGGCCGGGAGGCATCAGGTGCGGAACGCGGTGTGCGCGCTGACGGTCATCGAATTGATGCGCGCGAATGGGTATATAAGAGTGACGAGAGAAGGCGTTCTCGCGGGCCTGTCCGCGGCCCGGCTGCCGGGACGTTTTGAGATATTCCGCGGCGGTCCGGACGCGATGCCGGTGATCATGGACGGCGCTCATAACGAAGCGGGCGCCGAAGCGCTGGCGGACGCCATGGAGGAACTCTTTCCGGGAGAACGCGTCCTTGTGCTGATGGGCGTGTTGCGCGACAAGCTGCTGCACCCCATGCTGACGAATTTAAACCGTTTTTCATCGGAATACATCGCTACGGAACCTGCGAACGACAGGAAGCTGACGGCGCTTTCGCTGCGCGCGGCGATCAAGGGGACAGGGAAAGCTTGCGCCGCCTTTTCGGACGCGGGGCGGGCCTTGGACGAAGCGTTTCGCAGGCGCGGAGAGTTCGGAGCGATTCTCATCACAGGTTCCCTTTATCTGATAGGAGATCTTAGGCGTGAGACGATGGAACGGGTGGAAAAGAAGTAATGAGGAACGATGAAAGGCCCGGCAGTTCAGCGCGGGCGGCCGGAAAGCGAGATGCGTGACATGGCGAACGATTTTAAGAACATTTGTTCGAGAACGGCCGGCGAAAAAGGCGGCGGCGGTTTTGGGACGGGGGCTTCAATACTGAAATTGTCCGTGTCGCGGGATTACGACAGCTTAGTCGAGCTGTTCATACGCAATGGCCTCGAATTTTCCGCGGAAGAAGAGGTTCCCACCGAAGTAATCAAATGCTGGCGGGCTGAAGAGAGGCCGGCGGAAGACGGCAAAACGGGCGGAAGGGATCGCGGTCAGGACACAGAGGCGAGCGGAGCTTTGATAGGAGGCTGCGTGCTGGCTCTCCGGGAGGAAGAATTCATCATCGACGGCATCGCCGTGGAGCCGGGATACCGCAGCCTGAAGCTGGGACGTGATTTGCTGAGAATGGCGGCGAAAGAGGCGGGAAAACGCGGTGGGAAACGGCTTTTTCTCGTGGCGAAAACGCCGCAATTTTTCCGGAAGTATGGTTTTGTGACCATTGCAAGTGAGGAAGGCCCAAATTTTTTCGAATGTTTCACCTGCCCGCAATACAAAAGGGAATGTTTTCCGGAAGTGATGCGGCTGGATCTGGATGATGGCGGAACATATCTTATGAATGATGAATAGTAAGCTTCCAGAAAAGCCATGCGTGGAAAACGGCTGAAAGGAATAAGTATGAGGATTATAATAGATGGCATGGGGGGCGACAACGCGCCTTCATCCATCGTGAAAGGGGCCGTGGACGCTTCTGTCATGATGAAGCAGGAGATCTGCATCGTGGGGGATGAGCGCAGGATCAGAGAAGAACTGCGCAAATACTCGTATGATCCCGCTAAGATCACAGTGACGCACGCGGAAGAGGTCATCGAGAGCGGCGAGGCGCCGGTAAAAGCGGTGCGCGCCAAAAAGAAATCCTCTATGGTGGAGGGGATCGGCATGCTCAAAAAAGGCGAGGGAAACCTCTTTGTTTCAGCGGGAAACACCGGGGCGCTCATGGCCGGCGGCCTGTTCATCTTGGGCCGCATACAGGGTATCGACCGTCCGGCTCTTGCCGTGACCTACCCGATTTTAACCGGAGGGGTGTCGCTCCTTGTGGATTCCGGAGCCACTTCCGAGTGCAAACCGAACAATCTCTTGGAATTCGCGACTATGGGTTCCATCTACGCGGAACAGGTGTTGGAAATAAAAAAACCGAAGGTCGGCCTCGTAAACATGGGTATAGAGGAAGGAAAAGGCACGACGGTGCTGAAGGCGGCCTATGAGCTGTTGGCGAAAAGCAGGGACGAATACGGCAGGCTGCGTTTTGTCGGAAATATAGAGGCCAGAGAAATTCCCGCGGGGGTGGCGGACGTGCTCGTCTGCGACGGATTTGTCGGAAACGTGATAATAAAGCTTACAGAGGGCCTCGCGCTGAACTTTTTCAAGATGATCAAGACAGAATTAAACTCCGGAATGCTTTCGAAACTCGGAGCGCTTCTGTTATCCAACAAGCTCAGAGGACTGAGCGCGCTCATGGATTATTCGGAATACGGCGGCGCGCCCGTCCTCGGCGTCAGGGGAGCAATAGTCAAAATGCACGGTTCCGCGGACGCGAACGCGGTAAAAAACACCATTCTGAAAGGAACTGCTTATATGGAAAAAGACGTGGTAAAAAACATGGAAAACGCGGTTCTGGAGCTGGAGGAAATTTCTGCCGGTGAATGAAAACGGATTGAGCGAAAGGATAAAATATACGTTTAGGGACGGAGAGCTTTTGAAGCTGGCCCTGACGCACAGTTCCTGCGCGAACGAAATGAAAATGCCGAAATACCGGTCCAATGAACGCCTGGAATTCCTTGGGGACGCGGTTTTGGAATTCCTGATCAGCGAGGAGCTTTATTCGAGATTTCCGGCGCTGGAAGAGGGAGAGATGACGAGGCTGCGCGCCGCGATAGTCTGTGAGGCGTCGCTGTGCCGCTGCGGGAATGCGATTTCCGTCGGCGATTTTCTGCGCCTGGGCCGTGGGGAAGAACAGAACGGCGGGCGGAAAAGGCCGTCAATCGTCGCGGATACGATGGAGGCCCTGATCGGGGCCATATACGTGGACAGCGGCGCGGACGCCGCGAGGGCCTTCGTCTTGGACGCGTTTTCTCCGGTTATAGAAGCCGCCGCCGCCGGACGGCTGATGGCGGATTATAAGTCGAAATTGCAGGAAATGCTGCAGATGGGCGGACAGGTGTCCATCGAATACGAAATTGAGCGTGAAGAGGGCCCGGAGCACGATAAACTGTTTTTCGTGGCGCTGAAGGGAAACGGAGCCGTTATAGGAAGGGGCTGCGGGAAGAACAAGAAAGAAGCCGAGCAGAGCGCCGCGAAAGAGGCGCTGGAAAAGGGGTGGCCGGATTGTATTTTAAGCGTGTAGAGATGCAGGGCTTCAAATCCTTCGCCGATCCCGCGTCAATAGAATTTCAAGATGGAATTACCTGTATCGTGGGGCCAAACGGCAGCGGAAAAAGCAATATCTCAGACGCCCTGAAATGGGTTTTGGGCGAACAAAGCCCGCGGGCGCTGCGCGGAGGGAAGATGGAGGAAGTCATCTTCGCGGGAACCGCCGCGAGGAAGCCGAAAGGCATGGCCGAGGTGACGCTTGTCATGGACAACAGCGAGAGCGGGCTGCCCATAGATTATTCCGAGGTCGCCCTGCGCAGAAGAATGTACCGTTCCGGCGAAAGCGAATATTTCATAAACAACAGCCGGTGCCGTCTGCGCGATATACGGGAGCTGATCATGGACACGGGCATAGGCGTAGACGGATATTCCATCATCAGCCAGGGAGAGATCATGGAAATTGTCGGCGGCCGGCCGGAGAGCAGGCGCGAGCTTTTTGAGGCGGCGGCCGGCATCGTGAAGTACAGGGCGAGAAAGGCTGAATCGGAGCGGAAGCTTGGAGCCGCTTCGGTGAATCTAGAACGGGTGGAGGATATAATCGGGGAGGTCGAATCCCGCTTGGGCGGTCTGAGAGAGGACAGTGAAAAAGCCAGGGAATATCTGCTTCTCCGCGACAAGTACAGGGAGCTTGAGATCAACATCACACTGAAAAATATCGAGGTGATAAAAGAGAAAAACGAATATATCGCGGAAGAGCTTGCGGAGATTTCCGGCCGGCTCGACAGGCTCAGGGAGCGGAGAGCCGCGCTGGACGGCGAGATCGGTGCGGAACGTGTTAAAAATGAAGCTCTGGAACAGGAAGGAAATGAGATTCGCGACAGGCTTATGGCGTCCGCGCGGGAAATCAGCGAAATTCGCGGCCGCGCCCGGCTCGGCGAGGAGAAGAAGCTGACGCTGGAGAAAGATAAAAAACGCCTGAGCGAAGAGATCGCCGCACTGGAAGTCAAAATCAAAAAAGAAGAAGAGAACGCCGCTTCCCTTGCGGAGAAACGGACAAGGGCGGCGGCGGAACTCGTCCGGCTGAATGACGAACTCGCGGAAAAGCTTGAAAGAGCCGGCGGTTTCGCCGGCGCGCTGAACGCGAAAACCCGTAAAATCGACGGCATGAAGGACAGCCTCTACGATTTTCAGCGGGAACGGGCGTCGAAGGAGAGCGAAGCCGCCGGCGCGGCCGGCTTTGGCGAGACATTGGAGCGGCGCAGGAAGCAGATACTGGAGGAGAAGGATTCGGCGGGCCGGGCCGGCGCTGAGATAGCCGATAAGCTGAAAGCCGCGGCGGGCCGCGGCGAATCGCTCGAAGAAGCGCTGGCGTCGCTGGAAGAAAAAAAGAATGAGGCGGAAGCCGGATATCTCGAATACAAGAAGCGGGCCGAAGCGCTTGGAAAAGAGCATGAAAGCGCGCGGATGCTTTTTGAGCGGCTGCTCGCGCGGAAAAAAACCATTGAAGAAATGGAGAGCAATTACGAAGGCTACAGCTTCGGCGTGCGTTCCGTCATGAGAGCCGGGATTCCCGGTCTCCACGGAGTTGTCGCCGATCTCATGGAAGCTCCGGCG
>JAITPU010000081.1 GCA_031289235.1 Eubacteriales Family XIII. Incertae Sedis bacterium
ACAACGCCGAAGCCATGGGATTCAACGCGGTTTTCTTTCAGGTACGCCCGGCTTCCGACGCTTTTTATCCTTCTAAAATATTTCCCTGGTCAGGTTATCTGACCGGAACGCAGGGAATCGCTCCCGCGAACGGTTTCGATCCGCTGGCCTTCATAACCGGCGAAGCGCACAAACGCGGCATAGAGCTGCATGCGTGGATCAACCCCTATCGCATCACCGCCAGCGCGAATGAAAACGCGGTTCTGACTCCCGGTCATCCGGCCCGCCTGCACAGCGCGTGGACCGTCACTCACAGCGACGGCAAGATGTATTGGAACCCCGGGGAACCCGGCGTCCGCCAGCTCATCGCCGACGGCGTCCGTGAAATCGTGGACAATTACGACGTGGACGGCATTCACATAGACGATTATTTTTACCCGGGAACGGATTTCGCCGACAGCGAGAGCTATTCGGCTTACGGCGCGGATTATCCTTCCGTGGAAGAATGGCGCAGGGCAAACACGGAAGCCACGGTGCGCGATATACGCGACGTCGTGAAAAACTGCGGAAAGGATATTTCATTCGGCGTAAGCCCGGTGGGCATATGGGCGAACAAAAGTTCTTCGCCCCTCGGCAGCGACACTAAGGGAAATGAGGCTTATACCCAGAAATTCGCGGATACGCGCGGCTGGGTAAAAAGAGAAATCATAGATTATATTGCGCCTCAAATCTACTGGAACATCGGCTTCGCTGCGGCGGAATACATCACCCTCGCGGACTGGTGGGCAGACGTGACAAGGGATACAGGCGTAAAACTTTACATCGGGCAAGCCGCTTATCGCAGCGGCAATTCGGACAGCGCAAGCCCGTGGCACGGCGTTTCCGAAATCCGGAGGCAGATGGAATACAACCGCGGGCGGGACGAAGTGGACGGGTACATCATGTATTCATACGCTTCATTCATGGACAATCCGGAACTTTACCGGCTTATGCAGGAAATGAACGCGGCCGGAAACGCGGCGGAGACAGAACAGGACGACGCCCGGACAGATGAAACGCACGCCGGAAACATTTCCGGCGACGGGGCAAACAGCCTTTTCACGGATATTTCCGGACACTGGGCCGAAGCTTACATCAACGCGCTGGCGGAGCAGGGCATCGTCAAAGGCAACGACGACGGCAGGTTCGCGCCCGACACTCAGATCAAACGGGCGGATTTTGTGCTGATGCTCACGCGGATGCTCGGCGTTGAGAGCAGCAACGCCGACCCCGCAAACTTCGCCGATGTCAAAGCGGACTCCTATTACGCCGGCGCGCTGGCAGCCGCAAGGGAAGCCGAACTCGTGAACGGTGTCGGCGACAACATGTTCTTCCCGGAAAGTCCACTCTCCCGTCAGGATATGTTCACCATGACTTGGCGCGCCATGACACGCCAAGAAATATTCGCCGGCGTCGCTTCCTCACTCGGCAGCGGCGCCGGCGAACTGGACGCTTTTTCTGACAGCGGCCAAATAGCCGCATATGCAAGAGAACCCATAA
The DNA here is from genome assembly GCA_031289235.1 of Eubacteriales Family XIII. Incertae Sedis bacterium. Lineage (GTDB taxonomy): Bacteria > Bacillota > Clostridia > Peptostreptococcales > Anaerovoracaceae > JAITPU01. The sequence goes on from JAITPU010000081.1 coordinate 1,519, forward strand.
ACGCGCTAATAGCCTTGAAAATCACAAACGGCGACAACGGCCTTTTAAAGCCCATGAACAACGCTTCACGGGCGGAAATCGCGGCAATTATCTACCGGATCAGCCGGATCGGACAGGAATAAAGCAGGTTTTTCGCGATAAAAGACCGCTGTAGCGCGTTTGCGCTCAGCGGCCGCGGTAATTTTTGTCGATCTCCAGAACCGCGTTCAACAACACGTTTGCGCCTTTTAGGGCGGCTTCTGTCGGCGTGAATTCTTCCACGCAATGGCTGTGTCCGTTCACGCTTGGCACGAAGATCATGGTGGCAGGCATCACATCGGCCACGTATTGAGCGTCATGGCCCGCGCCGCTGTAGATCTTCCTGCTGGAATATCCGAATCCGTCCGCGGCTCTTTGCACCGCCGCCACATAATCCTTATTGAACTCTATGGTTTTGCGGCCCCACAACTGCCTGTAACTAACTTGGCATTTGGCGACTTCCGCCGGAAGCGCTTTTATGACTTCCGCGGCGCGTTCGATGATTTTCGGATCCTTGTGCCGGGCGTCAAGCGTAAACCTGACCTCCTTCGGAATTACGGTATGGATATTGGGAGAAGCGTTGATTCTGCCCATCGTGAATACTAATTCCGGATTGATCTTTCCAAGTTTTTCCCACAGATCTATGATGATCTTGGAAGCCGCGTAAAGGGCGTCTTTTCTCGTTTTCTGAGGTGTGGTTCCGGCGTGGTCGGACACGCCTTTCACGTCGATTTCATAGTTTATCATTCCGACAACGCCTTCCACAACGCCTATATCCTTGGCTTCCGCTTCAAGCACCGGTCCCTGTTCGATGTGCAGTTCGAAATATCCCGCGTAATCGTCGGCGTTGAGCCGGTTTTTTTCAGCGCCGGCGTATCCGCTGGCTTTCAGCGCTTCTCCGAAGGCTGTTCCCTCTTTGTCTTTGGAATTAAGCATGGTTGCCTTATCGAATTTTCCGGTGACGACGCCGGAAGACATCATGGCCGGATCAAATCTGGAACCCTCTTCGTTGGTCCAGACCATAACCGCGATCGGGCCGCGCGTTTTAATTTTTTCGGAGACTATGGTTTCGGCGACTTCCAGAGCGGTAAGCACTCCTAAAACCCCGTCGAAATTCCCGCCGTTGACGACCGAATCCAAATGGGATCCCATGACAATCGCAGGCAGATCTTCCTCTCCCTTATGAACGGTGTACATATTGCCCATATCGTCGGTTTTAAACTCCATGCCCAAGTCCTCGCACCGTTTTTTGAATTCCGCTCTGGCCTGGAGCGCGGGCTCCGACAGTGATAAACGGGTGATCCCTCCTGTTCCGGTGTCGCCGAACTTGCTGAAGGTGTCGATTTTGTTCTGCAGCCTTGCTTTGTCGCAATTATACATGATTTCCCTTCCTTTCTTCCAGCTTTTCGCCAATAAAAACGCCTGTATCCACCGAATTGAGCCGCATCGCTGTTACACCTGAATCTTACACTCCGATTCAGGCCATGTCAAGCCGCCGCGGAGAATTCCGGGCGCTGAGTAAAACCGCTTGGTTACTATTATAAACAACATAAACAGCGTATTTCATTTCCGTCCGTCGGCAACTCGCCGCGGCGGGCTGCTGTTCAGCCGTTAACGTTAATTTAATGAGGGCGACCCGCCCGCCAGAACACAGATAGCGTCGGCGTATATTTTCGCGATTTTTATCAGGTTATCTATTGAGATATATTCGTTTTTCTGGTGGGCTGTCTCTGGTTCACCGGGAAAGACCGCTCCGAAGGCCACGGTATTTTTCACCATCCTCGCGTATGTACCGCCGCCGATCACAAGAGCTTCGCTTTCACTGTCACCGCTGTGTTTCCGGTAAACCTCCATCAGCGACCGCACTAACGGGTCATCTTTTGGAATATACACGGGCGGCATATGCAGCAGCTTGATGATCCCCAGATTATATTTGTTTATCACCGGCGTCACAGCCTCGTATACCCGTTCCTGACTCATGGTCACGGGATAGCGGACGTTTACGGTCAAAATCACCGCGCCATCGTCCATTCGCACGGTTCCGACGTTGAAAATCAGACTTCCTGACTGTTCGTCGAAAAGCGCGCACCCCATAGATTCCCCGTCCAGCTCAAAGCCTATATGCTCATTATAGAAGCCTATGAAGTCTTTGATATCCTCGTTGGCAAAGCCGATTTCAGAGAGAAAGGCCATGAGGACTGAAATGGCGTTCAA
>JAITPU010000087.1 GCA_031289235.1 Eubacteriales Family XIII. Incertae Sedis bacterium
ACGGCATAATGGTCAACATCTTCAGGAATATCGACAGCGCCGCCAGAGAATACGGACAGCCCGGAAACTATGTGTCAGGCGCCAATATCGCGGGATTCAAAAAGGTCGCCGAGGCCATGTTGGCTCAAGGCGTCGTATGACCGGATAACAGGCGTTGCTGAATTTGATTGCCGGAATAATATAAGGCCGGATGCGCGGGGCCGCTGAAAAACAATCTTTGTTTTTCAGCGGCCCCCGTTTCGGGTTATTTCAACACCGCGCCCGTATTTGCCGAGCTGACGAGCCGCGCGTAACGCGACAGATAGCCGGTCTTCACTTTTGGTTCGGGCAGCGTGAAGCTTTTTCTTCTCTCCGCGATTTCATCGTCAGAAAGATCAACGGACAGGCTTCTGCCGGGTATGTCTATATGGATGATATCGCCGTTTCGGATGAGGCCGATGGGGCCGCCGTCCATTGCTTCGGGTGAGATGTGGCCGATGGACGCGCCGCGTGAAGCGCCGGAAAATCTGCCGTCGGTGAGCAGGGCGACATCCTTGTCCATATGCATGCCCGCGATGGACGAGGTCGGTGAGAGCATTTCCCTCATGCCCGGACCGCCGCGCGGTCCTTCATAGCGGATGACGATGACATCGCCGTTTTTGATTTTCCTGCCCCAGATAGCTTCCGTGGCCGCTTCCTCCGAATCGAACACCACCGCTGGACCGGAATGCTTCAACATTTCTTCCGCGACCGCAGATTCTTTTACCACCGCGCCGCCGGGCGCCAGATTGCCCTTTAAAACAGCGATGCCGCCCCGGTTTCTATATGGTTCTCCGGGAGGCAGTATGACGCTACGGTCCGTCACGGCGACGGCCTTAATGTTTTCGCCTGTCGAGGCGCCTGTCACGGTCACGCAGTCCTCATGTATGAGGCCGTGCCCGGCGAGTTCGCTCATTAATGCGGGAACGCCGCCCGCGCGGTGCAGATCCTCAATATGGTGACGTCCGCTGGGACTTAATTTCGCGATATAAGGGGTCCGTTCGCTTATCTTGTCGAATAGATTGAGATCAAGGCTGAGCCCGATTTCGTGGGCGATGGCGGGCAGGTGCAACACGGTGTTTGTAGAGCCTGCCATAGCCATGTCCACGGTGATGGCGTTTTCGAAAGCTTTTTTCGTCAATATGTCGCGGGGGCGGATGTCGCGGCGCAGCATTTCCATGACTTGCAGGCCTGCCGTTTTGGCGAGTCGGATTCGTTCGCCGCTGTCGCACAGCGCGGTGCCGTTGTAGGGCAGGCCCATGCCGAGAGCCTCGGTCAGGCAGTTCATGCTGTTGGCGGTGAACAGGCCCGAGCAGGATCCGCAGCCGGGGCAGGCTTCCTCAGCGACCCGTTCGAGTTCGGCTTCCGTGCAGCCGCCGTTTTTAAAAACGCCTATTTTTTCCATTATGCTGTTGAAATCCAGCGTATTGCCGTCCGCGAAGCCGGCGCGCATGGCGCCGCCGCTTATAACGACGGAAGGGATGTTCAGCCGGGCCGCGGCCATCAGCATACCGGGCGTGATCTTATCGCAGTTGGGTATCAGAACCAAGGCGTCGAACTGGTGCGCCTCCGCCATGGCTTCGATGGAGTCGCATATAAGTTCGCGGCTCGCCAGCGGATACTTCATGCCTCCGTGACCCATGGCGATACCGTCGCATATGGCAATGGAAGGAAATTCCACAGGGGTTCCGCCGCCAAGCAGCACGCCTCTTTTCACGGCTTCGGCGATTCGATCCAAAAGCATATGGCCCGGCACAATTTCGTTTTGAGAATTAACGACGCCGACGAGAGGCCGGCCGATCTCCTCCCGGGTATATCCCATACCGTAAAAAAGGCTGCGCACAGAAGCGCCGGAAGGTCCGGTTTTCAGCTTGTCGCTGTTCATGGATGTAAAATCTCCCTTCACATAAAATACCTCTAAATTAATACCTACGTTTTATATCGCTCCGGCTGTCGGACGCGGCGGTCAAGGCGGCGAGGATTTTTCGCCGGGGCGCCTCTGCTGTTTTTTCGTCAGAGCGGCGGAGGCCGATGCAAAAGGCAGGGCTGCGGTTTCCTTCGATACCTGACGGCGTCAACTGTTTCCTCCGCGCGGAGTGACGGGGAAAACCGTCGCAGCTTGCCTGTTTCTTGTGTTGCTATAATAATATTATTTTAACATAAAAACGCGAGTTTATCAATAGTTTTGGGGAATAATTAGCGATTGACACAAGCGTTTTATTGGGCTATACTCAATAACGTGATGGCGAAATCCGCCGTCTTGTGTAAGGCGAATTCCTTTCGTTTTTGTTTATTTAACTGCCGGAGGCCGCGGCGCGCCGGGAGGAAAGGAGCGGAATATGAGCTTCACTGTACAGCCTTTGGGGAACTCGGCAGCTAAATTGTATACATTTCGCAATAAAAACGGAATGGAGCTTGCGGTAACGAATATAGGCGCCGCCGTGACGAAGATAGTCGCGCCGGCGGCGGACGGACAAAAGATAGATGTGGCATTAGGATATGATTCCGCCGAAGGCTATGAAAACAACCGTTTTTATTATGGCGCAACTATAGGCAGGTACGGCAACCGCATAGGAGGGGCTTCCTTTAAACTGGGAGACACTGTCGTACGGCTGGATAAAAACGAAGGAAACAACACGCTGCACGGAGGCTTCGATTCCTATTCGAACCGCGTATGGCAGGCGGAAGAGCGGCTCGGAGAAGAAACTTCCGTTACATTCCGGCTGAAAAGCCCTGACGGTGATCAGGGTATGCCGGGCGCGGCCGACGTGGCCGTGACCTATTCGCTGACGGACGATAACAGCGTCGTGATCCATTATCGCGCCGTGGCTGATAAAACCACGGTTTTCAACATGACCAACCATTCTTACTTTAATCTTGACGGACATGACGCGGGTTCCGTCGCCGGGCAGTTTATCTGGCTGGATTGCGACGCGTTTGTGGTCATAGACAAGGAGTTCATCCCTACGGGCGAACTGAGGCCGGTTAAAAGTACTCCCATGGATTTTACCACGGCCAAGCCTATAGGCCGAGACGTTGACGCCGACTATGAACAACTCACGGCGGGCGGCGGTTACGACCATAACTATGTCATCAATTCCCCGTCGTTAGATAAACCCTGCGCCCGCGCGTGGTCTGAAAAAAGCGGCGTGGAAATGCGGGTCTATACTGATTTGCCCGGCGTGCAGCTTTACGGCGGCAACGGTATGGGCGGCGACAGCGCCGGAAAGAGCGGCGCGCGCTATGTCCGCAGAGGGGGATTTTGTCTTGAAACCCAGTATTTCCCGGATTCACCGAACAAACCGGCCTTCCCGAGCAGCGTTTTTGAGGCGGGGCAGCCTTTTGACAGCGTTACGATATATCGGTTTTCCGTCGCTGAACGGCGGCCGTAGCATCCTGATTCACAGGCGATAGATTTTCGACAGAAAAACTTCAGCGGCGGGTATCAATCCCCGCTGAGTTCTGTAACCCGAGGCGGCAGGCAAAACCTTCGCCTCTCAGACTGTCCGTTCGACAATTTATTGCTCCGGCGATGTTACTATTCAAAGACGGACGTCGAAGCCGGATACGTGGCATCCGCCCCGTTGCGCGTTCATGTACGTCCTGCGGGCGGTCGTGTGGAGCGCTGAAAAAAATTTAAGATTTCCGGCGCGGTTTTTTTCTTTTTGGGAGGAGCAGAATAAATGGAATCGGGACCGAGTCACACAGACGGTTTCATACACAGGCGATCGCGCTTGGAAATGATCCTTTCCTTTGCGCGCCCGTTCACGCGGCGAACGCCGCTTCCCTGTGAGGAGGCGCGGACGTAAAAAGCGTTGCGGGCCGGAAACGGCGGCGCAGGTTCATTTCCTGAATCTTAGCCGTGCTTGCGCGGTGTAGCCGGAAAGGAGATGGGCCAATGAAAAACGAGAAAATTTTTGAAGAGGCTGTGCGGGAAATTATCGGCCTCGTAGACGCGAAAAAGTACATAAGCGCGAGGAACAGGCTCCTTGATATGAACAGGGTCGACATCGCCGAGGCGCTTGAGGAGATCATCGAGGCACTGGGCATCAGCTATACTGTCATTCTGTTTCGAATGCTTCCAAAGGACGTTTCGGTTGAAGTGTTTTCTTATCTTCCCACCGACGACCAGCTTGCGGTCATCAATGTGATAACTGATAAAGAACTCAGCTACATCATCAGCGAGATGGACTTTGACGACATGATAGACGTGCTGGAAGAGCTTCCCGCCAATATCGTGGATAAAATCCTGTCGAAAGCCACAAAGGAAGAACGCGGGCGGATCAACACCTTCCTGAATTACCCTCACGACAGCGCCGGGAGCCTTATGACGCCGGACTATATTAGTCTGCGTAAGGATATGACGGTAAAAGGGTCTCTCGCCCATATAAAGCGCGAGGGCATGGACAGCGAGACGGTGTATACCTGTTACGTCAAAGACGCGGGCAGAAAGCTTCTCGGCATCGTATCCCTGCGCACCTTAGTTGTTTCGGACGACGGCGCGCTGATCGGCGATATTATGTGCGGGTGCGAGGATATGGTCTATGTGAATGCGCACGACGATCAGGAATATGTTTCCGAGCTTTTTAAAAAATACGGTTTTCTGGCGATTCCCGTGGTGGACGGCGAAAAACGGCTGGTGGGAATTATCACAGTTGACGATATCCTGAATGTCATCGAAGAGGAATACAACGAAGATTTTGAAAAGATGGCGGGGGTTTTGGACGCTCCCGACGCGGAATATCTGGATATCGGCGTTTTGAAGCATGTGAAAAGCAGGCTTCCGTGGCTGATATTGCTTATGATCTCCGCGATGCTGACGGGCGGCATTATACGCAGTTTTGAGTCGCTGCTCACGCATGCGCTCAGCCTTGCGGTGTATCTGCCAATGCTCATGGGGACGGGCGGGAATTCCGGCTCTCAGACGGCCACTCTGGTCATACGCGGCATGGCGGTGGGGGATTTGCAGCTGCGGGACGCGGCCAAGGTGTTTTGGAAAGAACTGCGCGTAAGTTTTAGCATAGGCCTCGTGTTGAGTTCGCTGAATTTCGCGAAGATATTGTTTCTGGACCGAGAAAGCCTTTCTGTCGCTACGGCGGTTTGCGTTTCTATGCTGTTCATAGTGATGATCGCCAAGAGCATCGGAGGCATGCTGCCTATAGTGGCGAAGCGCGTCGGCGTAGATCCCGCCCTTATGGCGGCGCCGATGATATCGTCGCTGACGGATATAATATCCTGCTTTACATATTTCTCATTGGCGACGGTGATTTTCAGGCTTTAGACGGAGATTTTTCGAATATGCCGGATGGCGAAACAGCGGGCGGCGGAACGGCTGAGCCGATAAAAGAATCGGAAATAAGAGGATATATCAGGCCGAGACGCAAAGACAGCCATAAGGGAAACTACGGAAGGCTGTTGATTGCGGCGGGTTCTCCCGGCATGGCGGGAGCTGCGGTGCTGGCCGCGCGCGCGGCGTTTCGCGGCGGCGCGGGGCTGGTAACGGTGTCGATCGACGAAGGCCTGTTTCCGGTGATTCACGCCGGCGTTGCCGAGGCTACCTGCAAAGGGCGGGACCTGCGTGAGATTTCCCCGGCGGATTATGACGCCGTGGCCGCGGGTCCGGGCTTGGGCCGCGCGGGGCATACCCGGGCGCTGGTGGAATACCTGCTGGAAAACTGCACAGGCCCTCTGATTTTGGACGCGGACGCGTTGAACGTCATGGCGAGCGACCCGGCCTCGCTGAAAACCGCGAAAGGTCGGCTGATAATCACGCCGCATCCGGGTGAAGCGGCGAGGCTTCTCGGAGTTTCAGCCGGGGAAATCAGCGGCGACAGGCCGGGTTCGGCAGTCAGGCTTTGCGAGACGACAGGCGCGGTCGTCGTTCTGAAAGGCGCCGCCACTTTAGTAGTTTCGCCGCATGGCGTCGTCGCGGTGAACTCCACGGGCAATCCCGGCATGGCGTCGGGAGGATGCGGCGACGTGCTTACAGGCCTTATCACCGCTTTCGCGGGCTGCGGTCTCGACCCGTTTGCGGCGGCTAAGGCTGGCGTATATATCCACGGGCGCGCGGGAGATCTGTGCGCGGAGATACGCGGAGAATACGGCCTTATCGCTTCCGATTTGGCTGAAATGACCGCGATGGCGATCAAAGAGCTGGCGGAGAACGGCGGATAATGTGAGAGCAGCAATCCGGATAGCTGCGTTTCATCCCTTGTTTACGCCGCGGGCGGCGGCGGAATGGACTATTGATATGAAAAAAATGAAAAAAACGATAATGATAACCTGTTCGATAATACTGATATTCGTGTTGATTGTAAGCTCGATGGCGGTGTTGTTCGCCGCCTCGCCCGCTCCCGGTTCGGAAGAAGATCCCGTGGTCACGAAAAGCTATGTGGACGGGCAGATTGCCGGACTCGCGGGAGAGAGAGAGGTATATGTCCCCGTTGAAGTGAAGGCGGGGCAGCGTTTGTTGGGCGGAGAAGGCGCTGAAATCATCCTGAGAATCGGCGAGGCTAAGGCGATAGGCAACGCAGATAACGGAATTTCGGATCTGACGGGCGGACAGGATCTGATGACGGACGCGAGTATAGAGCGGAATCATCTGCTCTTGGTACCCAGAAACGACGGCAGGGGAATCGCGGCCGTGTCGGACGGCTGGCTGATGGTTCGCGGCTCTTATACGCTGGAAGAGTGATCTTGAAAGTTCCCGCCGGAGCGATATTGCTCCGGCAATCAAACATTGGACAAAAAAAACCGTCATGACTCCAATGTTTAGTTGGCGGCGCGATAATATGAACGAACAGGCCAAAAGGAGTCCTGCGATGAAGGAATTTGCGAAAGAAAATAAAATTTTGCTGTTGCTCGTGGCGATTGCGCTGATTTTTTGTTTCAGCGTCATCGGCGCCAGATATTTTGTGGAAAGCGGCGATAAGACCTACGACATAGTCCTTGATTATCAGGAAATTGAAGCCATGGCAAAGCAGTCGAAGAGGGATGTGTCGTGGTGGCTCTCCGAATTTAAGTCTATGGGAATCACAAAGGTGGGACTCGCGGAGGAAAGCCTGAACAGCCTGATGACCAGCGGAGACCTGCCCGTTTCAGCGACATTGATGGAAACCGTCGTGAAGGATGTGAGATGGCGCGGGGAATATCCCGCGGAGTGGCTTGCGATGGTGGACAGGCGCGGTTTCGGCAAATATGATGTCATGGTGGAGACGGGTTCCGAAGAAGCGTGGAATTTTGTGGCGTCCGCGCTGGAAAAGCGGTTTGGTTCGAAGAATATATTGTTTTTTAAATCGGAAAACGGCGGATACGCGCTTTTGAGCGGCACTCCGGGGCTGACCCTCTACAGCGAACAGTATAAGCTGATTGATTCCAAGAGCAGAGGTTTTCTTGAGGTTATTGATATCTTGGGTTCAAAACTCAATTACGCGAGCCTTGGGATGCTGCCGGAAAAAGTGGGACGGATACAGGCGCTCGGCATGGAAATCGTTCCGAGAACGAACAGCTATAACGACTGGAACGATACTAAATACGCGAAGGCCGTCGTCGAGGACTATGAGAAATACGGGATCGTTCCTGAGTATATGATCGTTGGAGGCGAAAGCGTCATAGGCTTTGACGACGGGACTGAGTTCGCCCTCGACTATGTCAAAGACAACCATATTACCGTGGGGCTTATTGAGGATACTACGCAGCTTCAGAACATATTGCAGTACGGCCTCGACGAGATCGCGGAAGAAAGCGGCTATCAGACAGTCAGAGTGTTTTCCGTGTGGAACTATATTCAGAACCGTTACCAGTATTACGGCTATAAAGGCGCCGAAGAAATAGAGAATACTTTGTATCGCGCCGTATCTGAGCGGAATATAAGGATAATATATTTCAAACCATTCAAGGAAGCCAAAGACTATCACACTTATCTCACGAAAGTCGAGGAATACCGGGTTTTGTTTGAGAATCTTCAAAGGAGGCTGAGCGAGCACGGACTGAGCATGGGCAGCGCTTCGGTGATGCGGCCGTATCAACTGCCTTTTGTTTCCAAGTTTATCACGGCGTTGGGCTGCGCTTTCGCCGGGATCTTGTTGCTGCACACGGTTTTTCCGCTTTCGGCTAAGCGAAAACGGATACTTGCCGCGCTGGGAACGCTGGGAGTGGCCGCGTCGTTCTATGTGGCGCCGAATTTTACGGAATTGGTCGCCGCCTTTGCAGCGGCAATAGTGTTTGCCTGTCTGGCTGTTATTTTTTTCACAAGGCAGTGCAGGGAATATATGAAGATTGCCGGGCGGGATGGACAGGGAGACGGCTTCAGCCTCGGGATGATAATTGCCTTGGCGGCGTTCACACTTATTCTGTCCGTCCTGATCGCGCTGATCGGCGGGATGATGACAGCGGCGCCTCTGTCCTCCGTAAATTATATGCTGGAAATAGATATATTCAGGGGAGTAAAGGCGTCACAGCTTTTGCCCATCGCCTTTTTCGCCGTCGCCTATCTTGCGTATTTCGGATTTAGCCTGAAAAAGCGGACGCCGGGGAAGTTGGAGTTCTATGATCTGAAAGAGATAGCGGCGATTCCCATACGAGTGTGGATGTTGCTCCTCGGCATAGTGCTGGCCGGTGTGGGATATTATTATATAATGCGCACGGGCCATGAATCCGCGTCGGTCGAGGTCAGCGACCTGGAGATGCTTTTCCGCAACGCACTGGAAGAGCTTTTCATCGCGAGGCCGAGAAACAAGGAGTTCCTGTTCGCGTTTCCGGCGATCATGCTCATGGTATACGCCGCCTGCAGACAGCTCAAATTCTGGACTGTTTTATTCGGCGTGTGCGGCGTTGTAGGCGTGACGTCTGTGATCAATACGTTCATGCACATCAGGACTCCTCTTTATCTGGGTTTTGTGCGAACCGGCTTCTCGCTGGCTTTCGGCGTCGTCACAGGCTGCGTCGCCATATTGATCTTTGAAGGATTTTACAGGCTGTATAAAAATTATAAAAAAGCCTTGTTACGCGTACCGAGTGAAAATGGTTGACGGTGTCTGATGGCGTATAAAATACTGATTTCCGGCTATTACGGTTTTAACAACATCGGAGATGAATCCATTCTCACCGCAGTGGTGGAAAACATCAGAGAGAAGCTGCCTGATACGGAAATCACGGTACTTTCCCAAAATCCCGCGGGCACAGCAGAGAAATACGATGTGAAATCCGTAAACAGAAGAGCTTTCACCGCCATAGCAAAGGCCGTAATGCGTTGTGACCTGCTGATCAGCGGTGGTGGGAGCCTTTTGCAGGACGTAACCAGCAAAAAAAGCGTCCTATATTATCTCGCTGTCATGTGGTTGGCCTTTCTCTTCGGAAAACGGGTTTTTATTTACAGTCAGGGCATAGGTCCGCTCACGTCTAAATGGAACAGAAAGCTGACTGCGTGGACGCTGCGGCGGGCGCGCGGCATAGTCGTGCGGGATGAGCAGTCGGGAGCGCTTCTTGCCGAGATCGGTTTGCCCGAAGAGCGCGTCATAGTCACCGCCGACCCGGTGCTGCGCGTTAAAAAAACTGACAGGGGAATTGGCGGCGGGATTTTGCGGGACGAAGGTTTTGTAAAAGCCGGAGGTTGCCCGGTCGTGGGTTTCGCGATACGCAAAAGAAGTCAGGACAGCGAGTTTACGAACGAATTATGCGCGTCCATAGAGCGTTTGATCGCGGAGTATCAGGCTCAGATTCTGCTGATACCGTTCCATTATTCGGAGGACATGCCTGTCATTGAGGAAATCGAGCAGAGGCTGCGCGGCAAGGTGACGAGCGTCAGGCACAAGTATCTGAGCGGAGAGATGCTTTCCATCATAGGCAATGTGGACGTGCTTGTAGGCGTCCGGCTTCATTCCCTGATTTACGCGGCTGTGATGGACGTGCCTATGATCGCCGTTTCTTACGATCCGAAAATCAATTCTTTCATGCATTCGCTGGAGATGAAGGCCATGTGCAGCGTCATTGAATTCAAAAGCGATTTTTTCATTGAAGAGTTCGAGAGGACATTGCGCGATAAGGATGCTATAAAGGAGAAAATCGGCAGAAACGTCGCGAGGCTGATCGAAAAACTTGACACAAACGAAGAGATGATCAAGTTGATAAAGGATGGGGAAGATGTCTGAGGTGGACCAAGAAAAGCCGGAACCGGGGCGGAGAAAGCGCCTCAGCGTCTTGGGAGTGCCTGTGGATGCTGTTGACGCCGGGGAGGCTGTGCGTCGCTTTGCCCGGCTCATGGAAACGCCGGGATGCAGCTTCATAGTGACGCCGAATTCCGAGATCATATGGCGCGCGGCGGGGGAGCGGGAATTAAAAGATATCATCGAAAACGCGGATCTGGCCGTTCCGGACGGCATAGGCATAGTCTACGCGTCTAAGATAATGGGCAGGCCGCTTTCTGAGAGGGTAACGGGCGTTGACCTTCTTTCGAAGATACTCGCGTGGCTGGAAAAAAATGGAAAATCAATATATCTTCTTGGAGGTGCGCCGGTTGCGGCGTATAATAGATCGAAAGAAAGAGCGCCGGGTTCGAAAAGCGTCGCCGCGCTGGCCGCGGAAAAAATTTTAAAGAGATACCCGAATCTCGTCGTGACAGGAACGCGTGACGGATATTTTGAGGCGAGGGAGGAAGATGGCATAGTCAGGGATATCAACGAAAGCGGCGCGGATTTCCTCTGCGTGGCCATGGGTTCGCCAAGGCAGGAGAAGTTCATCAGAAAATATTTGCGGGATTTGCGGGTAAGCGCGGCCATGGGCGTGGGCGGCAGCCTTGATATATGGGCGGGAACGCTCAAGCGCGCGCCGGATTTCTTTTTAAACAATGGTCTGGAATGGCTTTACCGCTTGTATCAGGAACCGTCGCGGTTGGGCCGCGTTGCCGCGCTGCCTCTGTTCATGGCGCGGGTTTTGATTGATGAAAAGATAATGAAGCGATGATAGCAGCGTCAAACAGCTGCAAATTAATGAGAGGAGAAAGAAGAATGACGGTAAACAGCGATTTTTTGAAGAAGAAGGCGACCGACGTCCGCATAGATATCGTGCGCCAGATATATCATTCGGAATCCGGACACCCGGGAGGTTCTCTCTCGGCTGCTGATATTCTGACTGTTTTATATTTCCATGAAATGAACATTGATCCTAAGAATCCGAAAGCCGAAGGACGGGACAAATTCGTGCTTTCCAAGGGCCACGCCGCTCCCGCTCTCTACGCCGTTCTCGCGGAAAAGGAGTTTTTCCCTAAGGAAGAGCTTTTGACTTTGAGGAAGTTGGGTTCTATGCTGCAGGGGCATCCAAACATGTACAAGGTTCCCGGAGTGGAAATGTCCACAGGTTCGCTGGGCCAGGGCTTTTCCGTTTCCGTCGGCATGGCGCTGGCAAACCGGCTGGACGGTAATGCCGGCCGGATATATACGCTGCTTGGCGACGGCGAATTGCAGGAGGGCGTCGTATGGGAGGCGGCTATGGCCGCGGGGCATTACAGGCTTGATAATCTTTGCGTCATACTGGATTGGAACGGGCTGCAGATCGACGGCAGGAACGAGGATGTCATAACGGTGACGCCTGTGGACAAGAAATTTGAAAGTTTCGGTTTTCACGTGACTCGAATCGACGGGCATTCCTACGAGGAAATAGCCGCGGCCTTGACCGAGGCGAAGAAGATGAAGGGAAGGCCCACGGCCGTCATCGCGAAAACGGTGAAAGGCAAAGGAGTGTCATTCATGGAAAACAAGGCCGGCTGGCATGGCAAGGCGCCGGATTTGGAACAGGCCAGACAGGCGATAGAAGAATTGGGAGGTGAACTTTAATGGCGGAAAAAATGGCGACAAGGCAGGCGTACGGCGAATTTCTGCTGAAAGAAGGAAAAACAAACGAGAATCTTGTTGTGTTAGATGCGGATCTTTCGAAATCCACGATGACGGGCGCTTTCGCCAAGGTCTGGCCGCAGCGCTTTTTCAATATGGGGATCTCAGAGCAAAATCTTTATGGGACGGCCGCGGGCTTGGCTCTTTCCGGCAAGGTGGTGTGCGCCAGCACCTTTGCCATGTTCGCGGCGGGGCGTGCGTTCGAAATCGTCCGGAACTCAATAGGTTATACGGGCGCGAACGTGAAGATCTGCGCGACTCACGCGGGGATAACGGTTGGAGAAGACGGCGCGAGCCACCAGACCTTCGAGGACTTGGCGCTCATGCGAACTATTCCGGGCATGACGGTGTTGAATCCCGCCGACGGGCCTTCGGCGATGAAGCTGCTGAAACAGGCGATCGATATGAACGGCCCGTGCTATGTGCGGCTGGGACGCGCGTCTGTGCCGTCTGTGTACGGCAAGGACGCGGACATCGCCATAGGCAGGGGGAACTGCGTGCGCGAAGGGAAGGATTACACGGTGATATCCACCGGCATCATGCTTAATGAAGCGCTGCGGGCGGCAGACATACTTGAGGCGGACGGCATCAGCCTGAGAGTTATCGACATGCATACTATCAAGCCTTTGGACGGCGACATCATAGAAAAGGCGGCGGCGGAAACAAAGGGCATAGTGACTGTGGAAGAACATTCGGTGATCGGCGGTCTTGGCGGCGCAGTCGCGGAATATACGGCGAAGCGTTGCCCGGTGAGGATCGCCTTCGTGGGGCAACAGGATTGTTTCGGAGAGTCGGGCAAGCCGGATGAACTTCTGAAAAAATACGGCATGACGGCGGAAGATATCGTGAAAGCGGTGCGTGAACTGGAGAAATAAGCTTGATTAAAGCTATGAATCGTCATCGTCGCTATTCCTGCCTTTATTATAGTAACTATCAATCGAAAATCGCTCCGGCGCGCGGGAAAATAATCCTTTACAAAGCGTTGGAATCCCAGTATAATCCAGATATCGGGGTGTAGCGCAGCTTGGTCAGCGTACTTGACTGGGGGTCAAGGGGTCGTGAGTTCAAATCTCACCACTCCGACCAGGAAAAAACCTTTGGAATATCAACATTTCCAAAGGTTTTTTCTTACCTGAGAATTTCCAGTATTTAGTCGAAAAAACCCGCTTTTCATCGCCAAAAATCGATAGTATGGGGGTCAGATGGGGGTCAGAAATTTACTGTGCTTTTCATAGTGTTTCAAAGAGGTGATGTGTCTGCACCTTTGGGGGATGGAACGGGACGGGGATGCAATTCCTTCCCCGACGGACATATCAAATTTAAAATGTGCAGAAAAAGAAATGTTGCTGCTTGTGGAAGCTTTTATGCCTCCTGTACGTGAGCGTCTAAATAACCGTTTTGTGAAGAAAACGCTGTCCATCCCGCATTGGCTGAATGCAGAGGCTGAACACGCCGGCGTGAATTTCTCTCAAATTTTGCAAAACGGGCTTAAAGAGTACCTGCATATACAAAATTAAAGCTGACACGATCTTTGATTTGTTTAGCCTCTGCATTCATTTTTAAAATCCATAGTAGCGTGACTAAAGTGACTAAAGTGACTAAAGGTTACTTGAAATAGGACTTTAGTCACTAAAGTCACTTTAGTCATAAGGGTTCACTATTATTGTGAAGAGCGATAGAGATCCAGTGGTTGCGGCAAGTGGATTTTTTGATTTTGCCTGTTGACATTCATGCGCATTATGCGTACAATGTGATTGTAAGGTAGATGAGCGCATGAAGTTCCGGGATATAGAAAAAATAATATTAGACGATGGATGGACATTCAAAAGCGCGAAAGGCTCGCATTACCAATATGTACATCCTACGAAGTCCGAAAAAGTAACTATCCCTTGCCATCCCGGCGATATCGCACCCATCATCATCAGATCCATATTAAAACAAGTTGGATTATCAAGGAGGTTTTGAATATGAAATTGACTTATCCCGCCTGCTTCTACAAGGACGAGGAAACCGACGCTTATGCGGTTGAAGTTCCCGACCTTCCCGGCTGCGCCACTGGCGGTGACACTCTTGCCGACGCCATGCTAATGGGGATAGATGCCGCGTCGGGCTGGGTTTTAACCGAGTTAGAAGAAGGTCGCCCCGCTCCTGTCGCCAGCGCGATAGACGCGATTCAACCCGAATCAGGTGGCTTCGTTAGTTTACTGGTGCTGGACATGGACACATACGCTGAAAAATACGGGGACAAGGCCGTGAGGAAAAACCTCACAATTCCCGCATGGCTTAACACCTTTGCGGAGGCCAACCATGTAAATTTCTCACAAGTGTTACAAAATTCATTAACTGAGATATACCAACAGCAACACGTGTAATTTAACTGAATAATTTC
>JAITPU010000053.1 GCA_031289235.1 Eubacteriales Family XIII. Incertae Sedis bacterium
AACGTAAAGCGAAAAACGCCGAACTCGCGACGGGGGATGTGGAAGTCTTCGTGTCCGAGATGGAAATTTATTCGGAAGCGGAAACACCGCCCATCTATGTGAAGGACGGAGACAACGCGGATGAAAACCTGCGCCTTAAATACAGATATCTGGATCTGCGGAAACACAGGCTGCAGCGGAATCTTGCTTTCCGCCACCGGGTCGCCCAGCTGACGCGGGACTATTTTTCCGGGCAGGGCTTTGTCGAGATCGAAACCCCCGTGCTGATCAAACCCACGCCCGAGGGCGCGAGAGATTATTTAGTGCCCAGCAGAGTCAATCGCGGCGCGTTTTACGCGCTTCCGCAATCGCCGCAAATGTATAAGCAGCTTCTCATGGCGGCCGGGACCGACCGATATATGCAGATAGCGAAATGTTTCCGCGATGAAGACCTGCGGGCGGACCGACAGCCGGAATTCACCCAAATAGATCTGGAAATGTCGTTTGTCGCCGAAGATGATGTTATCGCCGTGCAGGAAGGCTATCTGAAACGCCTTTTCCGCGAGATCATGGGAATCGAACTTGAAACGCCTTTTCCGCGCTTCTCCTACGCGGAGGCAATGGAAAAATTTGGAAGTGACAAGCCGGACACGCGCTTCGGCTTCGAGCTGGTTTCCATCAATGAGATCGCCAAAGACTGCGGTTTCAGGGCGTTTCGCGACGCGGTCGCGGGAGGCGGGGAGGCGCGCGGCATAAAGATCAACGGCGGCGCGGAAAAATTCAGCCGAAAAGACATGGACAGGCTGCGGGACGCGTTGAAACCTTACGGCGCGAAAGGGCTTGCGTGGCTCAAAATCGACGGCGGCGGGACGACGTCTTCGTTCGGGAAATTCTTCACTTCGGAGGAAATGCAGAGGCTGACGGAAAAATTTTCCGCCGGACCCGGCGATTTGATTTTCATAGTGGCCGACGAAGCAAAGATTGTGTACGCCAGCCTCGGATTCCTGCGCCGGGAAATCGCCGGGCGGCTTGGACTTTTGGACAGCGGCGTTTACAAAGCCCTCTGGGTGGTGGACTTCCCGCTCTTGGAGTACGACGGGGAAAGCGGACGCTATACGGCGACGCATCACCCGTTCACGGCGCCATACGCCGAGGATATCCCGCTGCTGGAATCCGATCCCGGGCGCGTGCGGGCCAGAGCTTACGACATCGTGCTAAACGGCGTCGAGATAGGGGGCGGCAGCATACGCATCCACGACCGCGCCTTACAGGAGAAGATGTTCGCGGCGCTGGGCCTCGACGAGAAGACGGCGGAAGAGAAGTTCGGCTTTCTGATGGAAGCCTTCCGCTACGGCGCGCCGCCTCACGGCGGAATCGCCTACGGCCTCGACCGGCTGGTCATGCTGCTCCTCGGCGAACAGAGCATACGCGAAGTAATCGCGTTCCCGAAAAATCAGGCGGCAGCCTGCCCGGTGAGCGGAGCTCCCTCCGCGGTATCGGAAGAACAGCTCGCCGAACTGGGCATAAGCCCGGAGCGCGGCTGAGGGAACGGAACGCCATGGCAGCAGACAGAAAAAAAATCGGTATCATGGGCGGCACATTCGACCCGGTGCATACGGGCCATCTGCTGCTGGCGAAATGCGCCGTCGAGGAAGCCGGCCTCGGCAAGGTGCTTTTCATGCCCGCTTACATACAGCCGTTCAAAGCGGACAAAAAAGTCGGCAAAAACCGTCACCGCATCGCGATGTTAGAGCTTGCAGCCGCGGAAGATCCCGACTTCGGCCTGAGCCTGAACGAGATCCGGCGCGCGGAAATATCATATACGATCCGCTCGCTGCGCCGCATACGCGACGAATTGGGCGAAGAGACGGAGATCTTTTTCATCTCCGGCGCGGATACCTTTTTGAACTTGGAAATATGGTACGAAGCCGAAAAGCTGCTCACGGAATTTTCGTTCATAGCAGGCGCGAGAGCGGGCTGCCGCGACAAAGAAGTGGACGAACACCGGGCGCGCCTGAAACGGCTGTACGGTACTGAAACCATAAAAATAAATAACTATGCGTTCGATATCTCTTCCACGGAAATACGAGAGCGCATCCGGCGGGGAAAATCGGTGAGATACCTGCTGCCGGAAACCGTGGAAGCTTATATATTCGCGAACGGGCTGTACCGCTAAGCCCGCGGAGGAAAGCTGATATGGCCGCGATTCATGATAAGGCCGCTGTCGCCGAATGGCTGAAGCAGAGACTGACGGAAAGACGTTTCCGCCATGTCCTCGGCGTGGTTGAGACCGGGAAGAGGCTTGCGCGCAGGTACGGAGCGGACGAGGAAAAGGCCGAAACAGCCGCGTTGTTCCACGACAGCTTCCGCGACGAGCCGGGCGGGGTTTTGAAAAGGCTTGCCGAAGCCTGCGGAGTGGACGAAAAATACAGGGGCAACAGAAACCTCTCGCATGGGAAAGTGGCCGCCGCCTTTATGGAAGCCGAATACGGCGTCGCGGATCAGGACGTGCTGAACGCCGTAAAATACCACACGACAGGCCGCGCGGGCATGTCCGCGCTTGAAAAAGTCATATATCTGGCGGACGCCATTGAGCCTTCCAGAGATTATCCCGGCGTGGAGGAACTCAGGCGGATCGCGGAATCGGATTTAGATCTCGCGTGCGAGCGGTCTTTGGAAAATTCCGTCCGTCACATCGAGGCTAAAGGGGAGTTTATGGACGAAGACACGCTGAACGCGCTGGCTTGGCTGAAAGGGCGAAGAGGAGACACCGTATGAGCAATAATATGAACAGCAGAGAATTGGCGCTGGCCGCCGTGGAGATATTGGACGGCAGGAAAGCCGCCGACGTGACAGTCGTCGACATTTCGTCCAAGTCGTCATTCGCGGATTACTTCGTCGTCGCGTCGGGCGGCAGCGAACGGCAGCTTGGAAGCCTGGCGAGGGAAGTCGAAACACAGCTCGCGGAACAGGGCGTAAAAATAAAAAACCTGGAAGGCAGGCCGGATTCCGGCTGGATACTGATGGACTACGGCGACGTGATCGTCAACGTGTTCAGCGTGGTTCAGCGGGAGCGCTACCAACTCGAAAAGATATGGAGCGGCGCCGATTTCACGGAGCCGGAGGAACCGGCGGAATAAAAGGCCGACGAAGGGCTTAGCGTTCAAAGACGGTTGCCGACAGGGACGGCGGCGCCGGTTTCCCTCCGGACGCTCTTGCGGACAGATCAATGACCGCGCGCAACGCGTGAAGCGGAACGGATATAGCAGCAGCCAGCCCTTGCCCCGTCGGAACATACCTTTGAAAAGCTCACGGAAGGATTTACAGTATGCTGGATCGTTATAATTTTAACGAAATCGAAAAAAAATGGCAGCGGCGCTGGGAAGAACAGGGACTGTTCAAGACTCGCGAAGATGAAAGCAAAGAAAAATACTACCTGTTGGAAATGTTTCCCTATCCTTCCGGTAAGCTGCACATGGGGCACGTGCGCAACTATTCCATCGGCGACGTAGTCGCCAGATATATGCGCATGAACGGATATAATGTGCTGCATCCCATGGGCTGGGACTCTTTCGGCCTGCCCGCGGAAAACGCGGCCGTCATGAACGGCGTCCGGCCCGACGTCTGGACCCGCGAAAACATCGGGGAAATGCGCGGCCAGCTTAAACGCCTCGGGCTTTCCTATGACTGGGACAGGGAAGTCGCCACCTGCGAACCCGCGTATTACCGCTGGATGCAATGGATATTCATCCGCTTCTTCGAGAAAGGGCTGGCCTATAAAAAGAAAAATCCTGTCAACTGGTGCCCCTCGTGCGAAACGGTGCTGGCGAACGAACAGGTCGTGGACGGCGTCTGCGACCGCTGCGGGAGCGTGGTGGGCAAAAAGGAACTGGAACAATGGTACCTGAAGATCACAGATTACGCCGAAAGGCTTCTGGAGGGTTTGGACAGGCTGGAAGGCTGGCCGGGCAAGGTGAAGCTCATGCAGAAAAACTGGATCGGCAGGAGCGTCGGCGCGGAAGTGGATTTCGCGCTGGAGGGCTTTCCCGAAAAGCTGCGGATCTTCACCACGAGGCCCGATACCCTTTACGGCGCGACATATATGGCGCTGGCCCCGGAACATCCTTACGCGCGGAAGCTGATTTCCGGCGCGGCGCGCGAAAAAGCGGCGGACGAATTCATCGGCAAACTGCAGCTCCTTTCCGACATTGACCGCACGGCGGCCACCCTTGAAAAAGAAGGCGTGTTCACCGGAAGTTACGCTGTTAACCCGCTGAACGGCGCGAAGATCCCCGTGTATATCGCCAACTATATCCTCGCGGACTACGGCGCCGGAGCCATCATGGCGGTGCCCGCCCACGACCGGCGGGATTTCGAATTCGCGGTGAAATACGGAATCAAAATCATTCCCGTCGTTGATCCGGAAGATCCGGAAATTGATATTCAAAACCTGAAAGAGGCCTTCGCCGCGGAAGGAAAGATGATAAACTCAGGGCGTTTCAACGGCCTTTCCAACAAAGAATGCGCGGTGAAAATCACGGAATACATGGAGCAGGAAAAAATCGGAAAAAAATCCATAAATTTCCGCTTGCGCGACTGGCTGATCTCCAGACAGAGGTATTGGGGCGCGCCCATTCCCATGATTCACTGCGAAAAGTGCGGCTGGACGCCGGAAAAGGAAGAGAATCTGCCTGTGCTGCTGCCCTCAGACGTGGAGTTTACAGGAAAGGGAGAATCCCCCCTGACCGCCAGCAAAACCTTCCGCGAGACGGCCTGCCCGCGGTGCGGCGGCGCGGCGGAACGGGAAACGGACACCATGGACACATTTTTGGATTCGTCCTGGTACTTCCTGCGGTATACCGACGCGAAAAACACAGAAGAACCGTTCGGAAAGGACAGGGCGAAATACTGGATGCCGGTGGATCAGTACATAGGAGGCGTGGAACACGCGATTCTGCATCTGCTCTACGCCCGCTTCTTCACCAAGTTCCTTTTCGACTCCGGCCTGTCGCCTGTGGAGGAACCGTTCACCAAACTGCTGACCCAGGGCATGGTGCTGAAGGACGGCGGAAAGATGTCAAAATCTGTAGGAAACGTCGTGTCCCCCGAAGAAATCATCGAAAAATACGGCGCGGACACCGCCCGCCTCTTCATACTTTTCGCCGCTCCGCCGGAAAAAGAACTTGAATGGTCCGACACCGGCGTGGAAGGTTCCTACCGTTTTCTGAACAGGGTGCGCCGCTTGGTATACGGGCTTTCGGACCGCGTAAAGGACGCTCCCGGGGCTTACGAAACGAAAACCCCGGAGGACTGGAAGATGGATTATGCGCTGAACTACGCCGTGAAGAAGGTTTCCGAGGACATCGGCGGACGTTTCAGCTTCAACACGGCTATAAGCGCCGTCATGGAAATGGTCAACGCCCTGTACCGATACAGAGAATACGAGAGCGCGGATCCGGGGCTTCTGAAAGCCGCGGTAGATAAGCTCATCCTGCTCCTGTCCCCGTTCACGCCGCATATCTGCGAGGAAATGTGGGCGCATACGGGTCACGGGGGCTCCGTTTTAAACGCGGAATGGCCGTCCTGCGACGAAGCCGCTCTCGTCATGGACAGAGTGGAAATAGTCATTCAGGTTAACGGAAAGGTAAAAGAGAGAATAGAAGTGGAAAACGGGCTTTCTCAGGACGGGCTGATCAGAGCCGCGACGGAAAACGCGAAAGTGCGAAAGCTGCTTGACGGCAAAAGCGCGGCCAGAATCGTCGCCGTCCCCGGAAAGCTCGTAAATATCGTTATTTCATAGGCTTATCGCTCCGGCGGCTGCGAGGCGGCGCGCGGCGTTCACTGCCGCGGCTCCGCCGCAAAATACGGTAACCAATCTCTGTCCGGCGGAGCGACAGCAATAACATGAATTACAGCAATAATATGAATTATCGTAACAAATGAAAAAATGAAAGGAATTTAAATATTTTGAGAAAAAGAAAAAAACCGACGGAAGACAGGGGACTGCTTAAGCTGATTCCCCTCGGCGGATTGAATGAGGTCGGGAAAAACATCACCGCCTTGGAATATCAGAACGACATCATGCTCATAGACTGCGGGATGTCTTTCCCGGGGGACGAGATGTACGGCATTGACATCGTGCTGCCGGATTTCAGCTATCTCGTGAAAAACCGGGACAAGCTCAAAGGAATGATCCTGACCCACGGACATGAGGACCATATCGGCGGAATTCCCTATCTGCTGAAAGAGATCGATCTCCCCGTGTACGGCACGAGGCTCACCCTGGGCCTCGTGGAAAACAAACTCAAAGAGCACAACATAAAAGGCCGCCTGAAAACAATAAGCGCCGGCGACGAAGTGAGAATCGGCTGTTTCCGCATCGAGACCATAAGGACGACGCATTCCATCGCGGACTCCGTCTGCCTGGCGGTCGAAACGCCGGTGGGAACCATATTTCATACGGGAGATTTCAAAATCGACTACACTCCCGTGGACGGAGAGCCTATCAATTTCCAGCGGCTCGCGGAGATAGGCCGGAAAGGCGTGCTTCTCATGCTGGCGGACAGCACGAACGCGGAACGTCAGGGATATACAGCGTCTGAAAAAAAAGTGGGGACCGTGCTGGAAAACATTTTCCGCGACTCCAACGACAGGATTCTGATCGCGACTTTCTCATCCAACGTACACAGGGTGCAGCGCATCATTGACACAGCCGTTATGTTCGGCAGAAAGGTCGCCGTATCGGGCAGAAGCATGCTCAACGTGCTGAGCTTGGCCGTAGAACTCGGATATACGAAAATTCCCGCGGGCACGCTGGTGGACGTAAACAGGATAAAAAACATACCCGGCCGCGAGCTGGTAATCATAACGACGGGAAGTCAGGGAGAACCTATGTCGGCGCTCGCGCGCATGGCCTCGAACGAACACAGGACCGTGCAAATCAGGAGCGGCGACAAGGTCATCCTTTCGTCGAGTCCCGTGCCGGGCAACGAAAAAACCGTTTCCAATATCGTGAACAAGCTGTTCGAAAAAGGCGCCGACGTGATCTATTCCGATATCGCGGACATACATGTATCGGGTCACGCGTCCGTGGAAGAACTGAAGCTCATGCATTCGCTGATCAAACCCAAGTATTTCATGCCGGTTCACGGCGAATACCGCCACCTGCACCAGAGCGCCGTCATAGCCGAAGAGATGGGCATGCCCAAGGCCAACATCTTCATCCTGAAGAACGGCCAGGTGCTGAACCTCGACAAAAACGAGATCAGCATTTCAAAAACGGAAGTTCCCGCGGGACCTGTGCTCGTGGACGGCTTAGGCGTCGGAGATGTGGGGAATATCGTGCTGCGGGACAGGAAGCTGCTCTCCGAATCCGGACTCATCATCGTGGTGGCCGCTATCGAGAAGAGCAGCGGGGAAATAATTTCGGGGCCGGATATCATCTCCAGAGGCTTCGTGTATGTGCGCGAAAACGAAGATCTAATTGAGTCCACGAGGATGACGGTCGAAAAACGGCTGGAAAAATGCCGGGAAAACGGGGTCCGCGACTGGGGCGCTCTGAAAAACGCCGTCCGCGACGAGCTGCGTGAATTCATATACGCGAAGACAAGGCGCGAACCCGTGATCCTGCCGATATTTATTGAGGTGTGAATAAACAAGGTGTGAATAAACAATGGAAGAAATGGAAGAAACGGTAAAAAGCGCGGCGGCGCTGCTGTGCATATCCAAGGCGGCAGCCCTCGGAGACCTGTGCTTTTCATATATTCTGGAACATGTGAAAGCGGGCGTCTCTGAGAAAGCCATAGCCGCGAAAATAGAAGCCTTTCTCGCGGAAAACGGTTCGGAAGGCATGGCCTTCCCCGTCATATGCGTTTCAGGAGAGAGAACGAACCTGCCGCACGGGGAGCCGTCGGATAAATTGATTGAGAAGGGTGATTTTGTAACCTTGGATTTCGGCGCGATCATCGGCGGCTGCTGCGGCGACATGACGAGAACCGTGGCCGTCGGCCGGGTAACGGAAGAACAGCGGCGCGTGTACAGCGCCGTTTTAAGCGCCCAGCGGGCGGCGCTGGCCGCTGCCCGGCCCGGAGCGAGATGCGCGGATGTGGATAAAGCCGCGCGGGACGTCATCGAAAACGCGGGTTACGGCGAATATTACGTACACGGCACGGGACACGGCGTCGGCGCGAAAGTACACGAGCCGCCCACGCTGAACGCGGCCAGCCGGCAGATTCTCGAAGAGGACACGCCGGTGACGATCGAGCCGGGCGTCTATATCCCCGGGCGCTTTGGCGCGCGCATCGAAGATCTGATAATCATCGCCAAGTTTGGCGCGGTGAATCTGGTGAGATCGGCGAAAGAGCTGATCATACTGCCGTAACGGCGCGGGCGGCGTGATAATATCCAAAACCGGCCGCTCCGGCGGGACATAGCTTTGAACAGCGGCGGTTACGCGATGAAGTAAATTTGAAAGGAGGAAGGCGGGAGACGCGGGCGTTTTAGCCGGAAATCCCGCCGCCGTTATTTATGAGAGCCGCGATATTGAGCGTGGGGACGGAACTGCTTTTCGGGCAGATCATAAACACGAATTCGGTTTACCTTTCCAGAGAATTGCAAATGATGGGCTTTGACGTGCTGTACCACTATACTGTGGGTGACAACGCGGGCAGGCTGAAAGAAATCCTCCGCGCCGCGTTTAAAGACTGCGAGCTTGTCGTCGCCACCGGAGGTCTCGGGCCGACGCAGGACGATCTCACCAAGGAAGCGGTGAGCGACGTTCAGGAAGATCATCTGAGGCTGCACGAACCTTCTCTGGAGGCGATGGAAAAGATATTCAGCCGCATGAACCGACCCATGCCCGAAAACAACAAAAAACAGGCGTGGCTGCCTTCCAGAGCGGTAATATTCGAAAATTCCGAAGGGACCGCGCCGGGCTTTGCCCTCGAAAACGGCGGGAAGACCATCATTTGCCTGCCCGGTCCGCCTCGGGAAATGAAGAGCGTGTTCGAAAATAAAGCGCGTCCGTTTCTGCAGTCCAAATCCGGCGGCGTCATCGCGCATAAAATTCTGCGCGCCTTTGGCGTCGGCGAATCCGTGTTTGAGACGGAACTTTTGGATCTCATCGGCGGGCAGACCGACCCGACCCTGGCGACATACGCCGGCGAGGGAGAATGCAGCCTGCGAATCGCTTCCAAGAGAGAAAGCGAAGCCCTGGCCGGGGCGGCTGTGGCGGATATGGAGCGGCGGGTTATGGCCCGCGCGGGACGTTACATATACAGCGACAACGGCGACGACCTTCCCACGGTCGTCGGCAAAAAACTGATTTCCGGCAAAATCTCTGTTTCCAGCGCGGAATCCTGCACAGGCGGTCTTTTCGCGGAAAAACTCACGGGCGTGCCCGGCATTTCGGCGGTATTCGGCATGGGCTTCGTCACTTACAGCAACAGGGCGAAAGCCGAGGCGCTTTCCGTTTCGGAGGAGATACTGGAAAAATACGGCGCAGTCAGCGAAGAAACAGCGCGAGCCATGGCGCGCGGCGTCCGCGAAGCGACGGGGAGCCGGCTGTGCGTTTCCGTCACAGGCGTCGCCGGGCCGGGCGGCGGGACGCCGGAAAAGCCCGTAGGACTGGTTTACATCGGCTGCCTCCTCGACGGGAAGGAAACCTGCCTTGAGCTGAGGAGCCGCGACGTCAACCGCGCCTGGAACCGCAATTACGCTGTGCTGGCCATGTTCGACCATATAAATAAGCGGCTCGCGCGATAAGACTCGGCCGGCTGAATTCGCGCCGTTTGGCGGACGCTATGTTTCCGGCCCTGTCAAAACCTGCCTTTGAACGCTTGCACGGTTTTATTTATATAAAAATATATTTTTTTCAAATTATTGACAAATAATGAAATATATGGTATGATCGCCGTGTAAACCAAACCTACCGTCGCGCCGCCAATTAAACGCCGGAACAAGAGATTGCCGCGGCTTCCGGCGTTCAGCCGGCGGCGCGATAAAACAGCTTGACGCGGGGACGGGAAAGAGATAGAATGAAAATAAGAACAAAAGTTCTGAACAGGAGGTAAGGCATTGGCGATAATCACAACGACAAAAGACGAAAAAGAGAAGGCTCTGGAGGCGGCTCTGTCGCAAATACAGAAAATGTTCGGCAAAGGCGCGATCATGCGGCTGGGCGATGAAGCGGCGAAAATCAACATAGACGTCATTTCAACAGGTTCCATAAGCCTCGACATCGCCACGGGCGTCGGCGGCGTTCCCAGGGGCAGGATCATCGAAATCTTCGGCCCCGAATCTTCAGGCAAAACAACGCTGAGCCTGCATATCATCGCGGAAGCTCAAAAAACAGGCGGCAAGGCGGCTTTCATCGACGCTGAGCACGCGCTGGATCCGGAGTACGCGAAACGGCTGGGCGTCAATGTGGACGAGCTTCTGATATCGCAGCCCGATACGGGCGAACAGGCGCTGGAGATCTGCGAAATGCTGGTGCGCAGCGGCGCGATCGACGTGATCACAATTGATTCCGTCGCCGCGCTCGTCCCAAAAGCCGAGATCCAGGGGGAAATGGGCGACGTGCATGTAGCCCTTCAGGCCCGGCTCATGTCTCAGGCTCTCAGAAAATTAGCCGGCGCGATAAACAAATCGAACACATGCGCGATCTTCATCAACCAGCTCAGAGAGAAGGTAGGCGTCGTCTACGGAAATCCGGAAGTGACGACAGGAGGCAGGGCGCTGAAATTTTACGCTTCCATGCGCATAGACATCCGTAAAGTGGAGAGCATCAAATCGGGAGAGAGCATACTCGGCAATCGCACTAGGGCGAAGATCGTGAAAAACAAAGTGGCGCCGCCTTTCAGGAAAGCCGAATTCGACATAATGTACGGAAACGGGATCTCAAAGGAAGGCGATCTGTTGGACTGCGCCGTTGAGGCCGGAATCGTTGAAAAGGCGGGTTCATGGTACAGCTACGGCAACTCCCGCATAGGCCAGGGCAGAGAAAACGCGAAACTCTTCTTCCGGGAGAACCCCGATATCATGGCCAAGGTCGAAGAGCGGATCGCGGCATCTATGCGGCCGAAACCGAAAGAAAAAGCGGCGAAGACGATCGGTCTCAAAGTTGACGAAGACGGCGTGGTCGCCGAGCCGGGTACGGCGGCGGGAGCAGAACCGACTTTTCATGAAAATTGACATCGGGCGCGGGTTATGTTATTATACTCTTCCGCGGGCCGCTCGAAGCGGGTCTTGTTGCCGCGCGAAAAAGCGGGCGCGCCCTCGCGGCGAAGCCTGACAGAGGAGGTAAAACCAATATGTACGCAGTGTTTGAAACCGGCGGGAAACAGTACCGGGTGAAAGCGGGCGATATCCTCAGCGTAGAACGCCTGAAAGCGGAGACCGGCGAAAGGATAGAGTTTGACAAGGTGCTCGCTTACAGCGACGGCGCTTCCCTTTCGGTGGGGAAACCTTATCTCAGCGGGGTAAAAGCCGTGGGGAAAGTGCTCGAAAACGGAAAAGGCCGGAAGCTTGTGATCTTCAAGTTCAAGGCTAAAAAAGACTATAGAAAAAAACAGGGACACCGGCAGCTTTATACCATGATTGAGATAGAATCTTTCATCGTGAATGGACAGACCGCCGGCAAAATCAAAGCGAAAGAAACCGCTCCGACGACGCCTGAGGCGGAGGAAGAATCCGCGTAGGCGCGAATAACGGTAACGGGCGTCAAAAAACATGGCCGGAGGCGGGTCTTTCCGCCGGGCGCCTTTGCGGAGATCAGGGGCCGCGCTCCGCGCGGCGGGTTTCAGCGTTGCGCGTCAACGCGTGAAGCGAAGCGGACGTCGCGCACGGCAGGCCCTGCGCCGGCGGAACAACATACCTTTGAACGATAACCAAAAAGAGTGGGGGGTAATATTATGGCAAGCAAAAAAGGAGTTGGCAGCTCTAAAAACGGCCGCGACAGCGAATCGAAACGCCTCGGAGTCAAAAGAAGCGACGGGCAGTTCGTCAGCGCCGGAAGCATTCTCGTC
>JAITPU010000005.1 GCA_031289235.1 Eubacteriales Family XIII. Incertae Sedis bacterium
TACGTTCCCGCGCTGACGCGGCAAGTAAGCGGCAATTCGTTCATATTGCTCTTTTGTGATTTCCATAAGTATAGCATAACACATTCTCTGTATTATGCTATAGCGTGAACACCCTCTAAAATATCCCTCTTATACATGAACGCGAAGGAACCTCGGACAGCAAAACTGACCAAGGTTCCTCTCTGTTTCTGAATCTGTGATGAAAGCTTTTCCGCCGAAACATCTACGAGCGACGGCTATTTTTCCGGCTTGATGCGCATCGTGTAGAAAGAACGCCATACGAAGACGATGGCGATGACGAAGAACACGCCGCCCACATAAGGGGCCATGGAAGAAAATTCCTCCGTTATAGCTATTTCCATAGCCAGCATTCCAAACAGCGTAGTGAACTTGATGATCGGATTCAACGCCACGGAAGAAGTGTCCTTAAAAGGATCGCCGACAGTGTCGCCGACTATCGTAGCGTCGTGAAGCGCGGTACCTTTCATGTGCAGATCCACTTCGACAACCTTCTTCGCGTTGTCCCAGCAACCGCCCGCGTTAGCCATGAATATCGCCTGAAACAGCCCGAAAACCGCGATAGAAATCAGGTAGGAAATGAAAAAGGCAACCGGCAGCACTGATTTTCCGGGAGCGGAGAAAAACGCGTAGGCCAGCGTAAAACAAAAGACGGCTACGAAGATGTTCAGCATTCCGCGCTGTGCGTACTGCGTGCATATCCTTACGACGTCCTTCGACTTTTCCGTTGAGGCTTTCAGATCGGCACTTTCGTCGAGCTGAATATTCTTCTTTATATACTCCACCGCCTTGTAAGCTCCGGCGCACACAGCCTGTATGGAAGCGCCTGTGAACCAGTAAATGGTCGCGCCTCCGCAAATGAAGCCGAGGATCGTAAACGGATTCAGCAGATTCAGCACTTCCGCCGGATTCACGCCGGTAACTCTCCCGATCACGAGTATAAGCGAAAAGATCATCGTTGTAGCGCCTACTACGGCAGTGCCGATCAACACCGGCTTGGCGGTAGCTTTGAAAGTATTGCCCGCGCCGTCGTTAGCCTCAAGATAGGTTTTCGCCATTTCAAAATCAGGTTTAAAGCCGAAATCCTTCTCTATTTCCGCATCAATGCCATCTATGGACTCAATGAGGGACAATTCATAAATTGATTGAGCATTGTCGGTAACAGGGCCGTAGCTGTCCACGGCTATTGTCACGGGACCCATGCCCAGAAATCCGAACGCCACGAGGCCAAACGCGAATATTGTCTCGTAGTCCATCATGGCGGCAAGCCCGTTCCCGCTGGCGACATAAGCTATGAACATCAGCGCGAAAAAGACCATCCCCATCCAGAAAGAACTGAAATTTCCGGCGGTAAGCCCGGAAAGGATATTCAGAGAAGCGCCGCCTTCCCTTGATGTGGCAACGACTTCATTGACGTGTTTGGATTTTGGGCTTGTGAAAATTTTGGTAAACTCCGGTATCAGCGCTCCGCCCAGAGTCCCGCAGCTTATTATAATCGAAAGGACGATCCAGAGGCTGCCGCCGTAAGAACCAACGAGGCTGTCCGGGCCGATAAGGAAATAACTGGCGGCAAAGGTCACGGCTATTGAAAGGAGCGACGTGATCCAGATCAGTGACGTCAGCGGTTTTTCGAAGTCAAGTTCATCGGCGTCCCGGTAACGCGCTCCGGCGATGACGCCGTTTATATAAAACGAAACGATGGAAGTTATGATCATAAGGACGCGCATAACGAAGATCCATGTGAGCAGCTCCGCCTGCACGTCGCCGGCGACCGCCAAAACGATGAACGAAACAAGAGCCACGCCTGTGACTCCGTAGGTTTCAAATCCATCCGCCGTGGGGCCGACGCTGTCCCCCGCGTTGTCGCCGGTACAGTCGGCGATGACACCGGGATTGCGAGGATCGTCTTCTTCGATCTTAAAGACTATCTTCATCAGGTCGGCGCCTATATCCGCAATCTTCGTGAAGATCCCGCCGGCGATACGGAGCGCGGAAGCCCCCAGTGATTCGCCTATGGCAAAGCCGATAAAGCAGGCGCCCGCGATATCCCGCGGTATGAACAGAAGGATAACGAGCATAAGCGTCAGTTCCACACAAATCAGAAACACGCCGATGCCTATCCCCGCGTCAAGTGGAATGTTCAGAAGCTTCAGCGGTTTGCGCTCAAGCGAGGCAAACGCCATGCGGCAGTTCGCCACGGTATTCATCCGGATACCGTACCAAGCGACTCCATAGGAGCCGAGAATGCCCAGAACCGACCAGCAGAGGATGATGATAACTCCCCCAGTTCCCTTATGCTCCAGAACGCCGAAATAGAAAATGATACAAACTCCTATAAAGATCAAAAGCAGCCCGAGGAATTTTCCCTGTTGGACTAAATAGGTTTTGCACGTTTCATATATGGTGGACGCTACATTCAACATTGATTTATGGACATTCAGCGCCCGAACCTTTACGTATTTGTAAACGCCGAATAAAAATCCAAGCACGCAAACGGCAATCCCCGCCAGCAGAAACATCCTTTGCAAAGATGAAAGATCCGGAAGCACCAGATCAGCCTCGCTTGCGAACGCGCGGGCGGGCGTTAAAAACAAGAACAACAGGCTGAAAGGCAAGATTTTTTTGTGCAAGATAAACACTCCTTCCTTAATTTTCACTTTGCTCTTTTCTCCGTATTATTGCCCCGCCAATTAAATATCGTTCCAAAACGACTGAAATTTTTTGTCAAGCGCGGCGGTACGTCGCGCAACATCTATTCGGCGAAGAATATATATATGTTTTGTCCCGGCAACGGACATCAACTTTGTTATTCTAACATGAATTTAATCAATATACAACCTATTGGCAAAGCGCTTCTCCGACCTGCGCCCAAAGCGCGGCGAACTCCGGCCGGCTCTGCCGCCCGCGGTTGGCGGGGCTGGTGGACGGAAGGTAAATCGCTTTCATGCCCGCTTCGGCGGCGCAATACCTGTTAAAAAGCGTCGTTGCCTTTTTCCCCGTGGTGAAAATTTTTTGGATCTCGGTTCTATCAATGAGCGGGCGAAAAATATTAACTTCGGCGTTTCGAATGCGGTCATCCCTCGCGCCGTCTATTTCACAAGCTTTCAGCACATCCCACACCGCAACGTGATGCTTGAGCAGGAACGCCTCCCGCGCCTGCGGCCCGGACGCCGGCGTTTCATCTCCTAAAACAGCCGCCATAGTCTTCCAGAAAACATTCTGAGGATGCCCGTAATAAAACTTCGCCTCCAAGGATTTTGGCGACGGCATTGTGCCGAGAATCAGAACGCGCGCAGTCTCGTCAAATACCGGGGGCCACGGATGGACAACATATGTCATTTTGTCTCCATCAGCCCGCATATGGCGTTAGAAAACGCGACCGGATCTTCAACAGGCAGCCCTTCAATGAGCAGCGCCTGATCATATAAAAGCTCCGCGTATGTCTTGATCTTTTCCCTGTCGGAAGCGTAAACTTCCTGCAACGCGGCGAACACCGGATGGTTTGCGTTGATTTCCAATATCCGCTCCGCTTTCACTTTTTCTTCCGTAGGCATCGCGTTCAGCACTTTTTCCATCTCAATAGAAAGCCCCTCGCCGCTGGCAAGGCAGACAGGATGACTCTTCAGCCTCTGAGATAGTTTGACCTGCGACACTTTGTCCCCAAGCGCCTCCTTGACCGCGGACAGAAGTTTCTTGTTGCTTTTCGCTGCCCTCTCCGCTTCCTTCTTCTCTTCCTCGCTCTCTTCAATGCCCAAGTCGTTACCCGAAACAGATTTGAAGGGTTTTTCTTTATACTGATCCAGCACGCGCAACGCGAACTCGTCGACGTCGTCGGTCAGATAAAGGATTTCATAGCCTTTATCTTTCAGCAATTCCGTCTGCGGCTGTTTGTCCAATTTGTCAACTGACTCGCCTGCCGCGTAATAAATGTATTTCTGTTCCGCGCTCATGCGGGAAAGGTACTCGGACAGCGTGGTCAGCTTCTTTTCATTTGACGAGTAAAACATGATAAGGTCTTCAAGCAATTCTTTTTTTATGCCGAAATCGTTGTAAATGCCGAATTTCAATTGGAGACCGAAGTTTTTGAAAAATTCCCCGTACTTTTCCCTGTCCTTATTAAGCATTTCCAACAGTTCAGCCCTGATCTTCTTTTCTATTCTCGACGAAATAGCTTTCAACTGCCTGTCGTGCTGCAGCATCTCTCTGGAAATATTCAGCGACAGATCCTGCGAATCCACGAGGCCTTTCATGAAACTGAAGCAGTCGGGCAGCAGATCCGGGCATTTGTCCATGATGAGCACGCCGCTGGAATAAAGCTGCAAGCCTTTTTCGTATTCTTTCGTATGGTAGTCATACGGTTGTTTCGCGGGTATATAAAGCAACGCGTCATAGCTTATAACGCCTTCCACGCTCGTATGGATCGTTCTGAGCGGATCCACGTAGTCGCTGAATTTGTCCCTGTAAAATTCGTTGTACTCCGCCGCTGTGATCTCATTTTTACCGCGTTTCCACAGCGGAACCATGCTGTTCAGGGTTTCTTCTTCGATATATTTTTCGTATTCCGGCTCCCCGTCTTTCTTTTTTTCCTCCGGCGCGTCTACTTTGCGCTGTTTTTCAAAATTCATCTTGATGGGATAACGTATGTAATCCGAATAGCGTTTTACAAGACCTCTGATGCGATAGGCTTCGAGAAATTCATTGTATGTTTCGTCTTCCGTATTTTCTTTGATGGTAAGTATGACTTCTGTTCCGACGGAATCTTTATCCGTTTCGCGGATATCATAACCTTCCGTGCCGGCCGATTCCCATTCCCAAGCCTGTTCTTCGCCATAAGCCCTGCTGACGACGCGCACATTGCAGGACACCATGAACGACGCGTAAAAACCCACGCCGAACTGCCCGATTATATCAATTTCATCACGGGCTTTTTCGCCGCTCTCCTGTTTAAAGTTTAACGAGCCGCTTCTGGCAATGGTTCCGAGATTTGATTCCAGTTCTTCTTTTGTCATACCGACGCCGTTATCGGCAATGGCGAGAGTTCGTGTTTCCTTGTCCGCCGTGATTCGGATGAAAAAGTCATCTCTTGAGATTCCGGTGTTTTCCGTCAGGCTTTTGTAATACATCTTGTCAATGGCGTCGCTCGCGTTTGAAATCAGTTCTCTGAGAAAAATTTCTCTGTGCGTGTAAATGGAGTTGATCATTAAGTCCAGCAAACGTTTTGATTCTGCTTTGAATTGTTTCCTTTTCATATGTCATTTCCTTTCGTCTGATTTTTTTATTTCCGCCCGGTTAGCACTCGTCGATTCAGAGTGCTAATGAGATAACTATATCTCAACCCTCCGCAAAAATCAACACCATTTTCAAAAATATCCCGTTGTTGGTTATATTTACTCCTACTCCTTAACGAACATATATTTATTTCGCATTAGCGTGGAAATTTCAACGCATTCGGTCATCATGTTCTTCAAATTATCCATCGTTTTCAACGTTCCGCGGAATTCTACCATCAAAACACCATCACTTAACACCATTCCTACTATCCTTTTCAACGGGTGGAAGGATATCTTGATATTCGACAACGCCATTTGGAAAGCAATGATTATTGCTTCGACAAATAAACCTTGCGCGGATCATGCGGCATAGACAGTTGTTTTCGAAGCGAAGAAGTCTTGGATTTTGTCTGGTCGAAGCTGAACGGTTTTGAGATGTGAGCGCACATTGTGTTCAAGTTCCTTTTCGCTACGCGGGCTGGGACGTTTGCTGCTCCCTTCGCTCCTCCCGCTTTCACGGGTTTCTTCGCTACTATGAAACAGTCCGACTTCTGGCAGACCTTCGGCTCGCCCTTAGTTTACAAAACCTTGCTACGCTCCTACCGCAGACAATTGTTTAACTCTTGCTCGCGGAATCTGTCAGACCTCCC
>JAITPU010000023.1 GCA_031289235.1 Eubacteriales Family XIII. Incertae Sedis bacterium
AAGTCGCTTCATGATATCGAAAAGGCTGTCAGCGTTTCCGGTTTGAATATCAATCCTTTCAACGACGGGAAGGTCATACGTCTCGTCATTCCGCCTGTAACGGAGGAAAGAAGGAAGGAACTTGGCAAACTCGTAAAAAAATTCGGGGAAGAGGCGAAGATTGCGATCCGGAACGAGAGGCGCGACGCCAATGAAGCCCTGAAGAAACAGGAGAAATCCGGAGAAATTACGGAAGACGATCTGAAAACGGAGTTGGACGAGGTACAGAAGAAAACGGATAAACTCATCAAAAGCGTCGATGAAATCCTGACGGAAAAAGAAAAAGAGATCATGGAGATTTGAGCTTGATGACGGCGGAATATTTTTCCAATATATTGGGCATGGAGCTTGAAAAAGCGGAAGAGCTTTTGCTCCGCGCGGACGTGAATTACGTGATCAATGAAACCTTCCCCCAAGGATCGCCGGGCAGAGAGATTAAAGGAAGTTTGCGCGTGATCAGGGTGCGTTTTGACGAGATGCTGAAACGCCCGGAATTAACAGTGTGCAAGGTATGATAGATGTCGAGCGGATCCCGGCGCATGTCGCCATCGTCATGGACGGCAACAGGCGCTGGGCCGGGAAACGTGGCCTTCCAAAGCTCGCGGGCCATAACGCCGGAATACTGGCGATGAAAGAGATCGTAAAACGATCTTCAACGCTTGGCGTGAAGCA
This sequence comes from Eubacteriales Family XIII. Incertae Sedis bacterium, assembly GCA_031289235.1. Lineage (GTDB taxonomy): Bacteria > Bacillota > Clostridia > Peptostreptococcales > Anaerovoracaceae > JAITPU01. The sequence continues at coordinate 712 of JAITPU010000023.1, forward strand.
TCTTACGGTATACGCGTTTTCTACTGAAAACTGGAAGCGGAGCGCCGATGAAGTATCCGGAATTTTTAAGCTTCTGATCATTTATGTGGACAGGGAACTGGCGGAACTGCACACGAACAATGTGAAAGTCCGCGTTCTTGGAGAATACAGGGATTTGCCGGCGGGCGCGGTGCGGAGCTTGGAGAAGTCCCTTAAGGCCACGAAGAACAACACGGGGCTGCGCTTTAACATAGCGCTTAATTACGGCAGCCGCGCGGAAATATTAGCGGCGGCGCGTTCCTTAGCCGCGGATGTGAGAAACGGATCGCTGAAAGTTTCGGATATCGACGAGAGTTCGTTTTCGGACAGGCTCTATACCCGCGGAATCCCGGATCCCGATCTCGTCATCCGCACCAGCGGTGAAAATCGCCTTTCCAATTATCTGCTGTGGCAGAGCGCTTACAGTGAATTCGTGTTTACCGACGTGCTGTGGCCGGATTTTTCGCCGGGGGAATATGAGAAAGCCATTGAGGAATATCAAAATCGGAAGCGCCGTTTTGGCGGAAGATGACAGCGCGTGAAGCTTAGGATTCTATCGGGAGTGATCATGCTGCCGCTGCTGGCGGTGGTGTTTTTCGGCGGTTGGGTCTTGTTGGCGGCTTGTTTCGCAGTGGGAATGCTCGGCGTCAGAGAATTTTACCGTTGTTTCGAAACTGCCGGCGTCCGCCCTTCCTATATGACCGCGAATATCAGTCTGCTGGTTCTGTATGGTATCGGTCTGTTCGCGCCGGATAACCGGCAGTTCTACATGTTTTGGGTTTTTCTTGTCATGCTGCTGTCGTTTTTATACCTGTTCAGGATCGGCGACAGAAAGCTGGAAGACGGCATGGTCACGGCGACCGGCATATTCTACGTTTGTTTTTTTTCTTTTCACGTTGTGCTGACGGACCAAATTGATCATTACGGCGTGTTGATATGGCTGATATTCCTTAGCTCTTTCGGGACGGATATAGCGGCATATTTTACCGGTTATTTTTTTGGCAGGCATAAGCTTTGTCCGGATATCAGCCCGAAGAAAACCGTCGAGGGTTCTGTCGGCGGGATTTTAGGAAGTCTGATAATCTGCGGCTTCTTCGGATATCTGTTCGCCCGGGAATTGTTCATACATTGCCTGATCATCGGCGCGCTGGGCGGCGTCCTGTCTCAGGCCGGCGATTTGACAGCGTCGGTTTTCAAGCGAAAGCTTGGGGTAAAAGATTACGGTGACCTGATACCCGGTCACGGAGGAGTTCTGGATCGTTTCGACAGCGTGCTGTTTACGGCGCCGATGGTGTATTATTATATCGTGCTTATCATGTAGTCCGAGGTTGAAGATGCAAAAAAAAATAGGCGTTTTCGGATCCACCGGATCCATCGGCGTCCAAGCAATGGAATTGTTGGAAAAATACCCGGACAAATTCAAAGTGTCTATTTTGACTTGCGGTCGGAATATTGAAATTTTCCGCGTCCAGCTTGGCAGGCATCGCCCGGCTCTCGCCGTTACGGCGGCTGAAGAAGACGCCGTCAGGCTGGGGCGGGAATTCCCCGGGACAGAGTTTATGTTCGGCGGCGAAGGCCTCGGCGCGGCCGCGGCGAAGGGAGATTACGACATAATATTGAACGCCCTGAGCGGCGTGTCCGGCATGTTGCCCACTTACCGCGCGGTTCAGCGCGATAATAAAGAGATAGCTCTGGCGAATAAAGAGGCCCTGGTGGCGGGGGGCGAAGTCATCATGGCCGCCGCTTCGGAACACGGAGCTCGTATTTTTCCGGTGGACAGCGAACACAGCGCTGTTTTTCAATGTATGCGCGGGAATGAAAAAAACGAGGTCAGGCGGATAATCCTGACGGCTTCGGGAGGTCCTTTCAGGGGATATACGAAGGAGCGCCTGAAGACAGTAACGCGTGACGAAGCGCTTGGGCATCCGAATTGGAAGATGGGCAAGAAGGTCACCGTCGATTCGGCGACCTTGATGAATAAAGGCCTCGAAGTGATTGAGGCCAGATGGCTGTTCGGAGTTGAAGCGGAAAAAATACAGGTTTTGATACATCCCCAGAGCATCGTCCATTCCATGGTGGAATTCAAGGATAACGCCCTTTTGGCTCAACTTGGGCCGCCGGACATGAGAATTCCTATTTCATACGCTCTTTTCTGCCCCGCGCGCGCGGAAACCGGCGCAGAACAGATAGATTTCCTGCAACTGGGGCGTCTGGAATTTGAACCTGTTGACACGGAGACCTTCACAGCCCTGAAACTGGCTTATCAGGCTTTGAAGCAGGGCGGCAGCTATCCAGCCGCGATGAACGCCGCCAACGAGGTGCTGGTGCAGCTGTTTTTAGAAGAAAAAATCGGGTTTACGGACATACAGGAGACCATAGAGCGTGTGCTGAACGCCCATAAGCCTGTATACGGAGCGGCTGTAGAGCAATTGCTTGAAATCGACGCTCTGGCGCGCGCGGAAACTACGGCCTTTTTAGATGGAATTTGTTTTTGATACGGACAATCTGCCGTTGCGGATATTTTTTGGAGGAGATTGAAATCGGATGACTGCTGTTTATTCCATACTTATATTTTGCCTGCTGATTTTTGTACACGAGTTTGGACACTTGGGGGCCGCGAAATTGACGGGCATAAGGGTGAATGAATTTTCGCTGGGCATGGGGCCTCTGCTTTTTAAGTTTCAAAAAGGGGATACTCAGTATTCGTTGCGCCTGATTCCCATCGGCGGTTTTTGCGCCATGGAGGGAGAGGACGAAGAATCCACCGACCCGGCGGCGTTTCATAACCGGCCGTTTTACGCGAAGCTTCTGACCATTGCCGCCGGATCCCTCATGAACCTGTTTTTGGCCTTTATAGTCTTATCGGCGGTGATTTTTTCTATCGGCGCGCCTTCCACCACCATCGCTTCCGTGAGCGAGAACAGCCCGGCTGCCGAAGCGGGGATCCGTGAGGGCGACCGGATCATGAGCGTAAACGGTGAGCGGATCGAAAAGTGGGACGATGTTTTGACCGCCCTGCGCGGCGGCGGCGAAACCGCTTCCGGGAATTCGGAAAGCGCGGGAGAAGTAACCGGCCGGCCGGCGGATCGGGTCGTGACGATGCGGGTGGAGCGGAACGGCGCGATGATAGAAATAGAGAGCGGCCTGTACACTGCGGAAGACGGTGTGCAAAAGATCGGCGTCATGCCCGAAATGGAAAGACATATGGAAAATATTGGAAGTACGTTGGTTCGCGGGATCAGGGCGGTTCGCGAGATGGGAACGGAGATGCTGGATGTTATCGGAAAGCTTTTCTCCGGCGAAGTTCCTGTCACGGACCTGACCGGTCCCGTGGGGATCGTATACGCCGTGAACGATACGGCAAAAATCGGCTTGATATACGTAGCGCAGCTCACCGCGCTGCTCAGCCTGAATTTGGCCATAGTCAACATGCTGCCGATTCCGGCGCTGGACGGCGGAAGATTGCTGTTTCTGGTGATACGCCGGATTACGGGAAAAGCGATCACCGACAAATTAGAAAGGCAGATTCATTTCGCGGGGATCATACTGCTGTTCGGGCTTATGATATTTGTCACGGTTCAGGATGTCACGAGATTTATTTTATGATTGATATGATGAGGCAGAGAAAAAAGCGAAAGCAGGTAAATTGCGGCGGCGTAAAAATAGGCGGCGGGGCTCCTGTTTCCGTCCAATCCATGACCAATACCGATACGCGGGATGTCAGGGCTACGGTGGAACAGATCGCGAGGCTTGCCGACGCGGGCTGCCAAATCGTGCGCTGCGCTGTTTCTGACCGTGAGTCTGCTGAAGCTATCGGGGAAATAAAGAGGCGGATCCGGCTGCCGCTGGTCGCCGATATCCATTTCGACCATCGTCTGGCGCTTGCGGCCATAGAATCCGGCGCCGATAAGGTGCGAATCAATCCGGGCAACATAGGGGAACCTTGGAAGGTACAGGCGATAGCGGAGAAGGCGAAGGAATACGGCATACCGATCCGCGTCGGCGTTAACGCGGGTTCGCTGGAAAAAGAGCTGCTTGAAAAATATGGCGGGCCTACGGCCGAAGCTTTGGCGGAAAGCGGGATCAATAGTCTCAGGTTTTTGGAGGATATCGGCTTTGACGATCTTGTGATTTCGATGAAATCTTCCGATTTAAAGGTGAGTTTTGACGCGCATGTGATCGCGGCGGACCGGACGGAGCATCCGTTTCATATAGGTATCACGGAAGCGGGGACGAGCCGCCGCGGTGGGGTAAAATCCGCCGTCGGCGTTGGTTCGCTGCTGCTGCTCGGCGTCGGCGACACCGTCAGAGTTTCCCTGACCGGCGACCCCGTCGCTGAAGTGGCCTGCGCGAGGGAGATACTGAAGGCTTTAAGCCTGAGGCGCGGAGCGATCCAGGTGATTTCGTGTCCTACCTGCGGCAGATGCAAGGTGAATTTGGAAGCGTTGGCCGGAGAAGTGGAGGAAAGGCTTGCCCCGATTGAAAGAGAGCGGGAAATCAGAGGGCTGCCGCCGATTTCGGTGGCGGTGATGGGATGCGCGGTGAACGGACCGGGAGAAGCCGCCGGCGCGGATATAGGCGTCGCCTGCGGAGACGGCGTGGGGATCATATTTCAGAAAGGAAAAGAGTCTTTCTCAGCGCCGGAGGAAGATATCGCGGATTTATTAGTAAAAGGAGCCGCAAATTATGAGTGACGAATTTTTATCGTTTATCCCCAGTTATTTGCCGTTTTTCTGGATAATTCTCGCCGTTTTTCTGGCCGTGATAGAGGCGCTTTCCATGGGATTGACGACTATATGGTTTGTCATCGGCGCTCTCGTGAGCGCGGTCACGGCGCTTCTCGGGGGGAATCCGATTGTGCAGATCGTAATATTTTTGGCGGTTTCCATCGTGATCCTGTATTTTACAAGGCCGATCGCGCTGAGAAAGCTCAGGGTAGGCAGCGAAAAAAGCAATTTGGATCAGATGGCGGGGAAAATCGGTCTGGTGACAGAAGCGATAATTCCGTTTGAATCGGGTCAGGTAAAGGTAGGGGGACAGATCTGGACAGCCGCGGCTTTTCGCATTGAAGATAAAATTTCGGCGGGCAGCGAAGTACGAGTCATAAAAATCGAAGGAGTTAAACTCATAGTGGAGCCCGTTTCCGGCAAGGAACCGGAGAACGCGGTCTCTGACCAACAGAACTAATAGGAGGAGAGAATAATGCAATTTGTTGTAGTGGTTCTGCTTATAGGCTTTATCTTGTTTCTGGTCGTAACCAATATTAAAGTCGTGCCACAGGCGAAGGCTTATGTGATCGAACGGCTGGGCGCGTACAGCGGCACATGGCAGGTGGGGCTGCATTTCAAGCTGCCCCTCATAGATAAAATTTCCAGGAAAGTGTCTCTGAAAGAGCACGTCATGGATTTCCCGCCTCAGCCTGTGATCACGAAGGATAACGTGACCATGGAGATAGACACGGTGATTTACTTTCAAATCACCGACCCCAAACTCTACACCTACGGCGTGGAACAGCCCATGGCCGCTATTGAAAACCTGAGCGCGACAACGCTGAGAAACATCATCGGAGAGTTGGAACTGGACGGAACGCTGACCAGCAGGGAACACATAAATTCTAAAATACGCATGGTGCTGGACGAGGCGACCGATCCTTGGGGGATCAAAATCAACCGCGTCGAAGTTAAAAATATATTGCCGCCCAAGGACATCCAGACCGCTATGGAAAAACAGATGCGCGCGGAACGGGAACGAAGGGAGTCCATTTTAAGAGCAGAGGGCGAAAAGATGTCCGCCATACTCATAGCTGAAGGGCACAAAGAGGCGCTGATCCTTGAGGCGGAGGCCAATAAGACCGCGGTGATCCTCGCTGCCGAAGCTAAAAAGGAAGCGCAGGTCCGTGAGGCGGAAGGCGAGGCGGAGGCCATACTGATGGTTCAGGACGCGACTGCGGAAGGAATCAAACGGCTGGTGCTGTCTAACCCGTCGAAGCAGGTCGTCGCGCTTAAAGGGATGGAAGCCTTTATAAAGGCTGCGGACGGGCAGGCTACCAAGATCATCATACCATCAGAGCTTCAGAGCCTCGCGGGGCTTAGCGTTTCAATCGCGGAACTGGTGAAAAAGGTCTGAGGCACAGCGCCCGCGTGGTTCCGCAGAGGACGACAGCGATTCCCCTGCTGATGTTTGAATAATAACTCCAGCGCGGCCGTCCGTTTACGGCTTTCGGAAAATTTTCTTGCGGCGGCCGCAAACTTGTGATACACTGTCACAGTGTGGAACGGGTTTTCTGTTGCGAAATTTATTACCTTGGCGGTTAAACGCCGGGGCTTGCTATTCTTGAGTTGTCGGAGTAAACAGATCGTTTTTACAGATGTACCTGACAGAACGTTGGCGAAGAGTGGGCAGCAATTACCCACTCTTTGATTTTTGCGAGGCTGTTTTTTTAAGGTGTTACGGATGGCGGAAAACAGTATCTACTTGATGAAGCCCTAACCCAATTTGCGGAGTAAATTGATGGTAGGTCTCATGCGAAAATTTCCAAAATCTTTGATTTTGTGAAATTTACCGCTCCGCTTTAAGGTAAGGTTTTAAATGCGAATCAGTATTATAAGGTGTTACGGATGGCCGGAAAAAAGATCGCGAACTTGGTAAATGAACTGATTTCGGAGTTTTTAAGCGAAAATGGCTATGAGCTTTACCGTACTGAATTCGTAAAAGAAGGAAGGGCTTGGTTCCTGCGCGTATACATTGAGCGAAGCGCCGGATTTGAGGAAATGGGTATAGGAACCGACGACTGCGAGCGTGTGAGCCGTTTTTTAGAGGCGAGACTTGACGAAATCGACCCAATAGAGCAGAATTATTATCTGGAAGTTTCCTCTCCGGGGTTAGACAGGGAACTCTTAACGGAGAAAGATTACGCGCGGTTCGCGGGGCGCGCCGTGCTGATAAGGCTGTATAAAGCGCTGGACGGCAAAAAGACCATACGCGGCGTTCTCCGCGGAATTTCAGATGGAAAAATCCGCGTCGCGGATGAAACGGGAAAGCAGTCGGAACTGCCGATGGAAGCTGTTGCAAAGGCGAAGCTGGAAGTGATTTTCTAAGATAGTCAGGAGGACATAAACGACGATGAACAGGGAATTTATTCTTGCGGTGGAAGACTTGGAACGTGAAAGGGAAATATCGAAAGATTTATTGATAGAGGCGATAGAAACGGCGCTTTTGTCCGCCTACAAGAAAAATTACGGGACCTCGCAGAATGTTCGCGTGAATATCGACAGGGAAACGGGGGATATCGACGTTTTCATGCGCCGGGACGTGGTCGGCGAGGTGGAGGATGAACTGACGCAGATCGCGCTTGAGGACGTGATCAAATTCGATCCCGGTTATCAGGTCGGCGATGCGATAGAATACAGGGTTGTGCCTAAGGATTTCGGACGCATCGCCGCTCAGACCGCCAAACAGGTAGTTGTGCAGCGCATAAGGGAAGCGGAGCGCGGCGTCATCTTTGACGATTATGTCAACCGTCAGGGCGAAATCGTCACCGGCGTCATTCAGCGGGTAGTCAACAGCGAAACCGTGTTCGTCAGCATGGGGAAAACGGAAGGGATTATGGCCGGCGCGGAGCAGGTGAGGGGCGAGCGCTATCAATTGAACAGCAGGATGAAGTTTTATATCATGGATGTGCGAAAAACGATGAAAGGTCCGCAGATTTACCTGTCGAGGTCTCACCCGGGGCTTGTGAAGCGTCTCTTTGAACTGGAAGTGCCGGAAATTGAGGACGGAATCGTGGAAATACGGGGCCTTGCGAGAGAAGCGGGTTCCAGAACGAAAGTGGCGGTTTGCACTTTCGACGCGAACGTGGATCCCGTCGGCGCCTGTGTCGGCGCGCGAGGCTCGCGCGTACAGGCGGTTGTGGACGAACTCTTTGGCGAGAAAATCGACATAATTAACTGGAGCGACAATCCGGAGAAAAATGTCAGCAGCGCGCTTTCGCCGGCAAAGGTGGAAGAGGTTCTTTTCGACGCGGACGGGAAATTCGCCGTCGTGGTCGTGCCGGACTATCAGCTTTCCCTCGCCATCGGCAAAGAGGGGCAAAATGTGCGGCTTGCCGCGAAATTATGCGGTTTGAAGATAGATATAAGGAGCCACAGCCAGTATTTTTCCGACGAAAGTGAAGATGAAGAGGAGAACGCCGCGGGAGATGAGAGCGGAGCGGCGGAATCGGCCGCGATGGACGCTCTTGAGCCGGAGGACACGAATATAGGGCTTGCGGAGGATTACGCTGCGGAAGATGAGAGCGGGGCGGCGGAACCGGCCGCGACGGACGCTCTTGAGCCGGAGGACGCGGATATAGGGCTTGCGGAGGAGGACGCTGCGGAATGAAGACAAAAAAAACGCCGATGCGTCGGTGCGCGGGCTGTATGGAATCCAAGCCCAAGAAAGAACTGATCAGGATCGTGGGATACGACGGCGGCGTTTGCGTTGATTCCACAGGGAAAGCCAACGGGAGAGGGATATATCTCTGCGCGGATGAACAGTGTTTCGCGAAAGCGAAGAAAAGACGCGCGATCGGCAGAGGGCTGAAGGTCGATTTGGCAGAAACGCAGACGGACCGGTTGTTTGAAGAATTCTCAATTCTTAAAAGCGAGAGGCAGGGGAGGTGTTCGGATGAGCATGAAAATATATGAATTGGCGAAAGAATTGGGAATGGCCAGCAAGGAGTTGCTCTTGAAGGCGAATTCTATGGGGGTTGAAGCGAAAAGCCACATGAGCGCGATTTCGGACATAGACGCGGTCGCCGTAAAAAATGCGGTTACGCGCGGAAGAAGCGGCACGGAGACGAAGATCATAAAGGTTGCTCCCAGGAAAAATAAAAAAGAGACGGACGAAGACGAACCTCGCGTCGTTGTAAAGGCGGCTGTAATGCGCGCGGCAAGCACCGGCGTCAGGCAAAAGTCTGATTATGGAGCAAAATCGCCCGCAAAGGAAAACTTGCAGACGCCTAAACCTCTTCAGGGCGCGGTCAGAAGGGCTGTGGACGGAATTCCCGTGGATGTCGTGAGGATACCCGCCGCAGCGCGGCAACCGGATGAGAAGGAGCAGGAGCTTGAGAGCGCCGGACGGCAGCCGGCGCTGAAAGAAGCGCAGCCTGAACAAAAAACGGAAGTGCCGGTGAAGACAGACAAGCCGGAGAATCCGGATAAAATCGGCAAGAAAGCGGAGATCGCGATGATTCCGCAAAGCAGGCGTGTCGAACGCGCGGAAATAGAAAAAGAGGAACTGGAATCCCGTGAGGAGATCGCGAGGCAGGCGGAAACTGCGGCGGGCGAATCTGCTGAAAAGAATGAAGAGGCGCTTTCAAAAGAAGGACGCGAGCGCGGAAAGGAACAGCGTCAGCCCGTTTCGCGTGAACACGCGGATCGCAAGTCTCAGGAAAACAGGCCGCGGCGGCCTGCGGGAACGGGAGAGGGTTATGAAAGAAAGCCGTCCCGCCCCGCGGCAGCCGGCGTAAGCCGTGACGAACGTCCTTCCGGATCCGCTAACACCGCGGGACGCGCCCGTAAACCGGCGGTTTCCGCCAGAACGCCTGTGAACCGCGCCGCGCGGCCGGCGGCGGGAAAGGTTGAGCGCAAACAGCCGGAACGCGCCGGAACACGCCGGAAGGACAAGGATACTTCTCCGGGCGTAAAGCGCGTGTACCATAATGTTTCATTGGAAAAACGTTCGTCGAAGCCGAAGAGCAGGCCGAGGCCTCAGCAGAAGATTGAATCCGCCGAAACCGAGCTTATGCAAGACCTCGCTCCCGGAACTATGGTGATCAACGTGCCCATAACCGTGGCCGGTTTCGCCGAACAGGTCGAAAGAACGACTTCAGAAATCATAATGAAGCTCATGAGACTGGGCGTTATGGCGAATATAAATCAGAATATTGACGAGGATACGGCCATGGTCCTTGCGGAAGAGTTGGACGTCCCCATAGTTATAGGGAAAAATCTCGGCGATTTGCAGGAAGAAGGTATAGAGAGTTTTGAGGACAAGGAAGAAGATCTGAAATCAAGACCTCCCGTCATTACGGTCATGGGGCATGTCGATCACGGTAAAACCTCGCTTCTTGACGCGATCCGCAAGACTAACGTCACCATGGGCGAGGCCGGTGGCATAACCCAGCATATCGGCGCGTCCGAGGTCACGGTCAACGGCGAGCGCATAGTATTTTTGGATACGCCGGGACACGAAGCGTTTACGGCCATGCGCGCGCGCGGCGCTCACGTCACGGATATAGCCGTGCTTGTCGTCGCTGCCGACGACGGCGTCAAACCGCAGACTGTCGAGTCGATCAGCCACGCGAAAGCGGCCGGGGTTCCGGTTATCGTCGCCATCAATAAGATCGACAAACCCGGGGCCAATCCAGACCGCGTCAGGCAGGAACTCGCGGATCAGGGGATACTTGTGGAGGGCTGGGGCGGAACGACCATATGTGTGCTCGTTTCGGCCAAGAGCGGCGAAGGTATTGTAAGCCTGCTGGAAATGATCCTGCTGCAGGCGGAGATATTGGAACTCAGAGCGAATCCCGGCCGTCTGGGCGTGGGCACAGTCATAGAAGCCCGGTTAGACAGGACGAAAGGCCCCGTAGCCACCCTTCTGGTGCTCAACGGCACTCTGGAATCCGGCATGTATATAGTAGCGGGAACCACCAGCGGCAGGGTTAGGGCCATGACGGACGGACAGGGAAATCTCATTCGGAAAGCGGGGCCCGCCGCCGCCGTTGAGATTCTGGGGCTGACGGAAGCGCCGCAGGCGGGAGACGAGTTCAACGCGCTGCGGGACGGCGTCGCCGCCCGCGAAATCGCCCTGAACAGAAAGGCGAAGCTGCGGGAAGAAGTCATGGCGAGAAATTCCAGCACAACCCTCGAAAAATTATTCAGCCAAATACAGGAAGGCGAGACGCGTGAGCTGAACCTCATCATCAAGGGCGACGTCCAAGGTTCCGTCGGAGCGCTTGACGCGTCCCTTGAAAAACTGAGAAATGAAAATGTCAGGGTGAAAATCGTGCATACAGGCGTGGGAACTGTCACCGAGTCGGATATCATGCTTGCCAGCGCCGCGGGCGCGATCATCATCGCCTTCAACGTGCGCCCCGGCAGCGCTGTAAGCAATATGGCCAAGCTTGAAAATGTGGAAATCAGAACCTATCGCGTTATTTACGACGTTATCAGCGATGTGGAAGCCGCGATGAAGGGTATGCTGGACCCGGTGTTCCATGAGGTGGTTCTGGGCGAAGCGGAAGTCAGAAATATCTTCAGAATACCCGGCGCCGGTGTGGTCGCGGGGGCGTATGTGACGGAAGGAAAGATGCTGCGCAACGCTGATATCCGCCTTGTCCGCGACGGCGCCGTCGTCCTCGAAGGCAAGATTGCTTCGCTGAGGCGGTTCAAGGATGATGTAAGGGAAGTCGTCCATAGTTACGAATGCGGGATCGGGATTGAAAATTACAATGATATAAAAGAAGGCGACGTGATTGAAGCCTTTACAATGGAAGAGACGAAAAGGGAATAGTCCCTGTTAAAGCATTGAAATTGCTGCGCGAAAAGAGAATAGTCCATGAAAAAGACTAATTACCGAAGGGCCCGGCTGGCCGGGGAAATAAAACGCATAGTCGGCGGTCTGCTGCAAACGGAATTGAAGGATCCGCGGTTTTTCGGGATCGTAAGCGTTTCCGGCGCGGAAGTGACAGCCGACGGCGGTTGCGCCGTTCTTTATATCTCGGTGCTCGGGGATATGTCCGGCGAGAACGCGGACGAGGAGAAAAAGCGCGAGATACTGGAAGCTTTTCGCGGCGCGGGAGGCTTCCTGCGAAAAGAAGTCGGTGCGCGGCTCAGACTGCGGCGCACGCCGGAATTGCTTTTCAGACTTGATGAGTCTCAGGAATACGGAAGGCATATCGAAAGAATTATCAATGATCTCGGCATACGCCCTGATCAGGATGAAAGCGGCGCGGACGGCGTTCTTCCGCAGACGGGAAGTGATACAGAATGAACGGTTTGACAGACGGAAGCGCCCTTAAGAAGATCGCCGCCGCGATTGAGAAGGCGAAGACAGCGCTTATTTTTCCGCATATATCAGTTGACGGAGACGCCCTTGGTTCGTCAGTGGCTCTTTGCAGGGCTATGCGGAAGCAGGGCAAAGATGTTTGGATACAAATCGAAGACGCGATTCCCGAAAATCTGAAATTCATGGATAAAGGTTATACGACCGCGGATTCGGACAGGATCGCGGCGGCGGATCTGTGTATAGCGCTTGATTGCGGTGAAACCGGCCGTTTCCCCAAAAGAAAAGAGAAATTTTTCAGCGGCGGGATGACCGTGTGCATAGATCATCATTTTACCACGGAGCCTTTTGCCGATCTCAACTATATAGACGCGGACGCCGCCGCGACCGCTGAGATCGTATATGCGCTGCTCGGGGAGTTGGGCGCGGAAATCGACGCGGAAACGGCGGAAGCCATATATACCGGCATAGTGACGGACACAGGAAGGTTTGGGTATTCCAACACCACGAAGAAGACGCACCTGATCGCCGCGGAGCTTTTGGATCTGGGCGCGGATCCGTCTAAAATAGCGGTTTTGCTTTTTCAAAGCGTGAGGCGGGAAAAACTCGCGCTGAACTCAAAGGTCATGGATACTCTGGAAATCTTTGCGGAAGGCAAGGGGGCCATCGCCGTCATGACGCGGAAAATGCTGACGGAAACCGGCGCTGAAGCGGATGAAAGCGAAGGTATCGTGGAGCAGCTGCGCAATATACGGGGTGTGGAAGTAGCGGGACTTGTGAAGGAGATCAACTTCCGTCAGGTGAAGGTAAGTCTGCGGGCGAAAAACGGATACGGCGTATCGGAGCTGGCTTCAGCGTTTGGCGGCGGCGGCCATATAAGGGCCGCGGGTTATATCGCGGCGGCGGTTCCGAAAGAGGCGGCCGCGGAGTTAAAAGCTGAAATCGAAAAGCTTTTAAAGAAAAATCCAGAGGCTTAGGGCGGAAGACTTGACGAATATGAACGGAATGATCAATTTCCTGAAACCGGCGGGCATGACTTCGCACGACGCGGTGGCTTTTATGCGGCGGCTCCTCGGAATAAAGCGCGTCGGACATACGGGTACGCTAGATCCGATGGCGGCCGGGGTTCTTCCCATATGCGCCGGAAAAGCGACGCGCGTCGCGGAATATCTGGAAACCGACGGCAAAAAATATCGCTGCGAAATGCGTCTTGGCCTTGTGACAGATACGCAGGATATATGGGGGAAAGCGGAAAGTTTTGGATTTGAGCCGCGAAGCGTTACCGAACAACAGATATTGGACGCTCTATGCGAATTCAAGGGGAAAATCACGCAGACGCCGCCCCGTTATTCCGCCGTGAAGCTGAATGGAAAAAAGCTTTACGAATACGCCAGAGAAGGAAAAGATGTCGCTGTACCGCCGAGAGAAGTTTTCGTAAAGAGCTTGGAAACCGTTGAAATAAACGTGAAGAGTGGAACCGTGATCTTTGACGTCAGCTGTTCGAAAGGCACGTATGTCCGGACGATCTGCCATGACGTCGGCGCGATTTTAGGTTGCGGCGCCGCCATGAGTTTCTTGCTGCGGCTGGAAAGCGGCGTCTTTTCGCTGGAAAACGCGATGACGGCTGAGGAACTCGCGTGCGCCGTTGAAGAGGGGAGAATAGAAGCCTGCCTTATCCCACCGGACCAACCTCTCGTTGCCCTCGGCGAGATAAATGTGGACGGGCGGCGCGCGGAAAAATTTGCCAGCGGCATATCCGTCGCGTGGGATTCAGTTTCCTTAGCGGCTTCCCCGCGGCCCTTTGGGGCTTTTGAGGAAGAAGCGCGGGCGAACGTTAATAAATTCAGAAATTACTATAAAGTATATCGAAGCGATATCGGGAGCGAAGGAATTTCCGCCGGCCGGATTTTTTTGGGAATAGGGCGCGTTGAAGGCGGTCAACTGCGGGCGGATAAGGTTTTATGCGTCTGAGCAGAACCTGCCGTCTTGTTGCGCGGCTTCAGCCGCAATGTAAAAACGGACAGCAGAGGTAGCCGGCTAAGAGTTCACGGCTTGACGAAAAAATCTTCGCCACTTTAGTCCAATGTTTAATTGTCGGAGCAATAAGGCGCGAATTGGAGGCCGGCGTGATCACATTCAGCGATTTAAAAGAAATCAGGAACATAGACGATACGGTCATCGCGCTGGGAAATTTCGACGGCATGCACACAGGCCACACGGAGTTAATCAGGAAGACGGCGGAGACGGCGCGCCGCCGCGGGATGAAAAGCGCTGTTTTTACGTTTACCGGCAATCCGCGCAACGTGATTGAGGGTAAAACGCTGATCAGGAGCCTTCTTTCCCCCGCCGATAAGGAGGAAATCATCGGCGGTCTGGGGATAGACTACCTGTTTTCTCTGCCGTTTAGCGAAGATGTTCGCCGCATGACGCCGGAAGAATTTATAGAAGGGCTTTTGCTGGGCGTTTTTCGGGCACGCGAAGTGTTTTGCGGTTTTAATTACCGTTTCGGCGCCGGAAGGGCGGGGAGCCTAAGCACTTTGCGTGAAGCGGCAGCCTATAGAGGCTTCGCGCTGAACGTGCTGAAACCCGTCGTGGTGGAAGGCAAAGCGGTCAGCAGTTCGATGATCCGTGAGATTATAGCGAAGGGTATGGTAGATGAATGCCGTAAATACATGGGCAGGAATTATTCCATAGCCGGAAAAGTGGTCTCGGGGAACCGCATAGGCAGGACTATCGGCTTCCCCACCTGCAATCTTCTCATAGACGGGGAAATGGCGTCGCCGGCCCGCGGCGTTTATGTGACTACATGTTTTTTCGGCGGACATACCTTTCCGGGCGTGACAAACTTCGGGATACGGCCGACCATAGGCGACGGAAAGAAAACGGCGGAGACTCATCTCTTTGATTTTGAAGGGGATCTTTACGGAAAAGAGATCCGTGTGGAATTTTTGAAAAAGATCAGAGATGAGATCAAATTTGATAATGTCGGTCAACTGGCGGCGCAGATCGCGGCCGACATCCGGACGGCGCGCGGCTGTCATCTGGCGCGTCAGCGTGGTCCCGCAGGGGATGACAGCGGCTCTCTGCCGATGTTTGAATAGTAACGGCTTACAATCTTCAAACGAAGTTTGTTACGCGGCTTAATGTAACTGCTAATATATTCATGAATATAACA
>JAITPU010000024.1 GCA_031289235.1 Eubacteriales Family XIII. Incertae Sedis bacterium
CGCTTATCCTGACGCGGGGAATTTCTTCCTCCCGTCTTTCGCCGCTTTCGCGCCGCCTGTCCCGTCCTTTCCCGTCCGGGACGTCAAGGCGCTTTTTCAAGCCCGGAGAAGCCAAAAGCACTTCTTTTTCCCGCCGCTCACCGGCCTTAGCCGCCGAAGCGTCGGTCGCCTTCCGCGCCAGATTTACCGATACGCCGGCCTCTTCCAGTTTTTCTTTCAAAAGCGCGTTAACCGCCTGCGGACTGGCCCGGCCTTTTAAGCGCCGCATGGTTTCGCCGACGAGAAATCCGAAGGCTTTTTCCTTTCCCTTCCGGTAATCCTCGACAGTCTGCGGGTTTTCCGCCAGCGTTCCCACGGCGGCTTCTTCCAAAACAGCCCTGTCCTCGACGAGCAAAAGCCCTTTTTCCCTCACATATTCTTCGGGGTCGATATCATTTTTATATATCTCCTCAATCAGCTGCCTGCCTACGCCGCGGTTGATCTTTCCCTTTGCCGTAAGACGGATCGCTTCGCCGATTTTTTTACCGTCCACCCTCAGTTGTCCGACGTCCGCGCCTGTTTCTTTCATCAATCTCAGCACGTCGCCCGCGACAGCGTTCGCCGCGTCCGCGGGGCAGCCGGAAAACGCCGCCGCTTCTTCGAACAAAAGCGCCAGTTCTCTCGCGGAAGTGAGAATTTCCGCGAGATCCTCACCGACGCCGAAATTTTCCCTGTACCTGCGGCGTTTTTCCTCCGCGCTCTCAGGAAGCGCCGCCCTCGCCCGATCAACCCATTCCCGGCTCACATGAACCGGTACCAAATCCGGATCGGGGAAATAACGGTAGTCCTGAGCATTTTCCTTGGAACGCATAGCGCAGGTTTCACCTAAGCCGTCGTCCCATCTCCGCGTTTCCTGCCTGACTGTCCCGCCGCCCTCCAGAACAGCGATCTGCCGCCGAGTTTCAAATTCGATGGCTCGCCGTATCGCCTTGAACGAGTTCATGTTTTTCGTCTCCGTGCGGACTCCCAATTTCGCGCTGTTTTCGGGTTTCACGGAGAGATTTACGTCCGCCCGCATGGATCCTTCCTGCATCTTACAGTCAGAAACATCCATATATACCAAAATCTCCCGCAAACGTTCCAGAAAAGCCGTCACTTCGTCCGGCATCCGCAGGTCGGGGTTGGAAACGATCTCTATCAGCGGTACGCCGCAACGGTTATAATCCACTAAGCTGCCGCCCGCGTCGTGAATCAGCTTGCCGGCGTCTTCCTCCATGTGAATTTCACGTATGGAAACGCGCCTGACATATGCGCCCATGTCCAGATCCACATGCCCGTTTTTACAGATAGGGCGATAGAGCTGCGATATCTGGTAATCCTTGGGCAGATCAGGATAGAAGTAATTCTTGCGGTCAAAAAGGCTCAGCTCCTGTATTTCGCAATTCAGCGCAAGTCCCGCGCGGACGGCGCGCTCCACCGCGCCCCTGTTCAGCACCGGAAGGCTGCCGGGCATACCTATGCAAACGGGACAGGTATGGGAATTGGGCGCTCCGCCGAAGGCTGTGGAGCATCCGCAGAAGATCTTCGTCTTCGTGGAAAGTTCCACGTGGACTTCCAGCCCCATGACGGCCTCATATTTCAGTCGCCGCCTCCTTTCCCGCGGGGAACGCTTCCGCCCGTTCGCGCCGCAACGTGAAGAGAGGAATCTTTTTCAAAAGCGGAAGGCCTTTGCCGGTGATAATCCGTTACCTTCTGATATGCGGCGGCGGCGCCTATCAGAGCATCGTCCGAAAACGCCCTGCCGATGAACTGCATTCCTATGGGCATATTGTCCCCGTCAAAACCGCAGGGCAGAGCGACGCCGGGGAGTCCCGCCAGGTTTACGGAAACGGTATATATGTCCGACATGTACATGGCGACGGGATCGGAGGTTTTCCGGCCGATATGATAGGCGACCGTCGGGCTTACAGGGCTTAGGACCATGTCGTATCTCTGAAACGCCTCGTCAAAGGATTTTTTGATCAGGCCCCTCACCTGCAAGGCTTTTTTGTAATACGCGTCGAAATATCCGGAACTCAACACGAACGAGCCTATCATCACCCTGCGTTTGACTTCCGTGCCCAGCCCTTCGCTCCTAGACTTGTAAAACATTTCCGTCATGTCCGCCGCGTCTTTCGAGCGATAGCCGTACTTGACGCCGTCATAGCGCGAAAGGTTTGAACTGGCCTCCGCGCAGGCGATGACGTAGTAAGCCGGCGCGGCATACTCAATCATGGGCAGCTCAAACTCGGAAACCTCCGCGCCCAGACTCTCCATCACTTTCGCCGCTCTCAAGACCGCTGTCTTCACCTCGTCCGCGATGCCCATCTCGAAGTAATTTTCGGGGACGCCAATACGCAGCCCCTTTATATCAGCCGCCTCCCCCGCGAAGCGAAAGGGCTTCTTCATGAGAGATGTGCTGTCCCTGCCGTCCGGCCCGGAAATCAATTCCAGCGCCGCGGCGCAGTCCATCGCGTCGCGCGCCATAGGCCCTATTTGATCCAGCGAAGACGCGAAGGCCATAAGCCCGTATCTCGAAACGCTGCCGTAGGTGGGTTTTACGCCCGTAAGATTGCAGAAGGCGCACGGCTGGCGTATAGAACCGCCCGTATCCGAACCTATGGCGTAAGGCGCCAGTCCGGCCGCGACCGCGGCTGCGGAACCTCCGGACGACCCCCCCGGAACCCGCTCCGCATCCCATGGGTTTTTAGTGATCCCGTAATAAGAAGTCTCCGTCGAGCTGCCCATGGCAAATTCGTCCAGATTTGTCTTTCCGATAATGACCGCGCCCGC
>JAITPU010000064.1 GCA_031289235.1 Eubacteriales Family XIII. Incertae Sedis bacterium
CTACCCCTATAATATCCTTCATTTTGTGTTGTACTTTGCCCTCTTGCCTTATATCTACTACTTCGTCCAAATATTTTAGTATGCCGTCCATTTTTTCTTCCCCTCTCGGGGAAATTATATCAGATTTTCCTACGTTGGTTTTCTTTCATGCGTTTGTCGTGTCCTACGTAATATTCTAAAACTATTCTCCGGCGCAGGTGCGGAGACGATCTTTGGTCTGCCCGCAAAAACGCCCGGTGAAAACCACCGCGACCACCCGCTCCTGCCAACGGCTGCCTTTGAATGTAACCTGCCGTTCTTAAAAATTGATTACCTTGCTCCGGATGCCTACATTCAAAATCAACCCAAGCGCGATCATGTTGGCGAGTATGGACGAACCTCCGGCGCTGATGAAAGGCAAAGTTATGCCCGTCACCGGCATGAGACCCATGGTCATGGCGATGTTTTCGAAGATCTGAAAACCGAACATGGACAGAAAGCCCACAGCTATGAGGGCGCCGTATAAATCCTTCGCGCGCGAGGTGATCCGCCATACCCTCGTGAGGAACACGGCGTAGAGAAAAATTACGGCCGCGCCGCCGACGAAACCAAGTTCTTCCGCTATGACGGCGAAAATGAAGTCCGACTGCTGTACGGGCAGATAATTCAACTCTTTCTGAGTTCCCGAAAACAACCCTTTGCCGAACAAACCGCCGGAACCGATAGCGACCTTTGACTGCCATACATGGTAATTTGTGGAAATCGAAAAATTATCCGGATGCAAAAAGGCGTCGATGCGCTGTTTTTGATGGGGCGCCATGAAGCGGTAAACGACAGGGACGGAAATAAAAAAAACAGCGGCTATGCGGGCGAACAGCTTGCCGTCAATATCCGCGTAAAAAACCATGCCGACGCAGATACAGCACATGACGACGCCGTTCCCGAGATCCTCTTTTATGATCAGAAGCAAAAAAGGAGACGCGTAAAGCGCGGAAAGCAAAACCCCCCTGAAGTTAAGCAGGCTTTCCTGCCTGCGCGTGAGATAGCCGGCGAACATCAGCACGAAAGAGATTTTCACTAATTCAGAAGGCTGCATTTCCGTGACGCCTAAATTGATCCACGCCCGGGACGAATAGTGCGTGACGCCGATCCCTGTGTAGACGGTGAGCAGCAGCAGTATGGAACCCGCATATAAAAATTTTTCAAGCTTTTCAAAGCTTTTATAATCGAAAAGCAGCATCAGGCCGAGCACCAGAAAACCGATGACGTACGCGGCGATTTGCACGGCCATTTCCCGGCTGGGAAAGCCGCCTCCATACGTGATGCTGGCGATCATGGTCAGGCTGATCGCCGCGAAAAACAGCGGAAGAATCAAAAGCCATCTGTCGATGCTTTTAAGAAGACCAAAAAAATAACCCAATCGAAGCGCTCCATCTTTCCTTGACAATTCTCTGTTTTCCGCATTATAATAAAATAGTAAAGATATGTCAATCGTTAATGGAAATGAGGTGAATTACTATAAATGTAAATGTGCTGATATCATGCATCGTTGGAGCGGTCGCTTTAGTCGCGGGACTGTTGATCGGATATATTATCAGGAAAACGGTGGGTGAAAAGACGATAGGAAGCGCGGAACAGGTCGCAAAAAATATGATCCTTGACGCGGAAACCAGAGCAAAGGCCGTAAAAAAGGAGATGGTCGTCGAAGCCAAGGAAGAGGCGCACCACATAAAAGCGGAAGCGGACAAGGATGCCAGAGAAAGACGCGCGGAAATCCAAAAATCCGAAAAAAGGCTGATTCAAAAAGAAGAATCTCTCGACCGGAAAATAGATAATCTGGAAAAAAAAGAGGATATTTTCTCGAAAAAGGAACAGAAGCTGAGGGACAAGGAAAAAGAACTGGAAACTTACGCCGCGAAACAGATCGAAGAATTGGAACGGGTATCCGGCTATACCGCGGAGGAGGCCAAGCAGATTCTTCTCTCCGATATCGAAAAAGAGATTCGAGTGGAAGCTTCTGTCATGATCAAGGAGATTGAGTCGAAGGCCAAGGAGGAAGCGGACAAGAAGGCCAAAGAAATCATCACGGGCGCGATTCAAAGGTGCGCGGCGGATCATGTCGCTGAAAGCACCGTGTCCGTCGTGCCGCTGCCCAACGACGAAATGAAGGGCCGCATCATCGGCAGAGAGGGCAGGAATATCAGGGCCATTGAGACCCAGACCGGCGTGGATCTGATCATAGACGATACGCCCGAGGCCGTCATAATATCGGGTTTTGATCCCGTAAAAAGAGAAATAGCGAGGCTCGTGCTCGAAAAGCTTATTATAGACGGCAGGATCCACCCCGCGAGGATAGAAGAGGTGGTGGGAAAAGCCAAGCGCGAAGTTGCGAACATCATAAAGGAAGAAGGCGAACAGGCTACTTTTGAGGTCGGCGTCCATAATTTGCACCAGGAGCTTGTAAAGCTGCTCGGGAGGTTGAAATACAGAACCAGCTACGGACAAAACGTGCTGAAACATTCTATTGAAGTGGCTAATCTGGCCGGGCTCATGGCGGGAGAGCTGGGACTGGATCCCAAGCTCGCCAAACGCGCGGGGTTGCTTCACGATATCGGCAAGGCGCTCGACCACGAGGTGGAAGGCACCCATGTGGATATCGGCATTGACCTGCTCCGCAAGTACAGAGAGCCTGAAAACGTGATCAGTGCGATGGCTGCTCATCACGGGGATTATGAAGCGAAAAGCATGGAAGCGGTGCTTCTCGCCGCCGCCGACGCCCTTTCCGCCGCAAGGCCGGGCGCGAGGCGGGAAATGCTTGAAACCTATATCAAGCGTCTGCACAAGCTGGAGGATATCGCGAACACCACGAAGGGCGTCGAGCGTTCCTACGCGATTCAGGCGGGCAGAGAGATCCGTATCATCGCAAAGCCGGACGAGATCGGCGATGAGGAGATCGTGTTCCTCGCCAGGGAAATCAGCAAGAAAATTGAAAGCGAGCTGGAATACCCGGGCCAGATCAAGGTCAACGTAATCCGTGAGACCCGCGCCATTGATTACGCGAAATAATATCGACGGCAAACCCTGCGTCATGCCGCGCGGCGAAAAAATCTTCACTTTTACCGCCGCGTTTGACGGCCGGAATAATAAAGGCTTCATAATCTAAAAAGAAGGGTATGGTTTCGCAGCCGTACCCTTTTCCGTGTTTTCTTCGGGTTGATGATAAACGGCAGGTATTGAGGATGATATATTTGGATAACGGCGCCACCACGAAGCCTTACGGCGAAGTGACCGCCACGATATGCGCGGTTATGGAACAAACTTACGGGAATCCTTCCGCCCTGCACGATATGGGGATGGAAGCGGAGCGTTTGATGAAACTGGCGCGGCGTCAGGTTGCGGAGGCGCTCGGAACCGCGCCGGAGCGGCTGATTTTCACCTCCGGAGGCACGGAAGCGGACAACATGGCGCTTTTTCAGGGAATGGCGGCGAAAAAAAGGGGCGGCCGAAAATTGGTCACCACTGAAATCGAACATCCCGCGATATTGGAAACGTGCCGCGAACTGGAAAAAAATGGCTATAAAATCGCGCGCGTCGGAGTGGACGGAAATGGGCTTGTGGATCTGGAAGAACTGGAAGCCGCCCTCAATGAGGATACGGCTATGCTTTCCGTCATGCATGTGAACAACGAAGTGGGAACAATTCAGCCCATTGAAGCGATTTGCCGCGTAAAACGCGAGGCGGAGGAAAGGCTTGGCCGGAAAATTCTGCTGCACAGCGACGCGGTGCAGTCCTTCGGCAAACTGCCGATAAATTTGGGCAGGCGGGAATGGGACGGCTTGGATCTGCTGTCCGTGAGCGCTCACAAGCTGCACGGGCCGAAAGGCGTGGGCGCGTTATACATCCGCAAAGACACGCATCTGGAACCGCTGCTTCACGGGGGCGGACAGGAAGGAGGACTCCGGCCGGGCACTGAAAACGTTCCCGGCGTCGCGGGCTTCGGCGTCGCGGCGGAACTCGCGGCTAAAACCCTGAAGGCGAGAAGCGCGCGCCTGAGGGCGTGCAGAGACTTTCTCAGGCGTGGAATCCTCGACCAGATCCCGGACGTCAGGATAAACGGCCCTGCGGATACTCTGCCGGACGAGACGGTCACGCTGAGCGAAAAGACCGCATATTCCTGCCCCTCAGTGCTGAACGTCAGTTTTATCGGCGTGAAA
Source organism: Eubacteriales Family XIII. Incertae Sedis bacterium (assembly GCA_031289235.1). Lineage (GTDB taxonomy): Bacteria > Bacillota > Clostridia > Peptostreptococcales > Anaerovoracaceae > JAITPU01. Next base: position 4,194 of record JAITPU010000064.1, read on the forward strand.
GGAGAAGTGCTGCTGCACGATCTGGAAGGGCGGGGCGTGTTCGTTTCCACAGGCGCGGCCTGTTCGTCAAAAAAGAAAGGCGGCAGCCACGTGCTCGCGGCTATGGGGCTGTCGGAAAGGGAAATGGAAGGCGCCATCCGGTTCAGCTTCGGCGAATTCAACACGCCGGACGAAATGGAACGAGTGATTGCCGAAGTGAAAGACGCGGTGCTGCGCTTCCGCAGCCTGAGCCGTTTCAGGCGGGAATAATTGAAATGAGGCTGTTTACACGGTGAAAGATTTGATGGAAAACGAAGACGGCGATAAGAACATATTCATCGTCCGATGCGGCGAGATCGCGTTGAAGGGCATGAACAAATCTTACTTTGAGCGTATGCTCGTGGAACATATACGCAAAGCGCTCGTAAAATTTGAGGGTGCCGAGGCGCGCCGCCGCGAAGGACTTGTGTTCGTGCGTGCGGACAAGCGGTTCGCGGCGGCGACGGTCGCCGGCGAGATATCAAAGGTGTTCGGCGTCGCGTCTGTCAGCCCGGCGATAGAAATCAATTCCGACCTGGAGGCGATCGGAGAAGCGGCGGCGGCCTATATGCTGGAGCGGGCCGGGAAAAACGGCGTCAAAACCTTTAAGATAAAGGCGAAACGCGCGGACAAAAGCTTTCCGGTGCAGTCTCCGGATATAGCGCGGATAATCGGAGCGAAAGTTCTCGGCGCCTGCGATGCTCTGAAAGTGGATGTACACCATCCCGACTGCCTGCTTTTCGTCGATCTGAGGAAAGATAAATCATATATTTATGAAGAGAAGATCCCGGGCTTCGGAGGGCTGCCGACAGGAAGCAACGGCAGGGGGCTTGTGCTGCTTTCCGGCGGCATAGACAGTCCGGTCGCCGCTTTCATGATGGCGAAAAGAGGCATGATGATTGAGGCAGTGCATTTCCACTCTTATCCCTATACCAGCAAGCGTGCCCGGGAAAAAACAGAAGAGCTGGCGCGGATCATTTCCGCCTACTGCGGGCGCTTCAGGCTGCATTTCGTCAACCTGCTGCCGATACAGGCGGAGATCGCCGCGCACTGCCCTGAAGAAGAAATGACCGTGCTGACGCGGCGTTTTATGATGAAGATCGGGGAGAAAATCGCCGGCTGCGCGGGTTGCGGAATGCTGATAACAGGTGAAAACTTGGGTCAGGTAGCGAGCCAGACGGCCGAAGCTCTGATAGTGACGGACGCGGCGGTGGAGACGCCCGTCATGAGGCCACTGATCGCGTTTGACAAAGTGGATATCATAAGCAAAGCAAAGGAGATCGGCACCTATGAGACCTCAATCCTGCCTTATGAAGATTGCTGCACAGTCTTCCTTCCCAAGCATCCGGTGACGAAGCCGAAGCTGGCGAAGATACTCGCTTCCGAAGGGAAATTAGACGCGGAGCAGCTGACCGCGCAGGCCGCGCAGTCGGCGGAAACCGTGGAGATTTTCCCGGAGCGGACGCCCCCATCGACGCATACCTTTGAGTAGCAACCCATTAGTTAATTTATTAACAATATTTGCGTGAAAGCTATTGCAAATTTACAGATAATGTAGTTAAATAGTAGATGTAGTTATTGCTTCGCAAACTAAGGAAGTGCTTGAA
>JAITPU010000003.1 GCA_031289235.1 Eubacteriales Family XIII. Incertae Sedis bacterium
ATACCGTACCTTTCCAAAAAATCCTTCAAATTGCGTTCCGCTCGCTCAATTTTATGATTATAACAAGTACGTTATACCGCTGTCAATAACGAATTTGTTATTGCCGGGTATAAAGGGATACTTTCAAGTTAATTATAGGTATAAAAGATAGTCACATAAAAGCGTCATCCGTGTCGTGAGGATTAAAACTTAGTTACAATTGCGTGACATACGGGGATTTGACGATAAAATTGTATTATAATATCCGAAAAGTCACAGTTCATTCGAAAATATTCAAAATATTTTTTATTTGAAAAAATGTTTACAGGGATGTTTTATGGAAGATACGCGGGATACTGGAAAGAATATGTTAAAAGGAAAACATTTTTCGGAAGATTTTTTTAACCGGCGGCCGATGAGGCTAAGGCTTTGCGGATACGCGGTTTCGGCGGCGGTCGCGCTTGCCGCTACGGCCTTCTCCGCGTCTCCGGTATTTGCGGATGATACGGTGGCTGATGCGGCGGTTGATACTTTTCTTTCGGAACAGGATATTGCCGATGGCGTAGCATATTGCAGGGAATTGCCTGTAAGCCTGTTTCTCGACGGTAAAGAAGTCGAAAGCGAAGTTCCGCCGGTGATCGTGAAAGAGCGGACTTTGATCCCGGCAAGGGCGGTGTTTGAGGGCGCCGGCGCCGAAGTGACGTGGAACGAGGATCTGCGGCAGGTAGGGATCTACATGGACGGCGTATCGGTCGATCTGACTATAGATTCGCTGAACTATATGATCAGCGGTCAGGAGCGGATGGCGGACGTGCCGCCTCTGATCATCGCGGACCGTACCATGATTCCCGTGCGCATCGTCGCAGAGGCGCTTAATTACGATGTGGATTGGGACGACTCGGAGCGGCGTGTGCTGATCGCGTCTTCGAAAGCGGCGGAAGGCCAAACGGAAGAGGCCGGAAACGGCGGCGAGACTCAGGCGGGAACGGACAATGATCCCGGCGCGGCAAACGGTGCCGACAGCGCGGCCCCTGCCGGTGAGATAAGGATAAGCCGCGGGGGCGAGGATTCCAGACAGGATACGGCGGAGCAGCCTAATGGCTCTGAAACCGTTCTGGCAAACGGTTTGCCCGAACTCAGCGCGCAGCTGCGCGATAAACTGATCATAATTGACGCGGGACACGGCGGATCTGATACGGGGGCTATCGGCAATGAAGGCGGCAATCCGGTGCTGCTGGAAAAAGATGTAAATTTAGATGTGGCTACGCGCCTGTACGTGTATCTGAACTCCGCGGGCGCGCGGGTACGGATGACGCGGACGGACGATGCGACTCTTGATCTTCACGGCAGGCCGGAAATAGCGAATCAGGCCAACGCGGATTTGTTCATCAGCATTCACAACAATGCGAATCCCAAACCCACGGCGAGCGGCACGGAAACCTATTACTTCACCAAGGATACGGAGCAGGGATATTTCTTAAAGAGCGAACCTCTGGCGAAACAGGTGCAGCAGGAGGTTTGCGCCGCCCTTGGAACTCAGGATCGCGGCGCGAAAAGCGAACCGGCCTATGTCGTGCTTAACAAGACCTGGATGCCTGCGATCTTGGTCGAAGGCGCTTTCCTTTCAAACGATGGCGACAGGGAAAATATGAAAAGCGACGCTTTCCGCGACGGCTATGCGTTCGGAGTGGCGAATGGCGTAATTAAAGCGATGAACGCGTCAGTCGGTTTCTAAAGATAGCGGAACACGCCTTTTACGAGTCCTAATATTTTCACATCGCTTAATATAATCGGACTCATGGCAGGATTCTCCGGCTGCAGGCGTATTTTGCCGTTTTCTCTGTAATAAGTCTTAACCGTGGCTTCGTTTTCGAAACCGTCGATCATGGCTACGACTATATCTCCGTTATTGGCTGTGGACCGCTGATTTACGAGAATGTAATCGCCGCTGTGGATTCCCGCGCCGACCATGCTGTCGCCGCGCACCGTGAGCATGAAGTTGTCGCCGTAGGGTAAAAATCTGGCGGGCACGGGTATGCTGTCCTCTATGTTTTCGGCCGCGAGAACAGGCGTTCCGGCGGCGATGCGCCCAACGACGGGAATCTCCACGATCTCCGTCCGGTTCGCCTTATTTTTATCGCGATAATGAAATTCCGCGCCATTTCCGCCCCGCCTTTCCCAGCCGGCGCTTTCCGTCAGCGCCATGGTGCGCGGTTTGGACGGGTCTTTACTTATATAACCCTTTCGCTCAAGCTGTTCGAGGTCTTTGTGGGCCGTGGAAGTCGATTTGATGCCCAGCGCCACGCAGATTTCCCTTATAGTGGGAGGATAGCCCTTATGCCTGATTTCATCTTTCATGAAATTCAGCACCTTTTCTTCCCTCGGCTTTAATTTCATTTGCTCTCTTTCCATACTGACCTCCGTCGCTCCTCTTTTCTCCTCACGTTTTTATTTTGCAATGTTTAGTTGGTGTGACGATAAATTATGATATCACGGAGCGAACAAAAAGTAAACGTTTGTTCATAATTTCGCAAAGGCAAGTTCATGAAAAAAAGATCGGTGCTTACTATGCAAAC
>JAITPU010000046.1 GCA_031289235.1 Eubacteriales Family XIII. Incertae Sedis bacterium
TCCCGCCCCGTCAGCTTTTTTATGTGTCCGATCACCTCTGCTTTCGCGTTGCTGAAATTATCCAGCAGCACAATATCCTCTCCCGCGTTTAACAGCTCCACGCAAGTGTGGCTGCCGATATATCCGGCGCCGCCCGTTACTAATACCGCCATGATTCCGCACCTTTCCGCCGCCCTGCCGCGGCTCCTTCCCTTCTTTCCCGTGAATGAGACTGCGTCTTTTCATACGTCGTTTATCGCTCAGGTGACTATTGCTCCGACAAAGCCGCGCGCTTTAAGGCTCCCTTGTCACAGCGCGACAAATCGGACCTCGCGGTTTTTAAACGAAGCTATGCGGTTAAGACCGGCGGCTTTTATCATTTCCCGCGCGTGGTCCAGCATGTAGCCTACATCTTTGGCGCGGTGGGCGTCGGAACCTGTAGTGATGATCTCGCCGCCCATCTTTACATAACGCGCCAGAATCGCGGCTGAAGGAAGAGTGCGTTCTCCCATGCCGTATCGGAAGCTTGAGGTGTTGATCTCTATGCCTTTTCCGTCCGCTACGAGAATATCTATTATCTTTTCCACGATGTCCATATAGACCTCGTCGTCGGGTATCCGGTCCACGTAACGGTCGATAACATTGAAATGTGAAAGCACATCGTAGTCTTTGAATTTTTTCAGACAGTCGAGCATATAGCTATAGAAAACGATATAGGCGTCTTCCAGACTGCGGCCCGCGAAAAAGTCTTTCCTGCAGATGTCGAAGCCTTCGGCGCAATGAAAAGAGCCGAGAACGAAATCGTATGGAAAGGCGTTCACCGCCGCGGAACATTTTTTCAGCGTATCGCCGTGCTGGATTCCGACTTCGATGCCTTTTACCAGCCTGATTTTCTCTCTGTAAAGCGCCTCAAGCCTGATGAGTTCCGCGTGATATTCCGGAAACGAAAGTGTGAAAGGATAGTCGGGATAATCCGGATCGAAATGGTCGGTCACAGCGTATTCAACAAGTCCAAGGGAGACGGCCCTCGCCACCATTTCCTCCAAAGGAGTTTTGCTGTCGCCGGAAAAAAAAGAATGTGTATGGTAGTCGTACATATTTCCCTCTTGTTCGTTTTCGGGAGCGGTTCCGCGTCCGCTGAAACGGCGTCGCCACGCTCCTCCGCTCATTACGTTCGCTTCGCTGCCCGTTTTGCCGGCCAGCCGTAGATCGGGGCAAAACGGCAACGGATTCTGCCAACACGGTCTGACGGAAAAAAGACCGTTACGGCTCCAATGTATAGTCGGCGGCGCAATAATTATACTGTAAAAACGAGGACACCGCAAGCGCCGGTGACAAAGGCTGCCGCAACGGCAAACAACCTTGCTTACTGTTCAAACATCGGCAGTGGCGCTGCCATCCCCTCCGGAACCGCGATGACGCGCTCGTATGCCCCGCAATTATTCCTTCGGAGAAAACAGAGACCACCCGCCTGCTTACGGGCAAATCTTTGCAGTAACACACCTCGCGGACGAACTGCGCCGGGAATGAGAAAAAAACTTGAAATTTTGCATAAGCGGGCATACAATGATCAAAGGGAGGATACACAAATGGATCAAGACAAAACAAATGAGAGAGATAAGAAGTTTCCGGTTCCGGAAGAGCATATGGGGAAAATTACCAGTACCATAAGGCTGAGGATGTCGCATAAAGACGCTCATTACGGCGGGAATTTGGTTGACGGCGCGCATTCCGTCCATCTGTTCGGCGATATCGCCACGGAATTGCTGATCCGCTTAGACGGCGACGAAGGGCTGTTTCTGCGCTACGACGAGATAGAATTTCTTGCGCCCGTTTACGCGGGCGACTACATCGAAGCCCGCGGTGAAATCACGCACATCGGCAATACGTCCCGAAAAATGGAATTCGTCGCGAAGAAAGTCGTGCGGGCGCGCCCGGATATCGGCCCGTCCGCCGCGGACTTTTTGGACGAACCCATCGTGGTATGCCGGGCAAAAGGCGTCTGCGTCACCCCCAAGGAAAACAAACGGAAATGATCACCGTTTCGGCCCCATCTTTCATATTTCGTTGCTATTGTTACTTGGCGGCGCGATAAGACAGTCTACCTCCTCGCGCCTGAGCTTCCGGTACTGCCCTTCTTTCAGGCGTCCGAGCCGTATATCCCCCACCGCCACGCGTTTAAGACCGACGACACTGCCGCCTACGGCGGCAAACATCTTCCGCACCTGGCGATTCCTGCCTTCGAGGATTTGTATCTCCACCTCCGCGACGCGTCCGGCCTGCCCGATCACCGCGACTTTCGCGGGAGAAGTGACAAAGCCGCCGATATCCACGCCCCGCCTGAGCTTTGCCAGTTTCTCATCGGAAATAACACCTGAAACCTTCGCGATATATGTCTTGTATATTTCATGTTTCGGATGGGTGAGGGCGTGGGCAAGCTCCCCGTCGTTGGTCATGATCAACAGGCCGGAAGTGGCGTAATCCAGCCTGCCGACCGGGAAAATACGTTCCTCAATGTCCGCCGTGAAATCCATCACCGTCGGCCGTTTCCGGTCGTCCTTCGCGGTGGTGACACAGCCGGCGGGCTTGTTCAGCATGATATAAACAGGCTTGTCCGCGCGGCCGACCAGCCGGCCGCTTACCTCGACCGCGTCTTCGTCCCGCACATCGTATCCCGGTTCCCTAACCGTCAGCCCGTTGACCTTCACCTCGCCGTTTTTCGTCAGCTCATCGGCCTTTCGGCGGCTGGCTATCCCGGCCCGGGCGATATATTTATTCAATCTCACAGCTTTTCCCCGAAGTAATATTGCGGGCGGCAGCACGGTTCCGGAGGAGATGACAGTCTCCCCTGCCGATGTTTGAACAGACTCGGAGCGTCCGCTTTCGAAAATATTAACCGCAAAACAGTTGTTCCTCCATTTTAAAGAGTGTATAATATAATAGCATGTATGTCGCCTCCATTGAAATGATTTTATTGTTCCGGCAGTTAAATGCGGCAAGAAACAGTTACTGTCGATAACGGCGATATCAACGGGTTCCGCCGCGCGGCGCGGCAGAAAAGACTGTCGCGCCTTGTTATATTTAACTGTCGGAGCAATAGTTACGGAAGAGGAATAATATGTTGGCAACAGGATTCAACACGCTCGACGATAAATATTCAGATACCACGCCGGAAATTCAAAAACTTTCGGAGATCTGCGTTAAAAACAGCTCTATCGACCCGTCGTTTTACGCAAAATTCAAAGTCAACCGCGGCCTCAGAGATCTGAAGGGAAACGGCGTGCTCACCGGACTCACCGAAATTTCGGAAATCCAGGCCTTCGATACGTCTTCAGGCGAAAAAGTGCCGTGCGAAGGCAGCCTGCATTTTCGCGGGATTAATGTCGAAGACCTGGTGCGCGGTTTTATCGATGAAAAAAGATTCGGTTTCGAAGAAGTCATCTACCTTTTGATCTTCGGTTCCCTGCCGTCGGAAACGCAGCTGACGGAGTTCCGGCAGCTTTTGGCGAAATACCGGACGCTGCCCACAAGCTTTGTGCGCGACATCATCATGAAAGCGCCCAACGTGGACATGATGAACACCCTCGCGAGAAGCGTCCTTACACTGCACGCCTACGACGCCAAGGCCAACGACACCACGATACCAAACGTGCTGCGGCAGTCCCTGCTCCTGACGGCGGTATTTCCGCTGCTGTCGGTCTACGGCTATCAGGCGTACCGCCATTATTTCGAAGGAGACAGCCTGTTCATCCACACGCCGAACCCGGAGCTTTCCACGGCGGAAAACATCCTTATGCTGCTGCGCCCGGACAGCAAATATTCAGATCTGGAAGCGCGCATCCTCGACGTGTCGCTCGTGCTCCACGCGGAACACGGCGGAGGCAATAACTCCACATTCACCAATCGCGTGGTATCCTCCTCAGGCACCGACACATATTCCTGCGTGGCCGCTTCCCTCGGATCGCTGAAAGGCCCCAAGCACGGCGGCGCGAACATCAAGGTAGTGCAGATGTTCGAAGATATGAAGAAGAACGTTTCCGACTGGGACGACGACGGCGAAGTGGAGGCTTATCTGTACGCCCTGCTGAACAAAAAAGCCTTCGACGGGGCCGGGCTTATATACGGCATGGGTCACGCCATATATTCCCTTTCCGATCCAAGAACGAATATATTCAAGGCGTTTGTGGAAAAGCTCGCGAAAGAAAAAGGGAGGATGGACGAATACCGGCTTTACAGGGCGGTAGAGCGGTTGGGCGAAAAAGCCATAGAGAAAAACCGGAAAATCTACAAAGGCGTCAGCGCGAACATTGATTTTTACAGCGGCTTCGTTTACAGTATGCTGGATTTGCCGCTGGAGCTTTATACGCCGATATTCGCCATAGCGCGCATACCCGGCTGGAGCGCCCACCGCATAGAGGAGCTGATCAACTCAGGGAAGATCATCCGCCCGGCGTATATGAGCGTGTCCAAGCGCACGCCCTATATTCCCTTCTCCGAACGAAAATAAAAATATCGGATTTTCAGCTTACGCGCCGACGGCGCGATTCAGCCGACGCGCTTTACATACCGTCTCGCCGCAACACAAATTTTTCTATGGCGTGAGCGACGCCGTCCTCGTCGTTTGACAGGGTCACAAAATCCGCCGCCGCTTTAGCGCCTTCCGTTCCCTGTCCCATCGCGACACCGATCCCGGCGAATTTGATCATCTCTATATCGTTGTCGTTGTCGCCGCAGGCCAGCGTCTCATCCCGCCGTATGTTCAATACGGAACAAAGGTAAGAAAGAGTTTCGCCCTTGTTCATCCCCGGCGCGCCGATCTCAAGATTGAAAGGCAGCGAGGACATCGTATACACCAGCGCGTTGGACTTCAGTTCTTCACGTACTTTCACGCGTTTCCGGGGATCCGCGAAGATCAGGTTGATGCTCTCGATTTCGCGCTGCCATTCCCGTATAAACACTTCAAGCCGAGGGACAGGAACCCGCGTATTCAGATAATAACGGATATAGCCTTCCGGCAGGCCCGACTCGCTGAATTCGTCATAATCGGCCCGGGACACGTACGCGACTCCATTGTGAAATATTTCACATGCAATCTCGGTGTCTTCCAGCAGCGGCCGTACGCTCTCCAAGCCTTCCGCGGAAATACACTTGCTGTATATCAACTCGCCTGTTTCAATCTCAGAAAGAGCGGCTCCGTTTGAAGTAATGGAATAGCGGACGCCGCGAATGGCGTCCGGCCCGGAGAACTCCTGTGGCAGCGCGGAAAAAGCCCTGCCCGTCGCCGGCACGACTTCCACACCTTTCCCGATCGCCCTCTCGACAGCCTTGCGGTTCCCGGAAGAAAACCTCTGATCCTCTCCGAGCAAAGTCCCGTCGATATCCAGCGCGATCAACCTGATACTGTTCATATCATTCATAAAACTCCTTCATATTTGCCGCTATTCAGAGGCAGGCGCCGATAAGGGCCGGAAGCGGGACTTCCGCTCCGCTTCGCGTTGGGACCGCGCGTGCACGCCCGTCACACCTGTCCTTCCAAATCAATAGCGAATTGCCGCACGCCGCCGGATTCGTCCGGTTCGCGCACACTCCGTTCGATATCCTCTATCTCAGGCAGTTCGTTTAATCCGGCAAAGCCGAAGTACCGCAGGAACATCTTCGTAGTGCCGTAGAGAATAGGCCGGCCGGCGGAATCCGCCCTGCCCGTTTCTTCGATCAAATCCCGTTTCAAAAGCCCTTCCAGCATACGGTCGCATTTGATCCCTCTGATCATCTCGATCTCGCCCCTCGTGACAGGCTGCTTATAGGCCACGATAGCCAACGTTTCCAAAGCCGCCATGGAGAGCTTTTTCTCCCTCGCAGGCGTACAAAGCCGCCGGACGTGCTCGAAATTCTCGGCGCGGGTCACGAACTGGAAGCCGCCGCCGATTTCCCTTACGGCAAGGCCCCTTCCTTCCTCTTCATACTCGCGCTGCAATTCCCTGAAATATTCGCGGGCCGTCCCTTTATCGACGCCGAACACATTCGCGGCGGTCTTCACTTCCAGAGGTTCGCCCAACACGAACATCATGGACTCAAAAGCTGATTTTATGGCTTTCTTACTGAACACGCCCGCTCCTCTTTTCCCCTGCCTTTCCCGCCAGCCCGTCCTTCCCGGCGGGCGGCTCCGCGGCATAAGCCGCGCCGGCGCGGAATTTTCCGGCGCGAATGACGATTTCACCAAAGATAACTTCCTGACTTACGTAAATCTCATTCGCCCTCATCATTTCCAGCAGCGAAACAAAGGTCAGCGTCACCTGACGGCGATCGCTTTCCGGCGTCAAAAGTTCGCGAAATGTTAAAATTTTCACATTTCTTCTCTCAAATAACTCCCTGATATAAGTTATCCCGGACTCCACCGTCGCCCGCTGTCTCGCGACGCGCGTATAGCCGCGCCGGATTTCGTCTATGCGTTGTTTTCTGCCGAGAAACATGCGGAAAGACTGCAAAAACTTTTTTAAATCCATGCGAAGATACTCGTCGGGTTCGCCCGTGAACGCCTGTAAATCTTCACCCGGTTTTTCCAGGACAGCCCGGTTATCCTCCTCGATTTCGCCTAACAGTCCGGCCGCCAGCTTGAAGCGCCTGTATTCGACGAGTTTTCTCGTCAGTTCCTCCCTCGGGTCCTCCTCATCCACGGCAGCGGCAGGCTCTGCTCCCGGCAGCAGCATTTTGGATTTCAGCTCTATCAAAATAGCTGCAAGCACCATAAATTCGCTGTCTATGACCAGATCTTCAGCCCGCATTTTCTCAATATGGGCGAGATACTGCGCCGTGATCACAGACACTTGTATATCGTAAATGCTCATCTCCGCTTTTTCAATCAGATAAACGAGCAGGTCAAACGGCCCTTCGAATACGTCCAGCTTTACCTTGTACGACATCGTTTCCTCTTCTTCGCTGAACGCGTCTGGCCGTCCGGATATGTAAATATGCGGTTTTCGATTTCAAAGATTCTCATACGGAGCCTATCCGGCGAAAATCTCTCCGTCCGCCGTAACGCCGGTCACCTTCCCGCCCGCCCGCCGCAGGGCAGCTATATAGGCGACGGCGTCCCGTCCGACGCGCTCCCCCGGACAAAGCAGAGGGACGCCCGGCGGATACGGAATGACGGAAGCCGCGCAGATCAGCCCCTCGGCGGCTTCGAGCTTAACCCTTCGCTTAGTCTCCGGAATACCGGCGAACTCCGGGATTTTCGGCGGATACAGCGCTTCTTCCGTTTCGATTTTCGCTTCTGTATCAGGCTCTCTTCTTTCTCCGGCCTCACGGCCGAACCCGCGCGACTCGCTTATCCGCCGCAGCACCGCCGCCAAAGCTTCATAATCCCCGCGCACATTTCCGACGCCGGTCATGCACATGACGACGCCGCCGGAACTAAGTTCGGCGCAGATATTTTCTTCCATGAGCAGCTCTTTAAGCCGCGTTCCCGAAATGCCGCGCGCGCTCATATCTATATTTATTTTAGTGCGGTCAAAGCGCCCGGCCGCGTTCATGACTTTCAGCCCCGGAACAGTTTCCGCCGCCCGGTAAAAGCCGTCCAGATTCCCGTTCCATTCTTCGATCAGCGCCCTGCCGTGCCGTTCGAGAATTTCCCTGTTGATATCAGCGGAAAGCATCAGGAGATACGAAGGGCTTGTACTTTCCACACACTGCAGTTTATCCTCCAGCGCCTCCGGATCCACCCTGTCCGAGTTCAAGTTTAACACCGCGGTCTGCGTCAGGGAAGCCAGGGTTTTATGCGTGCTGTTGACGATCAGGTCCGCGCCGGACAGCTCGGCGGACAAAGGCGCGCGCTTACCCGCCGCGGCTCCGCCTTCATATCTGTCGAAAAAAGCGAGATGCGCTCCGTGCGCCTGATCCACGATCAAAATCTTCCCCGCGCGATGCACGGCTTCCGCGATTCTCTCAATATCGCTGCAGACGCCGTAATAGTTGGGACTCGGAAGAATAACAGCCTCCGCGTCCGGATTTTCCCTCAAAAGCCTTTCCGTCTCTTCAGGACGCATTTCGCCCGGAATCCCGTATTCTTCGATTATTTCAGGATACATGTAAACCGGGGTGAGCCCGCCGAGCGTCAGCGCGTTGAATATGGATTTATGCGAGTTTCTTGCCATGATCAGGGGCTTGCCCGCCGGCGACGACGCTAAAACAGCGGCGATAAGGCCGCCGCTGCCGCCGTTGATCAGCAGCCATGATTTTTTTACGCCGTACAGCGCCGCGTATCCATCCTGAAGCTCCTTCAGTATGCCTTCCGCCAGAAAGAGATTGTCGGCGCCCGGGATTTCCGTGATGTCGCAATCAATAAAACGCTCCGAAAAAGCGCCGTATCCGAAGCGTTCATAAAATCGTCCGCCCTTGTGCCCCGGCATGTGAAAAGAAACGGGCTTCTTCATCAGATAATCATGCAGAAATTCCTGTATACCCACACGCTCTCTCTTTTTTCGATTCTATTCTAAGGCGGGCGCCGACAGGGCAGGAAGCGGCGCGGCCGCTTCGCTTCACGCGTTGACGCCGCCGTCTCCGGCGCAGACGAAAGGCCCTCGAACGGCACAAGCACTGTTTGAATTATTATACCATCATTCCCCGGTACGCGAAAGCCGCTTCGCGAAATTCCGATTTATTATTTCAGGAGCACGGATCGCGGGCTTCCCGCGCCTTGGCGCTTGATTTATCGCATCTTCGGCGTTTAATAAATTCGCGCGACAGGGCGGTGGAAACGGGCGCGCAGGGAAAATACGAATACCGGCTTGACATGGCGCGGAACACAGCGACACAGATAAATAATCAAATCTTTTTAATTTTTTCATATTTTACACACATATGCGCGATATAATCAGCCCGTACAGAATTACTATTCAAGGGCAGGCGTCGATAAGGCCGGACGCCGAGTTTTCCGCAGGGGGCCTTTGCGGGCATATCAAGAGCCGCGCGGCCGCCGGCGGAACATACCTTTGAACTTGTAAAATACAAACACAGGCTTATTAACCCGGACCCGCCACGCGGGCGGCGTCTAAGACAGGAGGTAAAATCCATGTTAAAAAAATTTGATTATGAACCCTACAGCGAAAGAGAATTCAGCAAACAGACCCGGGACGGCGAATCTCCGCCGGCTTTCTCCGGCGCGAACGCGTATGGCGAACCGGCGGCGGGATCTTCTCCGGATCAGGAGAAAAAGAGAAATGGAAAAACGCGCAGGGCGATCTTCGCCGCCTCCGTCCTGATCGCCGCGATGATCGTTTCAGGCGCCGCCGGCATGGGGGGCGCTTATTGGATCCTGTCCGGCAATACCGGCGCAGACAGCAGAATCCAAAGGTCGGTCGAAGTCGCGCAAAATTCCGCGGCTGCGGTAAACACGGCGACGGGTGGCTACAATGACATCGTCGAGACAGTAAAAAAGACCGCCGATTCTGTTGTTGAGATTTCCACGGAGATCACGCAGTTCAGCCCCTTCTCCGGGCAGTTTGTGCAAAGCGGCGCCGGCAGCGGCGTTATTTTGACCTCTGACGGATATATAGTGACAAACAATCACGTCATAGAAGGCGCCGGGAACATCACGGCGCGTATGAACGACGGCAGAGAATACAAAGCGTCTCTGATAGGATCGGATGAACAGACCGACCTTGCGGTGCTGAAGATCGGCGCGAACGATCTACACGCCGCGACTTTCGCCGATTCTTCCTCTATCGAAGTCGGACAGACGGCAGTCGTCATCGGCAACCCTCTCGGCAGGCTGGGCGGGACGGTTACGAGCGGCATCATAAGCGCCAGAGACCGCGAGATAACCATAGACGGCGAAACCATGCGGCTGCTTCAAACTTCCGCCGCGGTAAACCGCGGCAATTCCGGCGGCGGGCTGTTTGACAGCGACGGCAATCTGGTGGGGATAGTAAACGCGAAATCCTCCGGCGCTGATATAGAAGGCTTGGGCTTCGCCATTCCCTCAAACACCGTAGCCGAAATCGCGGATCAGATCATGAGCAACGGTTATGTGACAGGACGCCCGCAAATAGGAGTTAAAGTCGTGGAGATCAGCGACGCTTGGACCGCGGCTCGCTACGGCCTTGCCTCAATGGGAGTCTATGTCACGGAATCGTCAAACAGCGCTTTAACGGCCGGCGACCGCATCATGAGCATTGACGGCAAGGAAATCCAGTCTAATGAAGATCTCCGCGCGACGGTAAGATCCCATAAAGTCGGCGACACGCTGCCGGTAAAAATAAGCCGCGGCAACCGGGAACTCGTCCTGAACGTCAAGCTCACCGAACAGGTTCCGGAAACAGCCTCTCCGCCGTCGGCCGCCTGAAAAAACTCTACTCGCGTCCGCGCTGTACAGACGCAAAAGAGGGGAGCTTTTCCAAAAATGGAATCGCTTCCCTCTTTATTTATACTGAGCTTGGGCGAAAATTACTTTATTGTATACTACTATATGTCACGACCCTGGCTTGGGCCATATCCGGCACAAGAGTATATCTTTTTTTGGGATTTAGAAAACCTACAGCGATATAACTGTCGTCACTGATCCGCCACGAGCGGAACAGCGGCTCGTTCATAGACAGCTGCTCCCCCGCTATCGCCGCCCCCGTACCGTTCTTGTAACGGACGACTCCGGAATTCAGCGTAGTAAAAAGATAATCGTCCAAACCCAAGATCAAAATGTTTTCCACGCCGTATATATCCGGATTTTTCGCCTCACCGATTACCGCGGGTGTCGAAGCCAG
>JAITPU010000055.1 GCA_031289235.1 Eubacteriales Family XIII. Incertae Sedis bacterium
TATGGGCGTGCAAAAACTATGACGGCGACGTTATGTCCGACATGGTGGCGGCGGCCTACGGCAGCCTCGCGATGATGACGTCCGTGTTGGTTTCGCCCTTGGGCGTATACGAGTATGAGGCGGCTCACGGCACTGTGCAGCGCCATTATTATAAACATCTGGAAGGCGAAAAAACGTCCACCAATTCCGTCGCGACGATTTTCGCCTGGAGCGGCGCCCTCAGGAAAAGGGGAGAGCTTGACGGTCTCCCGGCGCTTTCGGAATTTGCGGGCGTTCTGGAAGGCGCGGCGATAAAAACCATAGAAAGCGGCGTTATGACAGGGGATCTCTATACCCTGTCCAATGTGGAGAACCGCAAGCAGGTGGATACGAAAACTTTTCTGACGGAAATCAACCGGCGCGTCGGTATGCTGCTGTAATGTGAAAATAATTCCGTTGTAATTAACAAAACGTTTGGAATTTGATATAATAAGATGATTACCGTGTTAGAAAAGATTACGCGTGAAAGCGATAAAGGAGACGGGGGATTTTGAGAAAGATGAAAAGGATGTGTACATTGCTTCTGGCAACGCTCGTTTTGACGGGAGGGTCCGTAAGCGCGGCGTTTGCGGCGGGCGTATATCCTCAGGATATCATAAACACCACTTACTTCGTGGCGGTAAGTACGCTTATGGATATCCGGGCCATCACGGGAGACGACGACGGTTTATTTCATCCGGAGAAACCCATCACGCGCGCCGAATGTTCGGCGCTATTGGCGAGATCCACCAATAATAAGGAAATCGTGATCGAAGAAGCGGCAAAGAAAGAATATTTTTCGGATTTGGACGACTATGGATGGGTGAAGGGTTATATCAATCGCTGCTATGAAAACGGCTGGATCAAAGGCTCGGGCGAAGGCAGGTTTGATCCCGGAGACGACGCGACTTACGCGGAAGTCATCACCATGCTGATCCGCGTGAAGCGGAGAGGGGGCGAGCTCGAGGGATCATGGCCGCGGAACTATATCGAATACGCGACGATGTACAACATGCCCGGCGACGTGACGATCAAGGACTGGAACGCCCCCGCGGCTAAAGGTGACGTCGCGAAGCTGGTATACAGGATAATCGACCCGGCGGATGCGTTCTAAGTCTTAAAGATGAGAGGGCGGCAGGGACGGCGCGAATATCCGCGTTTATTGGCCGGAGCAGTAACTATTGAACTGGAGGACTGTTATAATGAAGGATAATCAGAAAAATTATAGCGAAAAGCTGAGATTCGTATTGGCGCTTCTGACTGCGGCGATGTTGGTGATTACGGCGACGGCTACATCTGCGGCGGCTTCGCTTTCCGCGCCGTCGGATGTTGAAGGCCGGACGTACGCGGAGGCGGTGGCGGCTTTGACCGAAAAAGATATCATCACCGGCGACGCGGACGGGTATTTCCATCCGGACCAGCCCCTTACCAGGGCGCAGATTTGCGTGATCATCGTGCGGGCTATGAATCCGCCTGCCTCGTTTGTCAACGGCGCGGCTTCACAGAACGCCAGAAGAAGCGGCTTTTCCGACATGCTCGGTTATGGCTGGGCGGAAGGTTACGTTGCCTACGCCGTGGAGAAAAAGGTGACGAACGGATATCCCGACGGGACTTTCAGGCCGGGAAACGACGTGACGGTCGATGAGTTGGTTACGATGACGCTTCGCGCCGCCGGTTATACCGACGAAGACTTCGGCGATGTATGGCTGCCCGGCGCTTATATCAACAAAGCGAAAGAAATAAACGCTTTGAGGGGACTTCCTGAGCAGTTGCCCGAGTATGCCTCCAAATGGATGGCCGCTCAGATGGTTTATAACATGCTCGGGGAGATTGAAGCGGCGAATCGTCAGGAAGAAACTCCCGGGCAGAGTGCGGAAATACCGGCCGAAACACCGGAAAGCGACGGAATGATCTATTTGGACGGCGCGTTTGACGAGAATTTCTCTTCATTCGCGGGCAAGCCGATCACTTCCGACGTCAAAGTCTATACCTATGGCCTGAAAAAAGAATACAATGAAAAAATGGATCTGCCGGACGATCCCGCCGCCTATACGGAAGTCACCGTGTACAAGTACAAGAAGGTCAGCGCGCCGATTTGGTATGAATTGACGGATGGCAAAATCTCGAAGATCATACTGCCGCAGGACGTGGGATTTTCGGGTTACGCGTATGTCGTTATCAACAGTACGCCGAAGACGATCGGAGCTGACGGCGGCGCGGCCGACGCTCTGGCGACCCTCACCGCGGGATATCCGATCACGTGGCCCCTTGCATCCGGCGTGTCCCTGCCCCGGCTGCGTTCGGGGGAGATCGTGGAGTTGCAGCTGCGAAACGGGGAAGTGCGAAGCATCTCGTTCGTCGAAAACGCAAAAGGCAAGTATTTTGCCGAATTGACGAAAGAGGCGGCGCTGGTGAAAGAATACAGCGGCAGCGTGATCACGTTAAGCGAAGCGGGAGGGAGCGAAAGATCGTATTCACTGCGTCCAAACGCGACTATATACGTGCTTGACAGCGACGGGAAATATTCGTCGGAAAGACCCAGCAGCATCAAAAAAGGCGCGAAGATAAGACTTTACGACGTTTCCGCCGACAGGGCCGACGAGGTGGACTTGGTCGTTGTCACAAAACAATAAAATTGAGTTATCCCGTCTATAATGAATATGGTATAATAGCTTGTCGGCTATTGTACCGTGCTGCCGCCGTGCCGGAAAACCTGATTTTTCAAACGGGAATTTTTTGTCGCGCTGCGTTGGAAAAGACACCGCGTTCAATTGGCGGAGCGATAATATCCGTGCTGATAATCTGTTAAATTTATGAATGGTATGCCGTCGGCTTTGCCTTTCCCTCGGAAGGCTTTGTACGCATACCGGAAGAACGAAAAGGAAATATATGGTAGATATATCAAATATTGTTAAAAAACTGACCTGCGCGTGGCTTTCATTGACGATAATAGTTTTTTCTTTTTCTGTAATTCACGCGGACGAAAATGTGAAGGGCGTCTTTTTCCTGAAAAATATCATAATCAACGGTGAGCGGATCGTAAATTACAATCTGCAGCATCCTTTCTTCATCTACGGCGACACGACCTATTTCCCGCTGACGCCGGATATGGGCGATATTTGCGGTTTTGACGCGGAAATGGACTGGCAGAACCGCACGTTGAAACTGTCGAAAACCGAAACGAGCCTGAACAATATCAGGGATAACTGGATCAAAACGGACGGCGAAAATATTGACGCGTTTTTTGCGAACGATATTCTTGTGACCACGGAGGAAGAGAGCGGCGCTGACGGCGCGCCTGCCGCCGAACCCGCGGAAGTCATAGGGCTGGAAGAGTACAATGTGTTCGAAGAGTACAATGTGTTCGTAAGAGACGATGTGATATATCTTCCGCTCAGGGTTATGACGGAACACGAGGATTTTAAGTGGGACGTTTACTACGACTCGTATTACGGGGTTTGCGTAAGCACTGTGGCCGGCGTCCCGGCGGCGGGCTTTGTTCCGGAACCCGAGAGGCGCTACAATAAAGGGCTTGTAGATTATATCAATACGAAGAACAACGATTATTCCGTCAGCAGATTGCAGGAAATGGTCTTTATGTTTCAGCGGGCCGCTGAGGTTTATAACGTAAATGAAAGACTCTTGATGGCTATGGCGGAAAAGGAAAGCCGCTTCCGTTCTTACGCTAAGTCTCAAAGCGGGGCTTTGGGGCTCATGCAGATCATGCCGCGGACGGGGGCGGCCTACGGGCTGACGCAGGCGCAGCTCATGGATATGAGAATCAGTATCAATTTCGGCGCCAAATATATAAGCGAGAGGCTGGTGAATTACGGCGGAGATATCACGAAAGGGCTTTCGGCGTATAATCAGGGAAGTGGAAATGTGAGCCGCGGCAGCTATTCCACGCGGTACGCGTCCGGGGTATTGAATGCGAAAGAAAGCATGGAAGCGTATCTGACCGGCAACGGGTACGGTCTCGGCGAATGAGGCGGCGCGTGGGATGATTCGACGTTTGTATGTTGAAAAAAAACAGGGATTCGATGTGGAGGCCCGGGAACTGCGCCGGGAACTCGAAAACAATTTGCACATAAAAAACATTTCCGGCGTGCGGATTTTCAACCGCTACGATGTTGAAAACATTGACGAGGCCGGTTTTGACGCGGCGGTGCGCAGCGTTTTTTCCGAGCCGCCTGTGGACAGGGTATATATTGAGGAATTGCCGCTTTTGGCGGATACTTTCTTTTTTGGGATGGAATACCTCCCGGGTCAGCATGATCAAAGAGCGGATTCGGCGATGCAGTGCCTGCGGCTTTTAAGCGGAAAGACGGAAGCGCTGGTTCGTTTCGCGAAGATGATCGCGGTGGAAGGCGAATTATCCGAAAAAGATAAGGAAGCGGTCAAAAAATATATGATCAACCCGGTGGATACCGGGGAAGCGGATTTAGAAAAACCTTTGACCCTTGCGATGGACCTCGCCGACCCTCACGATGTTGAACGCGTCCGCGGCTTTGCGCAGATGGACGAAGCCGGTCTGCGGGAATACAGGCGCGCGCGCGGTCTGGCCATGAGCGACGCGGATCTGCTGCTTGTGCAGCGCTATTTCAGGGACGATGAAAAAAGAGATCCCTCTGTCACAGAGCTTCTGGTTTTGGATACTTACTGGTCCGACCATTGCAGGCATACGACCTTTCATACCCGCCTCGCGGAAGTTAATTTTGAAGAAGGCGCTTATGCGGATCTGGTCAAAGACGCTTTTTCGGAATACCTGCGCCTTCGCGGGGAGGTATACGGGGAAGCCGGCGGCGGCAGGGAAATCTCGCTGATGGACATCGCGGGAATAGGCGCGAAATATCTGAAAAAGCGGGGACTGCTCTCAGATCTGGACGAGTCGGACGAAATCAACGCGTGCAGCATCCGCGTAAAGGCGGATGTGGACGGAAAAGAAGAAGACTGGCTCGTGATGTTTAAAAATGAAACCCACAATCATCCCACGGAAATAGAGCCGTTTGGGGGCGCAGCCACCTGTCTTGGGGGCGCTATACGGGATCCCCTTTCCGGCAGGGCTTACGTGTATCAGGCGATGCGAGTCACGGGGAGCGGCGATCCGCGCGGCGATGTCGCGGGCACGTGGCCCGGCAAACTTTCCCAGTACCGGATAACGAAGGACGCGGCCAAAGG
>JAITPU010000068.1 GCA_031289235.1 Eubacteriales Family XIII. Incertae Sedis bacterium
CGTTTTCAGTATCCGCGCTTCAACGCCGCCGCGCCTCATCAGCTTACTATTTCTCCGTGCGAGGCGTCCGCCGTCACGAAAGCGAAGCCTTCGCCGTCATCAGCGAAAAGGAGCATGCCCTTCGATTCCTGACCCCTGAGCATCCTCGGTTTCAGGTTCGCGACGACGACAACCTTTTTCCCCACGCAGTCCTCCGGTTTGAAATTATCGGCCACGCCGGAAATCACCTGCCTTGTTTCATTTCCCATCTTCACTTGGAAGATCAGCAATTTATCCGCTCCACGATGCTTTTCGGCTTTTTCGATTTCTCCCACGCGCAGGTCGAGTTTCGCGAAATCGTCGTATTCGATCTCGGGTTTTTGCTCCGGATATTCCTTTCCCGTTTCCTCCCCCGCCGCCGCGCCGCCGGAACTTATTTCTTCCAGTCTGCTAAGTTCCTTGCTTATATTGATACGCGGGAATATGACCTTGCCTTTTTTCACGCGGACCGGGCCGGCTGAGCCGATTTTTTCAAAGACCTTTGAGTCTTCCCACGCGGCGGCCTCGCCGCCGACGCCGAGCTGATCCCTTATCTTGTCCGCGGTGTTGTGCATGAACGGACATATCAGAATTGATATTATGCGCAGGGACTCAGCCAGATTATGCAGCGCGGCAAGCAACCTGCCGCGCTTCGCTTCGTCTTTTTCGAGGAGCCACGGCGCGGTTTCGTCGATGTATTTGTTGGTGCGCCGGATCACGGCCCAAATCTCGTCCAGCGCGCAATTAAACGCGAAACGGTCCATATGCGCTTCCACCTTGCCCGCCGCGGCGACAGCCGTTTTCTTCAGATCGGCGTCGGGACCTTCCTCAATTCCGGCCGGCGGAATCTCGCCGCCGTTGTACATCTCAATCATGGAAACCGTCCTGCTCACCAGATTGCCGAGATCGTTCGCAAGATCGGAATTGATGCGCGTCAGCATCACTTCGTTTGTGTACAGGCCGTCCTGCCCGAAGCTATATTCCCTCAGCAGAAAATACTTGAGAGCGTCCACCCCGTAGCGTTCTATCAGCTTGACGGGATCCACCACGTTGCCCTTGGACTTGGACATTTTGCCGCCTTCCAGCAGCAGCCAGCCGTGACCCAGCACCTGTAAAGGCAGCGGCTCGTCTATGGACATGAGCATGGCGGGCCATATGACGGAATGGAAACGCACGATCTCTTTGCCGACCAAATGCACGTCCGCCGGCCAATATTTCTCATATTTGGAAGTATTATCCGGATAACCGAGCGCGGTTATGTAATTGGAAAGAGCGTCCAGCCAGACGTATATTACCTGGCTGCCGTCGATGGGCACGGGAATCCCCCAGTCGAAGGACGAGCGGGAAATGCACAGATCTTCCAGCCCCTGCTCCACGAAGCGCAGCATTTCATTCCTTCTCGAATCCGGCTTCAGAAACCCGCGATTGTTTTTCAGAAGCTCAATAATGCGATCCTGATATTTGGACAGACGGAAGAAATATGCCGGCTCCTTCGCCAGATCCAGCGGCCCGCCGCAATCGGGGCATTTTCCGTCCGCGACCTGGGTCTCCGTCCAGAACGATTCACAGGGAGTGCAGTACAGGCCCTCGTATTCTCCCTTGTAGATATCTCCTTTTTCGTACATTTTTTTGAAGATTGCCTGCACGCGTTTCTTATGCCGCTCCTCAGTGGTGCGGATAAAATCGTCGTAGGAAATCTCCATCGTCTTCCACAATTCTTTTATGCTCAGCACGATCTCGTCGACATGCTGCTGGGGCGTAATTCCTTTTTCCTGAGCGATCTTCTGTATTTTCTGCCCGTGCTCGTCCACGCCGGCAAGGAACATCACGTCGTATCCCGTCATGCGTTTGAACCGCGCCATGGCGTCCGCCATCACCGTGCAATATGTGTGGCCGACGTGCAGGTTTGCGCTGGGGTAATAAATCGGGGTGGTAATGTAATATACTCCCTTATCCCGCTTATCCTTCGCCATTTCCATCTCCTTTTTCGCAAGAATTACCAGCATAACAGTATAGCATAAAAAGAATAAAATTATAAAGGCAAAACCTCCGACCGGAAGCTTTGCCCATAAATCATTGTTACTATTCAGAGGTAGACGTCAACAGAACCGGAAGCGGAGTGTACGCTCCGTTTCACATGTTGACGCTACGCGCCGATATGTGCCCTGCGGCCCTCAATATGCCCGCAAAGTCGCTCTGCGGAAAGCCCCGCAGCCAACCCCTCTGCCGCTGTCATCTCCGCTGCGTTTGTTATTTCGACTTGTAATAAATCATGAACACATCTATCCAGCGCAGTTTTTTCAGCCCGCCGAGGGGAACTTCGTGCTCATAGGCTTCGCCGGTTGCGCGTTTCGCCATAAGCTCAAGATTGTCGCCGTTTACGCCAAGTTCACTCAGCGTAGCGGGAAGGCCTAACTTGTTAAAGAATTCACGCAGCCGGGCAATCCCTTCAAGCACGACGGCATCCTTGTCGCGATGGCTGCGCACTCCCATGACATTCACCGCGAACTGCACGAAGATATCAATGTTATCCTTGTAGACATATTCCATCCAATTAGGCGTCAGCACTGCGAGTCCGGCTCCGTGAGCCACATCGTAAAGCGCGCTGAGTTCGTGTTCCATGCCGTGGCAGGCCCAATCATGCTCGCGGCCAAGCCCAAGAAGGTCGTTATGGGCGATAGAGCCGCTGAAGCCGATTTCGGCCCAAGCGTCGTAATTTTCCGGATCTTCGTATACGATAGGCGCGTTCTTCATGACAGTGCGCAACGTCGCCTCGCATAGACCATCCGTCAGATCGGTGTGGCGCGTAGTGGTAAAATAACGCTCGAAAACATGACTCATCATATCGGCAGCGCCGTTCGCGATCTGATTCTTCGGCAGTGTGAAAAACAGCTCGGGGTTTATCACGCCGAGCACGGGACGGATATGAAAATCGTCAAACCCGATTTTCCTCTGCTTTTCTTCGTTAGTGATAACACTGGAAACGCTGGATTCGCTGCCGGCGGCGGGCAGCGTAAGCAAGGCCGCCACATAAAGGGCTTTTTCTATCGGTTCCTTCTGCTCATAGACTTCCCAGACGTCACCTTCATAAAAAACGCCGATCGCTATGGCTTTGGCGGAATCAATGACGCTGCCGCCGCCCACGGCGAGAATAAGCTCCACCTCTTCCTTCTTGCAGAGTTCAATCCCTTCGTAAACCAGCTCCAGCCGGGGATTTGGCTTTACTCCGCCCAGCTCGACGAATTCAACCTCGGCGTTTCTCAGCGATTCGACGACGCGATCATACAGACCGCTCTCTTTTATGCTGCCGCCGCCGTAATGCAGCAGCACTTTATTCGCGTACGGTTTTATCTCTTCGCCGACCCTTTCCTCATAGCCTTTACCGAACAGAATGCGCGTCCAATTTTGAAAATCGTAATTAAGCATCTTTCCGTCACCTCCGTTTTTATGATATGATAAGTTTAAAACATTGATCAGTCCTGATATTATTATACACGAAAAAACCGCGTATTGGCAACTATCTATTAATAATAAGACAATTTTTTTTCAATAAAACGAAACAACTGGATAATCACAAACGTAAAGGCCAGGTATATCAGCGCCGCAATTACATAAGCGGTCACGTTCATGTCCCTGGAAACCGACACCACCGCGTTTCTCAGTATCTCCCCGACAGCGATGACCGAGCAAAGGGCTGTATCCTTGATTAGGTTGATGGCCTCGTTCCCCGTAGGCGGCAGTATCGTCCTCGCCGCCTGAGGCAGGATCACCCAGCGCATGCTCTTCCATCGCGTCATGCCAAGCGCATTTGCCGCTTCATACTGCCCCCTGTCCACAGACTGGATCCCCGCTCTGAAGATCTCGGTAAAATACGCGGCGTAATTCACGACGAAGGTGACGTGGCATGCGACGAGCGGCTGAAACGAGACCAGCTTGCCTGTAACCGCAGGCAGGCCGTAATAGACGAAAAAAAGCTGCAAAAGCAACGGAGTTCCCCGAAATATCCACGTATACACACCGAGCAGCAGACGGACACTCCTGAATCGGCCCAATTTTCCAAGTGCGCAAAAGAGACCCAGCGGGATCGCGAAAAATAATGTCACCCAATAAATTTGCAGGGTGACACCGACACCCTGCAAAACAAACTCCTCAACTTTAAAAATATATTCAAAATATGTAAATCCTGTCATATTTTACCGATTTTCCAGATTTTCTATATCCTGCTGGCTCAGCTTATCAATATCGCGGATCACGATATTTTCACCGAACCATTTATCCGCGATTCCTTCGACAGCACCGTTCTGCTGCAATACGTCCAGCGCCCCATCAATAGCTTCGCGCAGCGCGACTGCGTCTTTCGGGCAGCCGATGCCGTAGTATTCCGCGGTCAGCGTCTCGTCGAGCACTCGATATGTATCGGGCTGCTGCGTCATAATGTAGTTGATCAGCACCCTGTCTACCGCGACGGCGGCTATCCTGTTGCTTACGCTGAGATCCATCAGCGCGTTCTGATATTCATCGTAGGTTCTCAATTCAGCCAGTGACGCGTCCTGATATTCGTCATAGATTTTCAGCTCAGCCAGTGAACTGAAAAACATATCATCAGCGCGGATGGCGGCCTCCGCCGCGCTTTCCACCTGGCAGCCTATAACTAATCCCGCCAGATCAGCCTTCGCTTTTATGTCTGAATCCGCCCTCACAACAATGACTTGCTCGTTTTTCAGATAGGGTTTTGTAAATTCCACCTGCTTATTCCTCTCAGCGGTGATGGTATATCCGTTCCATATCACGTCTATATTGCCGTTGCTCAGTTCCAGCTCCTTGGTTCTCCAGTCGATAGCCTTCACTTCCAACTTGACGCCTATATAGTCCGCGACGGCATTCGCCAAGTCGATATCGAAACCGACTACTCTGCCGCCGATATCTCGAAATCCCATCGGCGCGAAAGTATCGTCGCAGCCGATCACAAGCACGCCTTTCTCCATAATATTTGACAATGACGCGTCCGACGAAGAAGGCGGAACGGACGCGCCCGACGGAGAAGACGTGTCTGCCGGAGAAGACGCGTCCGGCTTACCTCCGCAGCCTACTACGGCAAATACGCCGGCTATCAATATCAAAATCAACAAAAAACTCATCTTTCTACGCATTTTATCTCTCTCTTTCTTTACTTTTCACTTCAAAATTGTGAACCTCGAAACCTATTTTATTCTACTTCAGCACATTAAATTTATTAAAGCAGTCAACCAACAATACCATTGACAACGATTCTTGGGACGTTACTATTCAAACATCGGCGGGGGGTCTCTGTCATCCTCTCCGGAACCGTGCTTACGCGCTTCGTGCGGGCGTTGCGCTCACTTCGCTC
>JAITPU010000084.1 GCA_031289235.1 Eubacteriales Family XIII. Incertae Sedis bacterium
GCTGCTCAACGCGGATATCACCGTGATCGCGGAAAAACCGAAGCTCGCGCCGTATATTGAGGCGATGCGAAAGAGACTCGCGGAAAGCCTGCATATTCACGCGGAGCGGATCAGCGTAAAGGCCACCACAAGCGAGGGTATGGGCTTCACCGGGCGCGGGGAGGGCGTTGCCGCTCAGGCGGCGGTGATAGTCTTCAAGCGCGGGCAGAGCGGACGGGAGGCGCTCTTACCGCCGGATACGGAGAATGAAAGTTGAAAAGGACCGGCTTATGAAAATGTCGAAAATGCACCTGAATACCTTGCGTGAAGTACCCGGCGAGGCGGAGATACCGAGCCACGTACTTTTGCTGCGCGGAGGCATGATCCGCAAACTGGTATCGGGCGTTTACGGCTTCATGCCTTTGGGTTTGCGCTCTCTGCGCAAGATCGAGGAAATCGTGCGGCAGGAAATGAACGCGAAAGGCTGTCAGGAGATCCGCATGTCCGCGATCCAGCCCGCCGGACTTTGGATGGAATCCGGCAGATGGGACGCCATGGGGCCGGAGATGTGGCGGCTTCGGGATCGTCACGAACGTGAGTTCTGCCTGGGTCCGACGCACGAGGAGATTTTCACGGACATAGTACGCTCTGAAGTCAGTTCCTACCGTCAGCTTCCCATGAATCTTTATCAGATACAGACGAAATACCGCGACGAGACCAGACCGAGGTTCGGACTTATGCGCAGCCGTGAGTTCGTCATGAAGGACGCCTATTCCTTTGACCGCGACATAGACGGTCTGGATAAAAGTTACGGAGAGATGTACGATGCCTACGAAAAGATATTCAGGCGGTGCGGCCTTGTTTTCCGCGCGGTGGAGGCGGATACGGGAGTAATGGGCGGCAGGGACTCCCACGAGTTTACGGCGCTCGCCGATGTGGGCGAGAGCGAAATAGCCTGGTGTCCTGACTGCGATATGGCCGCTACGGCGGAACGGGCTGAAGTAAATGACGCGGCGCCTTCCTCCGAACGGGAGCTGCCGCTTGAAACCGTGTATACGCCCGGAGCGAAGACCATTGAGGAAGTGTCCGGATATTTGGACATTCCAAGGGAAAAAACCATTAAGGCCCTGCTCTTCGCCGTCTATGAGGAAAAGGGGCGTTTCAGGGAATATGTCGCGGCCTTTATCCGGGGCGATCGGGAATTGAACATGACCAAGCTCGTAAACGTTCTGGGCGTTACTGAACACATGATCGTTTTCGCCGATGAGGAAATAATGGGGGCGGAGACGGGCTGCGTCGCCGGTTTCACGGGACCCGCCGGGCTGCGCGGCTGTAAAATCGTAGTCGACAGCGAGCTGACGGGACAGAAGAATATGTGCGCCGGAGCCTGCAAATCAGACCATCATCTGCTCAACGTGAATTATGGAAGGGATTACAAAGCCGATATAGAAGCGGATTTGAAGCGCATACGAGAAGGAGATCCCTGTCCGCTCTGCGGCGCTCCGGTGAGACTGGCGAGAGGCGTCGAAGTCGGCCAGCTCTTCAAATTAGGGACAAAATACAGCGAGTCCATGGGCGCGTATTACAAAGATGAGAATATGAAAGAGCGCCTGATCGTCATGGGCAGCTACGGCATAGGCGTGACGCGGACGCTGGCGGCGGTGGTGGAGCAGCATCACGACGAAAAAGGCATTGTCTGGCCGGTTTCCGTGGCGCCTTATCACGCGGTTATCGTCGTCGTGAAACGGGACGATAAAGTTCAGGCGGATCTCGCTGAGAAATTGTACCGGCAGTTGTCTGCGCGGGGCGTTGAGACTCTTCTCGACGACCGCGAAGAACGGGCGGGCGTCAAGTTCAACGACGCCGACCTGCTGGGGATCCCGTTGCGCGTGACGGTGGGCAGAAGCGCTGTAAACGGAACGGTGGAATACAAGCTGCGCAGGGAAAACGAAAACAGGGAGCTTACGGCGGACGCCGCCGTGGAAGAGGCGGCGCGCTTGGTCCGCGAAGAATCGCATGGCGCGGCATAGGAAATAGCGCGGCCGGGAAAGGTGCGGATATGTGGCGCGGAGGAGTAAGAGTCGTGGTGCCTGACGAGGCGGGCGAGATTCTCATGGTATGTCAGCGGCATGGAAACAGGGATATATGGATGACGCCGGGAGGCGGAATTGAGGAAGGAGAGAACGCGCGGGAAGCCGCCGCGCGCGAGGTCAGGGAAGAAACCGGCCTGGATGTTTCCGTCGGCAGGCTTCTCTGGCATGTGGAGGAAGTTTCAGAAGAGCGCGGGCAGCGCTTTGTGAATTTTTTCTCAGCGCGCATCGTAGGAGGAACGATGCACTTGGGAAGCGATCCCGAATTTGACGGCGAACACCAGACGCTGAGGGAAGTGCGTTTTTTCAGGCGCGAGGAATTTTTCGGGCTGGAACACGTCTACCCGGAGTTTTTGCGCTATGAGCTTTGGGATGCGCTGGCGGAGGAAAGTCGGCGGGATGCTTTTAAACTCAGAAGGCGGAGCTAGAATTGAAAGGGTGTCCGTGTGGCTTTTTTTAAAAAAATAAGAGAAGATATCGGCGTGATCATCGAACGAGATCCGGCGGCCCGGAATGCCTTGGAAGCAGCGCTCTGCTACCCGGGCCTTTGGGCCATTATTCTGCACAGACCGGCAAATTGGCTGCATCGCCGTCATTTGAAGCTTTTGGCCCGTATACTCTCTCAGGTCGTGCGTTGGGTTACGGGCGTTGAAATTCATCCGGGAGCGCGGATAGGGAGACGCTGCTTCATTGATCACGGCATGTCCGTGGTCATCGGCGAGACCGCGGAAATAGGCGACGACGTGACCATATATCAGGGCGTTACGCTGGGCGGAACCGGAAAAGATACGGGGAAGAGGCACCCGACCATCGGAAACCGCGTGGTGATCAGCGTAGGAGCCAAAGTTCTCGGGCCTTTCAGAGTGGGCGACGATTCCAAGATCGGAGCCGGTTCCGTCGTGCTTGAAGAAATTCCGCCGGACTGCACCGTCGTGGGTATTCCGGGAAAGATCATAAAACGAAACAAGTATAAAAACGAGGATATGAATCAGATCGACCTGCCGGATCCCGTCGCCGCGGAGATAGAATACCTGCGCGGGCGCGTCGCTGCCCTGGAAAAGAGGCTCAAGGAAACAGAAGGGAAAAAATACAGAAGGAAAAAATAATGAGGATATATAACACGCTTACCGGGAAAAAAGAAGTTTTTGTTCCGATCGACGCCCGGGAAATCAAGATTTACGTGTGCGGGCCTACAGTGTACAATTATTTTCATATCGGCAACGCGCGGCCTTTCGTCGTGTTCGACACTCTGCGGAAATATTTGGAATATAAAGGCGAAAATGTAAAATTTATCCAAAATTTTACCGATGTTGACGATAAAATCATCAGCAAGGCGCGTGAAGAAGGGGTTCCCGCCGGAGAGATCAGCGAGAAATATATAGGCGAATATTTTGAGGACGCCGGGGCGCTTAATATCGCCAGAGCCACGGCGCATCCCAAAGTAACCGAAACGATGGACGACATCATCGCGTTCGTGCGCGCCCTCGCCGAAAAAGGCTACGCGTACGAAGCGGACGGGGACATGTATTTCAGCGCCCGGAAATTTCCGGGATATGGGAAGCTGTCCAATCAGAACCCGGAGGATTTGGAATCCGGCGCGCGCGTAGATGTGAATGAACGGAAGAAAGACCCCTTGGATTTCGCCCTGTGGAAAAAGCGGAAACAAAAGGATGAAGCCGCGTGGAGTTCACCTTGGGGAATGGGCCGGCCCGGTTGGCATATCGAGTGTTCCGCCATGTCGAAAAAGTATCTCGGGGACACCATAGACATACACGCGGGGGGGCGCGACCTGATATTCCCGCACCATGAAAATGAGATCGCCCAGTCGGAGGCGCGCAACGGCAAGCCTTTCGCGAACTACTGGATGCATAACGGCTATATCACCGTCAACGACGAAAAAATGTCGAAATCAAAGGAAAATTTTTTTACGGTGAGGGATATCCTCGGCGATTACGACGGGGAGACAGTCCGCTTTTTCCTGCTTTCGGGCCATTACAGGAGTCCGATAAATTTCAGCCGGGAACTGATGGAGCAGGCGAAGAACAGCCTTGCCCGGATACGCAACGCCAGAGCTACGCTGAGGCATCTGTCCTCCGCGGGAAGCGAGGCGCTGACAGAAGAAGAAAACGGGAAATATGAGACGATAGCCGGGTTCCGGGAGAAATTCGTCAGTGCAATGGACGACGACCTGAACACTGCCGACGCCATCAGCGCCGTCTTTGAGATGATTTCGGCCGTCAACAGCGCTGTGCGGGGCGGCGCGTCCAAAAGCTTCGCGAAGAAATGCCTCGATCTTCTGGAGGAGTTGACGGGAGTGTTGGGCTTGCTGAGCGATAGAGAAGACTCGGGAATAGACGATGTGTTGAGGAAGCTGATCGACGAACGGCAGGCGGCGAGAAAGGCGAAAGATTTCGCGCGCGCCGACGCTATCCGGGACGAATTGAAGGCGAGGGGCGTCACTCTGAAAGACACCCCGCAGGGAGTCCAGATCATAAGGGAGTGACGCGTTGCCGGAAGCCGCCGCTTGTTATCTTTAAAACCGCCGGCGTTATAGTATGAGGAAAGACCATGAGCAAAGCGGACGATATATATATAAAAACCTGCGAGGATATTCTCGAAAACGGATTTTCGTCCGAAGGGCAGAAAATCCGGGCGAGATGGGCGGACGGAAGCCCCGCGCACACGATGAAGCGTTTCGGCGTGGTGAACCGCTATGATCTGGCGGAGGAATTCCCCGCCCTGACTCTCCGCCCGACGCCGCTGAAACTTTGCGTCGGCGAGCTTTTGTGGATCTGGCAGAAAAAATCCAACCGGATCGCCGAACTCGGCAGCCATATATGGGACGCCTGGGCCGGCGAAGACGGGACCATCGGAAAGGCTTACGGATATCAGCTCGGCGTGAAATATATATTCGGGCAGGGCGAAATGGATCAGGTTGACAACGCGCTTTGGCAGCTGAAAAACACGCCGTATTCCCGAAGAATACTGACGAATATATTTAATTTCGGGGATCTGCATGAGATGGGTCTGGCGCCGTGCGCCTACAGCATGACTTTCAACGTGACGGGAAACAGGCTGAACGCCATATTGAATCAGCGTTCGCAGGACATTCTGACGGCCGGCAACTGGAACGTCGCGCAGTACGCCGTGCTCGTGCATATGTTCGCGCAGGTAAGCGGCATGGAGGCGGGGGAATTGGTTCACGTGATCGCGGACGCCCATATCTACGACAGGCATGCGCCCATCGTCAGAGAGATGCTGAAGCGGCCGCCTTACCCTGCGCCGGTTTTGAGGCTGAATCCGGATGTCAGGGATTTTTACGATTTCACGGCTGATGATGCGGTTCTGGAAAACTACCGGACAAATCCGCAGATAAAAAATATCCCCGTGGCGGTCTGAGTTTTATCGCCGTGTGCCCTCTGCCGGCGTTTGAATAAGCAATCCGCTTAATTGTCGGAGATGCAAATTACCGGAGCAGTAATGGTCATTTTAGTAAAAAATATATGAAAAGTAAGATACCCGGCGTGCGAATGATCGCCGCCGTAGATAAAAATTGGGGGATCGGGCAGGACGGAAAACTTCTCGTCCGTTTGCCCGGCGATTTAAAATATTTCAGAGAAAAAACCCTTGGCGGGGTCCTGATCATGGGCAGAGTGACGCTGGAATCCCTTCCGGGGAAACGTCCTTTGCCCGGAAGGACTACAATAGTTTTGTCGAAAAGCCTCGCCGGCGGCGTGCGGACGGATTACGGCGCGGAAATGGAGATATGTGATTCCGTTGAGGCTTGTCTGCGGCGTCTTGAAAAGGTTCCGCGCGGGAATATCTTCGTCGCGGGCGGTGAATCCGTTTACCGTCAGTTCCTGCCTTACTGTGCCGACTGTCTGGTGACGAAGATCGACGGGAGTTTCGGCGCCGACCGTTTCTTTGAAGACTTAGACGCGAATGACGCTTTCGAACTCGCGTGGGAAAGCCCTTTGCAGGAAGAAAATGGTATTAAATACGTTTTTTCCCAATACGATCGAAAGGAAAATAAGTGAGCGATAAGATAACAGGAAGAGTTCCCGTGCTGGAAGCTCTCAAAAATAACCGGGCGATGGAACGCATCGTGGTTTTAAAAAACGCCGAAGGTTCGATAAAAAAGATACTCGGCGCCGCGAAAGACAAGCGAATACCGGTGCAGTACGTTGAACGGGCCGCCTTGGACAGGCTGTCCGACGGCGGCAGGCATCAGGGCGTGATCGCTTACGTATCGGAGTACGGCTACGCGGAAATAGAGGATATTTTGAAAAGCGCGGCGGAAAAAGAGGAAGCGCCTTTCGTCGTGGTTCTGGACGGTTTGGAGGACCCTCATAATCTGGGCGCGATCATGCGCAGCGGCGAGGGGGCCGGGATTCACGGCGTCATCGTGCCTGAGCGCAGGGCGGCCGGTCTGACCGAAGCCGTGGCCAAAGCTTCCGCGGGAGCGGTGGAATATGTGCCGGTGGCGAAAGTTCCAAACATCACGCGGGCCATCGAAAAACTCAAGGCGGCGGGACTCTGGATCGCCGCGCTGGACACGGGCGGCGATATCTGGTACAGCAGAGATCTGACGTGCGGCGTCGCGCTTGTCGTCGGCGGGGAGGGAAAGGGACTCGGCAGGTTAGTTAAGGAAAACTGCGATTTCGTGCTGTCGCTGCCCATGAACGGGAATTTAACCTCGCTGAATGCGTCCGCCGCCGCCGCGGTGCTTATGTACGAAGCGCGGCGGCAAAGGCTCATGGCCCAGTCTCCGGTCTCCTGCTGATGTAGTAACTGCGTTATCGCAGCGGGTACAGGCCAAATTTTTATCGTATATCGTATTTTGAGGCGGCTCTGTTTACCGCGAAAGGATGTGTAACGGCCTTGCCAATTTTAGAACTTTCGCTGATTGCCATAGGATTGTCAGCGGACGCGTTCGCGGTGTCAATATCGAACGGTCTTTGCATGAAAAAGTTCGTTGCCGGGAAAATGATTGCGATTGCGGCGGCGTTTGGCGTGTTTCAGGCTTTGATGCCGCTTTGCGGATATCTGCATCGCTCCGTAAAAAACGCGCCAGTAAATCCCGGTTGACATCTTCGCGCGCGGTATAGTAAAATAAAACACGATATCAGCGCTTGGAAGTACCTTCGGAGGGGTATTTTGTTTGTGCGCTGTTGTAACTCAGTCGGTAGAGTACTACCTTGGTAAGGTAGAAGTCACGGGTTCAAATCCCGTCAACAGCTCCAACACGAGAACTGCGGGACACGGGGAATTGTTAAATAAACAGGGCGGATAAAACGTTCAGCTTATTTTTTTATGGTTCCTTATATTGAAAACTGTGGGTTATTAAAAGGAAAGAAGGAGACAGTGAAAAATGGCAAAAGCAAAATTTGAAAGAACGAAGCCGCATATAAACGTCGGAACGATCGGGCACATAGACCATGGCAAGACAACGCTGACAGCGGCCATCACGAAGACACTTTTCCAGAGGTACGGCTTGGGTCAGACAGTGGCCTTTGATCAAATCGACAAGGCTCCGGAGGAAAAGGAAAGGGGCATAACCATAGCCACGGCTCACGTGGAATACGAAACCCCCAAACGGCATTACGCTCATGTGGACTGCCCGGGACACGCCGATTACGTAAAGAACATGATCACGGGAGCTGCCCAGATGGACGGCGCTATACTCGTGGTGGCGGCGACCGACGGCCCCATGCCCCAGACGCGCGAGCATATCGTGCTGGCAAGGCAGGTAGGAGTGCCTTATATCGTCGTGTTCCTGAACAAGTGCGACGCGGTGGACGATGAAGAGTTGCTGGATCTGGTTGAAATGGAGGTCAGGGA
>JAITPU010000007.1 GCA_031289235.1 Eubacteriales Family XIII. Incertae Sedis bacterium
GCAAGACCGCGGCGGCCGTCACGCGCGCGCGCATACTCATGTTTTTCTTCATATCCTGTATCCCGCTTTCTTTTTACACGCTTGAGCGTATTTCGCGCAAGCTCTCAGAGTATTATCGTTCCGCCAGCCAAACATTTCAAACATCGGCAGGCGTCCTTTGCCATCCCATCCGGAACCGCGCCGACGTCGCGGAACCCGCCGCTTTGACGCTACGTTTAATTGGCGGAGCAGTGAGATTTGGTCGACTGCCGCGCTCGGCTGGCGTTTGGCGCTAAAAAAATTATTATATCACGAATCGTCTGAGAAATTCTACGGCTTCTTTCAATTTCTTCTCGCCTTCTTCCCCTCCGAGTGACTGTTTAAAGGTTCGCCCGTAAACAGGCAGGGGGGACTCTGTCGTCTTCTCAGGAACCGTGCTGACGCGTTTCGTGCGGGTGCTGCGCTCGCCCTGCCCGTGTGCCCGCAATATTCCTCCGGGGAAAACAGAGTCCCCCTCCGCCGATATTTGAGTAGTAACCCCTCCGTCATTCAGCTTCAGGCTGATGAACGGCTTCGCGCCGCCGTGGATCAAAATCCTCGTTTTATAATGCCCTGAAACGGCGCTTATGGCTTCAGGCTTAAGGGCGGACGCGCTTCTCATATCGAAAATCAGCCCGCCGCGCCCCTCTCTCACTTTCTGTACGCCTCCGCGCGACGCCATAGCCCTGACGCGGGCGGTCCGCACGAGGTTCATGACCACGCCGGGGATATCGCCGAACCGGTCGGCAAGTTCGTTTATTATTTCCGTCTCATCTTCATCAGTTTCCACAAAGGCAATCTTCCTGTACATCTGCAGCTTGAGCGCTTCGTCCCCGATATAGCTGTCGGGGATATGCGCGGCGACCGCGATTTCCACCGCCGCCTCTTCCGCGCCTGAGTTTAGCGTTTCGCCGCTCAGCGCCCTGATTGCGTCGTCTACCAGCTTGCAGTACAGTTCATAGCCTATGGCCGACATGTGCCCGTGCTGCTCTGTCCCGAGGATATTTCCCGCGCCGCGTATCTCCAAGTCCCGCATGGCGATATGAAAACCCGCGCCGAACTCCGTGAATTCGCGGATCGCGCGCAGACGTTTCTCCCCCACTTCCGAAAGAGTTTTTCCCTTTCTGTACATCATATAGGCGTACGCCATTCGGTTTGAACGCCCCACGCGCCCGCGCAGCTGATAGAGCTGAGAAAGCCCGAAACGGTCCGCGTCCAGCACCAGCATAGTGTTGACGTTGGGAATATCTATGCCGGATTCTATTATGGCGGTGGCGACCAGTACATTATAGCGCCCTTCTATAAAATCCATCATGACATTTTCCAGATCCCGCTCGTCCATCCGGCCGTGCCCCACCGCGATCTCCGCCTCCGGCACGAGCTTCTTTATTTCCGCCGCGACGCGCTGTATACCGATTATCCGGTTGTACACAACATACACCTGGCCCTCGCGGTCAAGTTCCCTGCGTATGATCTCGCGCATAAGTTCATCATCCTGCTCCGTCACGTAGGTCTGCACCGGGTATCTGTCTTCCGGCGGCTCCGCTATGAGATCCATATCCCTGACTCCCATGAGCGACATGTGCAGCGTCCGGGGGATCGGCGTGGCCGAAAGGGTCAGCACGTCTATGTTTTCGCGAAGCGCTTTGATCTTCTCTTTATCTTTCACGCCAAAGCGCTGTTCTTCGTCGACGACAAGAAATCCCAAATCCTTAAATATCACGTCTTTTGAGAGCATCCTGTGGGTGCCTATCAGCACGTCCAAGCTTCCGCGCCGCAGATTCTCAAGTATCGTTTTCTGTTGCCCCTTCGTCCGAAACCTGGACAGCATTTCCACAGTGAATGGAAAGGACTCGAATCGTTTTTTAAAAGTGATATAATGCTGGTTCGCGAGTATAGTCGTCGGCGCCAGAATCGCCGCCTGTTTGCCGTCCGCGACGCATTTAAACACGGCCCTCGCCGCGACTTCGGTTTTTCCATAGCCTACGTCGCCGCAAAGCAGCCTGTCCATAGGCGCGGGTTTTTCCATGTCAAGCTTAATAGACGCGATGCTCCGCAGCTGATCCTGAGTCGCCTCATACGGAAACGCGTCTTCAAATTCTTTCTGCCAGACGGTGTCGGCGGAAAACGCGTAGCCCGGCCTTGCCTTTCTCGCGGCCGAGACTTCCAGCAGTTCCTTCGCCAGATTCGCTATATCCTTTTTGGCCCTGCTCCTTACCCTTTTCCAATCTCCTCCCGAGAGTTTGCTTAGCGTCGGCTTAGCGTCGTTCCCTCCGCTGTATTTCTGTATCACGCTCATCTGCTCGACGGGTATGTACAGCATGTCTTCCCCGGCGTATTTGATTTTCAGATAATCCTTGCTGATATTTTGAACGCTGAGCTGCTCGATGCCGGTGAATTTTCCGATGCCGTGATTTTCATGGACGACAAAATCGCCTTTCCTGATATCGCTAAACGTCTTGATAGGATTCCCGCCGCTTTTTTCACGCCCTGTCCGC
Source organism: Eubacteriales Family XIII. Incertae Sedis bacterium (assembly GCA_031289235.1). Taxonomy (GTDB): domain Bacteria; phylum Bacillota; class Clostridia; order Peptostreptococcales; family Anaerovoracaceae; genus JAITPU01. The sequence goes on from JAITPU010000007.1 coordinate 2,517, forward strand.
CGCTTAATGTGATTGTTAAAAATTTCACCATCCCGGAGGTATACTATTTTTCTTTCCGGAAACTCCACGCCTGAAGCCAGATCCCCTGTTTTCAGGGAGATTTTTCCCGCGAGGCCGGCGCGTTCCAAAAAATCTTTAAGATTTTCGGCGCGTTCATCCGAGGAACACACTATGGTCGTCCGGTATTTCTCCTTCACGTAACGCTTCAGCTCGCTCTCAAGCACGTCCATCCTTCCCGCGATGACGGGCGGCTGTTTCGCTTCGATATGACGGCGGGCGGTAACACGGTCGCCTTCTTCCCCCGCCTTCATGAACGGCGTAAAGACATAGAGCCTGTGGCCGCCGCCGTATATTTTTTTGAGACTGTCAAGGCCTGAAAAATTCTCAAGATCTTCCGGAATGGCGTGTCCCGCCGCCAGCGCGCGCTTGAAATCTTCCTTGGCTTCCGTCTCTGAAAGAGACAGAGCTTCCGAAACGCGGTCGGGGTCGTCCAGCATGACGACGCCTTCATCTCCCAGATAATCCCATATGTACGCCGCTTCCTCATAGAAATATCCGATATAATTTTCCAAAAATTGTAAATTAGTCTTTGTTTCTATATATTCCAGAATCTGCTTTTTTTTTCTCTCCAGCGCGGCGCCGCGCTCTCCTCCCCATTTTCTCACATATCGATCATAGGCGTCCGCTATGTTGTTTCCCGCCCTTTCAAAGGCGGCGGCGTCCGCCGCCATCTGTTCCGCGGGGAATATTTCTGTTTCTTCGAGCGGTCTCAGCGAGCGCTGGGTTTTCGCGTCGAAGACCCGGATGGAATCCACCCGCGTATCGAAAAACTCAACGCGGCGCGGCGAATCTTCTTCCACAGGGAAAAAATCAACGATATCTCCGCGGGCGCTGTAGCCTCCCCTGCTTTCCACATACGGCATATGTTCAAAGCCAAGGGAAGCAAGCTTGTTTTTGAACCGCTCCGGTTCCATGTCCCCGCCCGCCCGCAATTTAAGGCGGCTCCGGTCGAACGCTGAAACAGGCGGCAGTCTTTTCATCGCGCCGGATACCGGCGCGACGACTACGCAATTTTTTCGTTTTCGCAGGGATACCAGCGCGCGCAGCCTCAGCTCCATATCCTCACGGCTTTTCGCCGCGTACTGAAAGAAGAAATTCCCGTCTCCGGACAGCGTATGAATCTCACGGGAAATAAAAAAAGACAGGTTTTTCGCCAGCTTTTTTGCCCTGAGGGCGGAAGGCGTGATAATAAGGGCGGGCGCGTTCAGTTCCTCCGCGACGCGCGCGGCCTCCGGCGCGATCTGCTCTCCCGACATGCCCGATATATATATTATGTCCCGCTCCATCGGCTTCCTGTTCTGCAGTGTTACTCCGGCCACTTCCTGATGTTATAGAGGTTCATCGCGGCGTCTACGCCTTCTCCGAGAAGGCGTTCCACGGCCTCAGCCGCTCTGGCCGACGCGGCCTCCATCACCTGAAGGTCCGGCTCGCTGAAATTCCCCGTGACAAACTCCTCAAGCCCCTCGCGCCGCTCTCTGCCGATGCCGACGCGAACGCGCGGGAAACCCTCGTTCTGAAGATGACACAGCAGCGAGCGCATGCCGTTGTGCGTTCCCGCGCCGCCTTCTTTCCGTATCCGTATCCGGCCCATGGGGATATCGACGTCGTCGTAGATGACCGTCAGGTTCTCTATGCCGGGCTTAAAGAAATTCATTATCCGCGCGACGCTTTCGCCGCTGAGATTCATGTACGTCTGCGGCTTGACAAGCAGCGCCTTACGGCCGGAGATGAAACCTTCCCCGACCAGCGCCAGCCACTTTTTTTTCTCAATCCTGATCCCGTTTTTTTCGGCTAAGCGATCCACGATTACAAATCCGATGTTGTGCCTGGTATTTTTATAGCGCGCGCCCGGATTTCCAAGGCCAACTATGACATGCATGGGCGTTGTCTCTCAATCAAACAGTCTGCTGATGGAATCATTCGAAAAAATCCTCATCATCGCCTCGGCGAAAAGCGGCGCCACAGACAGCATTTTTATCTTTTTAATGTGCTTTTCTTTTGACAGGGGGACAGTATTCAGCAGAATCATCTCTCTGAGCGCCGAATTTTCTATCCTCTCTATCGCGGGTCCCGAAAGGATGCCGTGCGTCGCGCACGCGTATACGCTCTTCGCGCCCATCTCCGCCAGCGCGTTCGCCGCGTTGGTCATGGTGCCCGCGGTATCGATCATGTCGTCGATGAGGACAGCGTTTTTTCCTTTGATGTCGCCGATTATGTTCATAACCTCGCTGACGTTCGCCTTGGGTCGCCGTTTATCCACGATGGCGATGGGCGTATCCAGCACATAGGCCATGTTGCGCGCTCTGGTCACGCTGCCGTGATCCGGAGAGACGACGACAAGATCGGCGAGCCGTTTCGCGCGGAAGTATTTCACTAAAATAGGCAGGCCTGAAAGGTGATCAACGGGGATGTCAAAATAACCCTGAATCTGCGCCGCGTGAAGATCCATGGCAACCACGCGGTCAGCGCCCGCCGCGCTTAAAAGGTCCGCCACCAGTTTTGCCGTAACCGGATCTCTTGCTTTCGCCTTCCTGTCCTGTCGCGCGTAACCGTAATAAGGGATCACCGCGTTGATTCTGCCCGCAGAAGCCCTTTTCATGGCGTCGATCATGATGAGCAGTTCCATGAGGCTGTCGTTTATGGGTTCGCAGGTGGGCTGGACTATATAGGTGTCGATTCCACGTACCGTTTCCCAAAGGCTGACGGATATTTCTCCGTCGCTGAACTTGCTGACTGTGGATTTCCCCAGAGTTTTCCCCATGATGGACGCGATCTCTTCCGCCAGATCGGGATTCGCGTTTCCCGTGAATACTTTAAAATCCGAAAAAACGCCGTTTCTCATTTCATCCCCTCTCAATAAAAATCTCTCTGTCAAGCGGATATTGGATAAATTCCTATTCTACGTTTTTATGTCGGCCTCCTCAAGCGCTTAGCCCGTGTCGCCGGCCGCGCTTTCGTTTTCACCGCGCGAATTGTCGTACACGAAGGCGCCGTTCCTGTATACGAACGGGGAAGTATCAGTGTCGTAACTGTTGGGACGCGCCTCAAAGCTGAACATGGCGTCACGAAAACCGTCCGCGTTGTATAGTATTATGACTATATCAGGTTTGTATTTTTTGGCGTATTCCACCACGTCACCGCTGTACAGGCGCATATCCAAGGCTCTGACCTCATGAACCCCCAGCGAAAGGAAGGAATACACGGGCAGACCGAAAGAATCTTTGATAATCAGGATCTTGCCGTCTTGTCTGTTATTGTTTATAAGCGCGAGTTCCTCATGATCTCCCGGATACGCCGCATATCGGTTTGTGGTAACGGGCGCGTGAATCTGAAGGGCCTTCCTGTTCAAGACCGCCTCCGCGAAGCTGCCCTGCCTCACTATCTCGTGAGCGCCGTTGCGCTGATAATAAGTGATGTCGGTTTCATATTTCGGCGTTATCAGGACAAAATCGTCGACGCCGCTGTAAAGACTGCCCGTCCGCCTTCCCATGGTTCCGAGGAAAAAATTTTTATAGCGCAGATAATCATAGTTATCCACGTACATCACCCAAGGTTCTATGTTGAAACCATAGCTCTCGTTCAACTTCTCCGCGATCTTCCACGCGGCGAAGAAACCGCCCTGAATCGACCAATGATGGTCCGTGTCAAAGAAAACTTCCTTTTGGGAAACGCCGTCTTTCAAGATCACCTGGCGCAAATCGAAGATAGAAACGCCGTCAGCCGAAATATAATCCATGAATTCATCCGCGTTTTCATTGCTGTAATCGTGGGTGAGGAGCGAAATATAACCGGGCGTGAGAGATATCTTATAGGGCGCCTGGACGTAAAGAAGATCTATTCCGGCCAAACGCAGGCGTTCCGCGAGAACAATTGTTCGCTCCGCCATCCCTTTGACGTCTGTCTTGGATATGCTGAAGGCAAGCTGGCCGTCGAGAGTCTTATACATCGCGCCGTAACCGGCGTCCTGCATAACGCGTTTTCCGAGCATTTTCTGGGTGAGGCCGTAAAAATCTATCAGATTTTCTTTTGGAAATATAACATCATTCACGTGCGCGTCGGCGGCCGCGATAAGTTTCGGCAGGTCGCTCGTAACAGCCGCTCCGGTGGGAATGATCTGTCTGTATTCCCGCCAGAATTCCTCCCGCCAGTTTTCGTCATGGTTCAAAACCGTGCCCGCCGTAAGGACCGCCACGCATATTAAAAACAGAAAAGCCGTTATTTTTTCTTTCATTTTTCCGCCGAAATTTTACGCAAAATCGTTATTATTCAAAGTTATGTTCCGTTTAAAAATTATAATAAATAAACGGATTATAGCTTCCCTTCACCAAATATGAGAAAGACGCGATGAATATTATGATCAGCGCCGCCGCGTAGAGTAAAGCCAGCATGAACTCCGGAAAGCGCATTGTCTTTCCCCTCCGCACGAGGGCGATGCGGATTTTTTCCCACAGCCAAGGCGCAACAGGCGTGGAAAACAGAATGCCGAACATGAAAAACCACGCGTATTCCTGCAAATTTCCGATCCCGTAATTGTCGGCGAACGGTCTGTCCGACCTGCCTGTCATGACCCGGATGTAGCTGCTCGCGCCTTCAAAGGATTCAGCGCGGAACAGGACCCAGCCGAACATGACCACCAGCATCGTATAACAGTGTCTGAGGAAATCAAAAAACCTTCGCCATATCAGCTCGCGCGACGCGCCCCACTTCGCGAAGCCCGAAAGCTTCTCCAGCGAAATGCTCAAAAAATACATAAGCCCCCAGCAGATGAATGTCCAATTCGCGCCATGCCAGAGCCCCGTGAGCAACCACACGACGAAAAGGTTGAACACCAGCCTGAGCTTTGAACGCACCCGGCTGCCGCCCAAGGGGAAATACAGGTAATCCCGGAACCAAGCGCCTAATGAAATATGCCACCTCCGCCAGAATTCCGACGTGGATTTAGCTATATACGGATAATTGAAGTTCTCCGGGAAGCGGAAACCGAACATCCTGCCCAGCCCTATGGCCATATCCGAATAGCCCGAAAAATCAAAATATATCTGCATGGTATAGGACAGCGCCCCCAACCAGGCCATCAAAACGGAAAGCCCGCCCGAATCGTTCAGGCTGAACGCCTGATCCGCCACCAGCGACAGATTGTTGGCCAGCAATATTTTTTTCGCGAAACCCATGAGGAAACGGGTTACACCCTTTGAAAATCCGGACAGGCTTTCCTTCCGAAACCGTATCTGGCCGGATATGCTTTCATAGCGAATGATAGGCCCTGCCACCAACTGAGGGAAAAACGCGATATACAGTCCGGCGTAAAAAGGGTTTTTCTGCAGCTGCCCGTTGTTCCGGTATACGTCGACCACATAAGATATGGCCTGAAAAGTAAAGAAAGAGATTCCGATTGGAAGGACGATTTCTCCCGCGTAATAATCTGTCCCGAAGAAACTGTTAATATTTTCCAGCGTGAACATCAGGTACTTAAAGATGAACATGAGCGTCAGGTTGAACGTGAGCATGAGAGCGAGAACCGCCCTGCCGGCGATTTTATGCCCGCGCGAAACCGCCGCCAAAACTCCGAACAGCCAATTCACCGCGATCGAAACGAGGAGAACAAGAATAAACCAGGGTTCCCCCCAGCCGTAAAAAACGAGGCTCGCAAGCAGCAAAAAGATGTTCTGAAGCAAGCGGCTCCATTTAAACACCGTATAATATAAAATCAATACCGCCGGCAGAAAACAGACGACGAATATCTGCGATGTAAACAGCATTTTAATTTTACTCCGGTAAAATTATTGCTCCGCTGAAGGCAGGTTTTTAGCGGCCGCCCGGACGGTTTCGCCCGTCTTTTCCCGACACGCCGCCTTCACAACTGCCTTGCCTGACGAAAAAAATCCCCGCCAGCCGCATCTACTTGCCGTAATAATATATCAAAGCAGTTCTTTGCGCGACAGATTTATACGGCCCTGACGGTCGATCTCTATGACCTTGACTTTCAGGACGTCGCCCACGCTCACCACGTCTTCCACCTTTTCCACTCTTTTTGTATCCATCCTGGAAATATGCAGCAAACCCTCCTTTCCCGGCAGCACTTCGATAAAGGCGCCGAAACCCATGAGCTTTGTAACCCTGCCCTCGTAAATCTCGCCCACTTCCACATTTTTGACGAGCCGTTCAATCGCGGCCACGCCGCGTTCCGCGGCTTTCATATCCGGAGCGGCTATGTAGACGAGGCCGGTATCTTCGATATCTATTTTCACGCCCGTTTCCGCGACGATGCGGTTGATAGTCTTTCCTCCCGGCCCTATGACCGTGCGTATATCGTCTGGCTTGATCTGCATGGAGATTATGCGCGGCGCGTAAGGCGAAAGATCAGCCTTCGGCTCGCTGATTTCCTCCAGCATCCTGTCCATTATAAACATGCGCCCCTCGCGGGCCTGGATCAGCGCGTCCCGGAGTATCTGCCTGGAAATCCCGTGAACCTTGATGTCCATCTGAATGGCTGTAACGCCCTTAGCCGTGCCGGCTACCTTGAAGTCCATGTCGCCAAGGAAATCTTCCATGCCCTGAATGTCGGAAAGAATGGCGATTTTGCCGTCCCGCTCAATAAGCCCCATGGCTATGCCGGCCACAGGCGCGGAAATGGGGACGCCCGCGTCTAAGAGCGCCAGCGTGCTGCCGCAGACCGAAGCCTGAGACGTGCTGCCGTTCGAGGAAAGCACTTCTGATACCACGCGAACCGCGTATGGGAAATCCTCCTCGGAGGGAAGCACAGGTATGAGCGCTCTCTCCGCCAGCGCGCCGTGACCTATTTCCCTCCGGCCCGGGCTTCTCATCGGTCTCGCTTCACCCACGGAATAAGGGGGGAAATTATAGTGATGCATGTAACGCTTTTCGACTTCGTCCCCGATGCCGTCGATGGTCTGCGATTCTCTAAGCGGCGCAAGCGTCGCGACGGACAGAACCTGCGTCTCCCCTCGGGTAAAGAGTCCTGTACCGTGCGCCCTCGGAAGGAAACCCGTTTCGCACCAAATCGGTCGGATTTCCGTAGTTTTTCTGTCGTCGGGACGTACGCCGCTGTCGAGGATCAGGCTTCTTACCTGTTCCTTCTTGATGCGGTAAAGCACGTTTTTCACGTCCTTACCGCCGTCGTGAAAGATTTCCGCGAAATGTTCCTTCGCCTCCGCTTCCACGGCGTTCATGTTCGCAAGCCGTTCCGCTTTGCCCTGCGTCAGGATGGCGGCTCTCATTTTTTCGCCGGCGTATTCTTTAACCGCTTCTTCAATTTCCGCGGGAATCTTGTAAAACTTCACTTTCTTTTTCGGCCTGCCGGTTTCCGCGACGATTTCTCCTATGAAGCCGATAAGCTTTTTGATCTCTTCGTGAGCGAACATAATGCCGTCGAGGATCACCTCCTCGGGAACCTCCTTCGCGCCCGCCTCAACCATCATGATGGCGTCCTTTGTGCCGGAAACCACCAGATGCATGTCGCCCGCATCCCGTTCCGCCAACGTGGGATTGACGACAAACTTGCCGTCGACGCGGCCGACGAGCACAGAGCCGGTAGGCCCTTCAAAAGGGATATCGGAAATGGACAGAGCCACGGAGGATCCGATCATAGCCGCGATTTCCGGCGGACAGTCGGGATCCACGCACATGACTGTCGCCACAACCTGCACATCGTTATAAAACCCTTTGGGGAAAAGAGGCCGCAACGGCCTGTCTATCAGCCGGGAATTCAAAACCGCCTTTTCCGAAGGACGGCCTTCCCTCTTAATAAAGCCGCCCGGTATTTTACCGGCGGCGTACATTTTTTCCTCATAATCACAGCTGAGCGGGAAAAAATCAATATCCGCCCTCGGCTCTTTGGATACGACCGCCGTCACATTGACCACAGTATCTCCGTAGCGCACGGTCGCCTGACCGTTAGCCTGCCCGCACACTTTTCCGATCTCAAGCTGCAGCGGCCTGCCGCCCATTTCTGTCCTGAACGTCCTGTAATTTTCAAATCTCATTAACAACTTCCTCCTGTTAATCTATGTTTAACTTATATGTTATATCGGATATAGGCCGGCGCAGCGCTAATACTGATTCGCATTTAAAACCTTACCATAAAGCGAAACAGTATAAACCTGCCGTCATAGAACATTTCGCAGACGCGCAACGCAAAAAAACAAAAGCGAGGAATTTTCCCCGCTCTGCCGTTTTACTGTTATTTCCGGAGTCCCAAACGTCCGATAAGGCTCCTGTACCGCTCCAGATCCTTGTTTTTCAGATAATTAAGAAGATTCCTCCGCTGTCCTACCATTTTCAGCAGCCCTCTTCTCGAATGGTGGTCCTTCTTATGTATTTTTAAATGTTCGTTCAGATCGTTAATCCTGTAGGTGAGGATCGCGATCTGCACCTCCGGAGAACCGGTGTCTCCTTCTTTGGTTTTGTATTCGTCGATAATCTGGCTTTTCTTTTTCTGATCAATCATGTTTATCGCTCCTTTACCGATCCGCCTTCCGCCGTGTCTGGCGTCGGAAAATCGCCGGACTCAGCGAGAGGTAAGCTACTGCCACGGCCAATAAATGTGGCAATATGATTCGGTCAAACCGAATCGCCGCGCGAGTTCCGGCCCGATCAAAACCGGCGGCGCGCAAGATCCACACATAGCAAACCGCGCTCGCGCGGAAGCGGTATCCAACGCTCTGGCGGCTAAGACGATATGGATTCGAACTCGTTTATAATATCACAAAGCGCAGGCGCTTGTAAAGGAAAAGTTGAAACGCGGTTCAGCGCGGTTCGTTCCATTTCATCGTTATTATTCAGAGGTAGGCGTCAATAGGGGCCGGA
>JAITPU010000070.1 GCA_031289235.1 Eubacteriales Family XIII. Incertae Sedis bacterium
ATGCCAAGGCCGATCTTTCTTTGAATAAATCCTGTCCTGAATGTAAGGAACAAATGCGTTCCAAACAACAGTATCAATATGGGCGGTCCCCACAAATAGCCGTTTAACCAGTCAATGAAAGCCGAAAATTGTTCCATGGCCGTAATTTACCTCTGTTTCTCTTTGTCTGCCTCTTCTTTCAGTCTGTGGAACTCCTTCGCGGCCCGCTCAAATTCACTATCATCTTCGATATCGGTGAGTTCAAACTCATCGCCGGTTTCCTCATAACCATAGAGATACAAATCCTCCGTACCGCCTTCCGGGAGCAAAGCGATATATTCTTTGTCCCCGAGAACAAACACGCCTAAAATCTCACATTTAACCTTGGATCCGTTATCGAATTCCAGCGAAATGTATTCCGTTTCTTCTTTCAATCTGTTGAACTCCTCCTTGACCCGTTCCAATTCACCGCTATCTTCGATCTCGCTGAGATAAGACTCCTCGTCGTTTCCTTCATAAACGTAGAAGTAATAATCGTTCACGCCGCCTTCCGGGAGCAAAGCGATATATTCCTTGTCCTCGAAAGCAAACACATCCTGAATCTCATATTTAACCTCAGAACCGTCGGCCGATTTCAGCGAGATATACTTCGTCTCTTCTTCGTCATAATTTTCGCTCTCTGCATCCTCGCTTACTTCGTTCTCTGCATCCTCGCCTGCTTCGTTCTCTGCATCCTCGCCTGCTTCGTTCTCTGCATCCTCGCTTACTTCGCTCTCTGCATCCTCGCTTGCTTCGTTCTCCGCATCTTCGCTTGCTTCGTTCTCTGCGTCTTCGCTTACTTCGCTCTCTGCATCCTCGCCTGCTTCGCTCTCTGCGTCTTCGCTTGCTTCGCTCTCTGCGTCTTCATTTACATAATTTTCATTTTCATCATATAATTTTTCATCATCCGCCATTGTTCAGAAACCTTTCAATTTATTAAACGGCGCAGCAACTGTTACATGTCCCGCAACGCTCAGGGATGAGAAATAATTTACGGCATAACGGCCGCGTCACAACGTTGCTGCTTGATTATACCATCGCTACTTTGAATTATCAATATTATCGGTCGAAAAACTTCCCTCCGCCGCGAAAAAATACGTCCTGACTTTTTTCGCGGCGGTTTTCGTCATGCCGGAAACCGACAGCAGCTCATTATCAGAAGCATTTTTGATTTTTTCCAGGCTGCCGAAGTGACGCAAAAGCGCGTTTCGGCGTTTAGGGCCTATGCCTTCTATTCCGTCAAGTTCCGATCTCACAACGGTTTTTCCGCGCACGTTCCGGTGATATTCTATGGCAAACCTGTGCACTTCTTCCTGCACGATCCCGATGAAGTGATACAGCGCCGGAACACGCTTCAAATCCAGCTCTTTATCGCCGCAGACCAGACCTCTCGTCCTGTGCCTGTCGTCCTTCACCATTCCCGCGACCGGAATACTTTCCTTCATAGCGCTCATCAACTGTAAAGCGGCGTTCACATGACCCCGCCCTCCGTCCAGCAGGATCAAGTCGGGCATCTTCGCGAAGCCCGGATCGCCCGCGCGCCCGCGTTTCAGCCTTCGGTAAAGCGCCTCCTGTATACTGCCGTAATCGTCGGCGCCCTCTATGGTCCTGATTCTGAAACGGCGGTAATCCTTTTTCACCGGCCTGCTTCCCTCGAAAACCACCATGACTCCAACGGAATCCACGCCGCCGGTGTTGGATATATCATAAGCTTCAACTCGCAGAAGACGCCCGTAAGCGGGCGCGTCGCCGGCGTTTTCCGGCCCTGCCGCGCCGACGGCTTCCGTACTATTTCCGGCTGCAAACGGACCCTGAGAGATCAGCTCCCTCAGGGCGTCGCCGACGGCAAGATCTTTCTCCCTCTGGCTCTTCGCCCGCTCGTCCAGCAGACTCACAATACCCGCGATGTCTTTCCTTGCCAGATCCAGCAAAGCTTTTTTATCGCCGCGCATAGGCGTGTGTATGTTGACGGGGCCGCCGCGCAACGAAGTCAGCCATTCTGCTATCAGTTCCTGATCCGGCAGTTCCTCCTCTGTCAGTATCTCTTTAGGCGCTGTTGTATTGATATAGTACTGGCCGATAAACGCGGCTACAATTCCGGCGAGACTGTCATCCGGCGTGGCCTGCAGATGATGACTCTCCCTGCCGCTGAGCCGGCCGTCGCGGACGAAAAACACCACAACATGGGCGTTCGTTTCTCCTCTGGCCGCAAGCACGATATCCATATCGCCCGCCGACAACAGCACCACTCGCTGTTTTTCCATGACAGAAGCGGCCGCCTGAATAGAATCGCGGTATTGGGCCGCGTTTTCAAAATCTAAATTTTCAGCCGCCGCATCCATTTTCTTTTTCAAAAACGCGACAACTTCTTTGTCCCTGCCGCTTAAAAAAGCGTTGACGGCGCTGATGGCTTTCATGTATTCGGCCCTGTCCGCGCCGCCTGCGCATACGCCTCTGCATTTTTGAATGTGCATGTTCAGGCAGGGACGATGGTTTTCTGGAAACTTCACGAGCGCGCATCGCTTTAAGCGATAAATATCCGAGAGCAGATCTATGATCTGATTCACGGATTTCACATCGGCGTAAGGGCCGTAATATCTGCTGCCGTCGTTTGCCAGGATCCTCGTTTTCAGGAGCCGCGGGTATTCCTCCCCCATCGTAACCTTAATATAAGGATATGTCTTGTCGTCCCTCAGCAGCACGTTATATTTGGGCATGTGCTTCTTGATCAGGTTATTTTCAAGGATCAGCGCTTCCATCTCCGTCACGGTGATGATGTATTCGAATTCTGAGATGTGGGAAACCATGGCCCGCATCTTCGCGTCCATATTCCGCGGAGAGCGAAAATATTGGCGAACCCGGTTTTTTAACGACGCGGCCTTGCCCACATAGATGACTTCTCCGTACTGATCTCTGTGGAGATAAACGCCCGGTCTGTCCGGCAAGTTTTTCAGATTTTCCTCAATATTAAACATCTGTTCGCCCTTTTATATCTCTGAGAAAATCCTCCTCTTCCTTTCTTCGGTGCGCGTATCTCGCGGCCCGTTCCTTTCTTCTCCGCTTTCTGTGCCTGATCTGTCTTCTCTTAAGCAGTATAAAGATCGCGGCGGCGAAAAACAGCAAAAAAAACACGCCTGCCAATATCGCGCCGAGCCACAGCGCGACCGCGTCCGGTACGCCGAAAATAGAAAGAAAGCCTCCTTCGCTCACCGTTTCCGAAGCCACGATAATCGCGTCGCCAAGCTTTTCCCCTTTGTAGTAAGCCGCGATCTCACCTACCTGATCTCCTTTGTTTATCGGGGCGCGGAGGTTCTCATTATAAACAGGTTCAATGCTAAGCTCATCCGCATTCGCGCTCACAGGCAGCGTGATCCAAGAAGACGCCCCTGTCTCCGTGCGCACTGTTCTCACCGCTCCGCGCTTGACATTTTGCACATCCTGCGCTGTTCCCGCTTCAAACGCCTGCAGGCTCTTATAATCGGCGAACCCGTATTCAAGCAGAGAGATCGCATCCGAATACAGATTGTTTCCCGGCGATTCCATGATCACCGCTATAAGCTCCATTCCGTCCCGTTCCGCCCCGGCGACAAGACAGCTTCCCGCCTGCGCGGTATAACCGGTCTTTATGCCTGTGACGCCTTCGTATTTGCACGGGCGAAGCTGACCCTCGTAAATCACCTTTCTGCTCTCGTCATAAAGCAGCCTGTTGCTGTTGTAGAGAAAGCGTTCATCCTGCAAATTTGTCGGCGGCATGTAATAATGGTAGGTGGAAACGGCCTTCCGGAATTTCTCGTGCTTCATCGCTTCCACGGCGAAAAGGGCCAGATCGTAAGGAGAGGTCGTATGCTCTTCATTCTCAAGGCCGTTGGGGTTCACGAAGTGGGTGTTCAGCGCGCCCAGCTCTTTGGCTCTCTGATTCATCAAGCCGGCGAACGCTTCTACAGAACCGCTGATTTCTCTGGCTATCGCCACAGCCGCGTCGTTGGCGGACTCAACAAGCATCGCGTTAAAAAGCTGTTCAACCGTAACGCGCTCCCCCTCAAGCAGATAAATGCGGGAACCCTTCGTGAAAGGAGTCTCCGCGTCTATAGTCACCACGCCGGAAAAATCCAGATTTTCCACAGCCAAAAGCCCCGTCAGCACCTTGGTCGTGCTGGCGGGATATTTGGGTTTGTGCATATTCTTATCGTAAAGTACGGCTCCGGATTTCGCGTCTATGAGCACGGCGGCGTCCGCGGCCGTTTCCGGCCACGGTTTCTCCGCGTAGACGAAGACATCCGGCAAGCATGCGAACCGTGCGAAAAGAATCAGCGTCAAAAGCAGGAATACAGTTATTCCAACCGGAATCCGCTTCCGTTCGCGCGGGACGCCGCGGCGCTTGATTATCATAGAAGAAAATTATCCTTTATACAATTCTCCCAGAGGAGAACCGATCTCATCTCACTTCGCGAAAAAATATTCCGCGAGCGCGCATCCGCTGTCAAAATATGCGCCGGATCCGCCCGACGCCTCTGTAAACGCTTTGCTCTCCGACGAACTCCCGGGGTTTCGGCTGTCAAAAAAAACGAAAGGCGACGGTTCCCGAGAATGAGTCCTGATTTCGACGGGAGTCCTGTGATCCGGAACAACGAGTATGCGGTAAGGCTCCCCCGTTTCTTTCAGATAGGCGCGGATCGGCGCAAAAACCTTTTCATCTATTTCTTCAAGAGCTTTGATCTTATCCCGCGCGTTTCCCTGGTGCGAACACTCGTCGGGCGCTTCAATATGGACATAGACAAAATCCCGCCCATCTTTGAGTTCGCCGATGGCGGCCTCCGCTTTTCCCCCATAGTTCGTATGCAGCGTGCCCGTCGCTCCCGGAACATCCACGACGCGAAGCCCCGCGCAAATACCAATGCCCTTGATCAGGTCGACAGCGGATATGACGGAACCATCAATCCCGTATTTTTCGCGGAAAGAAACGAGCTGCGGCTTTCTGCCCTGTCCCCAGACCCAGATGGAATTAGCCGGTTTCAGCCCTTTTTCCACGCGCGCGCGGTTCACAGGATGGTCATTCAATATTTTATGGCTTTTTTTCATCAATCTGGTAATATAGTAACATTCCGAGCTTTTTCCCTTTGGCAGCCACTTCCCGATTTCCCGCTCCAAGATATCATGAGGCGGCGTGAGTTCGTAATCCGTTGATCCGCCATGCACAATCATGGCGTGACGGTAGCTCACTCCCGGATAAAAGCTGATTTTGTCGTTGCCCAGTTTTTCATCAATGAGTTCTATGAGGATTTTCGCCTCTTCGCTGGAAATATCGCCCGCGCCGTGATCTTTCATGATGAAATTCTCATAAGCGCCGTCGCCTTCAAGAGTCACCAAGTTCGCGCGGAAAGCCACGTCCGTATCAGCAAGCTCAATACCCATGCTCACCGCTTCAAGCGGGGATCTGCCTGTCAGATATACAGACGGGTCGAAACCCATAACCGAAAGATTGGCCGCGTCGCTGCCGGGATCCATGCCGTCGGGTATGGTTTTCACCATTCCCACTTCACCTTCCCGGGCAAGCGCGTTTATGTGCTCCATGCGCGCGGCTTCCAGCGGCGTCTTCCCATCCAAGATCCCCATGGGTCTGTCGGCCGCGCCGTCAGGTACCAAGATAAAATATTTCATACCGATCTCCTTCTGTAAGACGCGTTTCTATACACTACGGCAATTAGACGCGGCAACAAAACGGCGGGGATTTTTTCACCGTGCAAAGCGGCAAACTCCGCCGCTGCTTTCGATATAAAGCAATCCCGGCTATTTGACCGCCCGCTTCTTGTTCTCCGTTTCAAATCTCCGCATAAAACCGATAAGCGCGTCCACACCCTCAATGGGCATGGCGTTATAGACGCTGGCACGCATACCGCCGACTGAACGATGGCCGCCGAGTTCCGCAAGGCCTTCCTCTCCGGCTTCAGCCACAAATTTCTTGTCAAGGGCCGCGTCCCCGGTAACAAAGACTATGTTCATCAGCGAACGGTCCTCATATTCCGCCGGAGCGCTGTAAAGCTCGCTGCCGTCGATATAAGCGTACAGCTTTTCCGCCTTTTCCCTGTTCCGCCGCTCATTCGCGGACACCCCGCCGTTTTTCTTGAGATATTTGACCACTTCGCCGGCCATGTAAATACTGAACGCGGGCGGCGTATTGTACAGAGATTTGTTTGCCGCGTGGATCTTGTAATCAAGGTATATCGGCGTATTCTCCGGCGCGCGCCCGATAAGGTCCCTGCGCGCTATGACGATGGTCAGACCCGCGGGGCCGATGTTTTTCTGCGCTCCGGCAAAGATCAGACCAAACTTAGTCACATCCAGCTCTTCCGACAATATTCCGGAAGACCAGTCGCAGACTAAGGGGATGTCTCCCGTATCCGGGATATAAGGATAACGCGTCCCGTAAATAGTGTTGTTCAGCGTGATGTATACATAATCCGCGTCCCGCCGGAAGTCCTCCGCGGAAAGCCTCGGGATATAGGCGTAATTTCGGTCTTTCGACGAGGCGGCGACGCGAATGTCGCCGAATTTCACCGCTTCAGCCGCCGCTTTTTCGGCCCACGCTCCCGTTATCACATAGTCCGCCTTCCCGCTTCCCCGGAACAAATTTATGGGAATCATGGAAAATTGCAGCGTCCCGCCGCCCTGCAGAAACAAAATATCGTAGCTTTCCGGAATCCGCATAAGATCCCGAAGATCCTGCTTCGCTGTCTGAAGAATATTTTCAAAACAGGCGGAGCGATGGCTCATTTCCATGACGGACATGCCGCTCGTACCATAGCTTACCAGTTCTTTCGCGGCGCTCTCCAAAACCGCCTGCGGCAGCATCGAAGGCCCGGCGGCAAAATTATATATCCTGCGTTTCTCATTCACGCTGCTTACCTCTGTCATGTCGGTTTTCATGTTTTCAGTTGCGCGGAAACCACCGCATCCAGCCCTGTCGACGGCCGCCTTTGCATAGTCATCCACTGCCGCGGCGCGGTCGCCAAACGGCGTGAACTTAGTCGCCGGACGCGGGGAAAAACGCGCGTTTGAATAGTACGCGTCACTTGTTTCCGTCTGCCATAAGCGATTATAACACTTTACCTCCTTCCAGTAAAGTGCTATAATTTACCCGTTGTTTTGCGGAATCCGGCCGCGTCTGGCCGCTCAGGCACTCAAGCGTCACCGGAAATATCGTAAATCGTCAATAAACAATATTAGGAGGATTCTCGTGACATTTCAAATAGCCGCGCTCAACGAAATATCAAGCGCCGGACTCAGCCGCCTCACGGATAAATACGAAATCACACCGGATCCGCGCGCCGCGGACGCGATTATTGTCCGCAGTCAGGACATGCGCGCCATGGATTTTTCCGACAGACTGCTGGCCATAGCCAGAGCCGGCGCCGGCGTAAACAACATCCCCGTGAACCGCTGTTCCGAAAAAGGGATCGTCGTGTTCAACACTCCGGGCGCGAACGCGAACGCCGTAAAAGAACTTGTGCTCACGAGCCTGCTTATGAGCGCGCGCAACCTGCCCGGCGCAATAGAATGGACGAAGACGCTGACATCCGACGTTCCCAAGGCCGTGGAAAAAAACAAATCGAAATTTGCCGGCGAAGAAATCAAGGGAAAGACGCTCGGCGTCATAGGACTCGGCGCCATAGGCGTTCTGGTAGCCAACGCGGCGGAGAGTCTGGGGATGCGGGTTTTCGGCTACGACCCCTACATCTCGCTGCAAAGCGCTCATGAGCTTTCTTCCGCTGTTTCCATATACGACAACCTGGACAATCTTCTCCCTGAGTGCGACTATATCACCATCCACGTGCCCTTCATGGAAAATACCATGGGCATGTTAAACGAGCGAAGCTTTCAACTGATGAAGAACCATGTGGTGCTGCTGAATTTTTCCCGGGATATGATCGTGAAAGACGCGGACGTCATCAAGGCGGTGAAGCAGGGAAAAATTCTCAGATATGTCACGGATTTCCCTACGGACGACCTGATCGGCGTGGAAAACGTTATGTCTATCCCTCATCTCGGCGCTTCCACCAGGGAATCAGAGGAAAATTGCGCGAGGATGGCGGTGAATCAAATTATGGACTATCTGGAAAACGGCAACATTACCAATTCCGTAAATTTTCCGAAATGCAACATGGGAGCGCCTACGACCATGTCGCGCGTCTGCGTCGTCAACAAAAACATCCCCGCCATGCTGGGCAAGATCACGGGGATACTCGCGGATATGGACATAAACATCAACGACCTGCTGAACCGCAGCAAAGGCGATTACGCTTACACGCTGCTGGACGTGGACACCTGCGTAGACGAAACCGAACTCCGCGGCGCTCTGTCAGTTCCCGGCATAATTTACGTAAGGATCATTTATACGCCCGCTTTATGCCGGCATAAGCCCGTCAATCCCTGATCAAACAGGGAGCGGATTTTTTTCGCGGCTCATCATCTCAGCCAACGCCGCCAAAGCTTTGCCCCTGTGGCTGATTCTGTTCTTTTCCGCCTCCGAAAGCTCGGCGAAGGTTTTTTCGAATCCAACGGGAATAAAGAGCGGATCATATCCGAAACCGCTTTCGCCTCTCTCTTCAAACCCGATGCGCCCTTCGCACACGCCGCTTGCCGACAGCGCCCGTCCGCCGGGATAAACTAAGGTGACTACGGATACGAACCTTCCGGCGCGCTTTTCCGCGGGAACGCCGCGCAACAGCGCAAGCAATTTCCGGTTGTTGGCCGCGTCCGCGTCTCCGCCGTCCACACCCGCGAACCGCGCCGAATAAACGCCCGGCGCGCCGCCGAGAAAATCCACCAAAAGTCCAGAATCGTCAGCGATCGCGGCAAGACCGCCGGCCTCCATTATGACGCGCGCTTTCTTTTCGGAATTTTCCTCAAAGTTTTCACCGTCTTCCTCAATATCAAAACCGTCCGCTCCGGCTTCGCCCTTGGATATGATTTCAAGGCCAAACGGCCTTAATATGTCCTTGATTTCCCTTATCTTGTGCCTGTTGCTTGTGGCGGCGACAACGCGCATACTCCGCTCCTACGAATTTTTCATCATGACGCTTTCGATCACGTCCGCGACATCTTCACAGGCGTCGCAGCAATCCTCCATGTCGTGCAGCGTATGATACCAGGCTATCACCGTTACGGGATCCCTGCCGGACAGGAAGACCTGTCTCACCGCTTCTATGAAGATCTCGTCGGCCTCCTCCTCATAATGGTTGATTTCTATGATTTTTTCGTGCAAAGTCTTGGATTTCCTAAAATCCGAAAATCCGTCTATGGCGACTTTCAGGGCCTCGCAGCATTGCACGATTACCCCGGCCATCTTCAGCGCGTCTTCCCGTATCTCCCGGATATTGAACATGTACATGTGCATGAGCACATCCTCAATCCTGTCCGTAACCTTGTCGATGGACTCGGCCATATCCATGATGTCTTCCCTTTCAATAGGGGTTATGAATTCTTTGACCAGCTTCTTTGTCATGATATGTCTGGCTATATCGCCGCCGTGTTCTATCTCGTGCATATCCTTCATGCATTTCGTCAGCGCGCCCGGATCGTAATTTTCCATGATCTCTTTCAGCAGCGCCGCCGCTTCGCAGGAATAACCGACCATCTCAATAAAAGCGTCGAAATATTTATTTCCCTTAGCGTCTGTCATCAATTTCCTCCTCAAAAAATCCTCATGAACAGCATAGCCATAAGAAAGCCTATGAGACCGCAGCCCGGAAAAGTCAGAATCCAGGCCACGACCATATCACCGGCGATTTTCCAGTTTACGGACGAAACCCGTTTCGCCGCGCCGACGCCCATTATCGCGGTCGTCTTCGTATGAGTTGTGCTGACAGGCAGCCCCCAGAGCGACGCGGCCAGCAAACACAGCACAGCCGCGAGGTCCGCGGAAAAACCCTGATGTTTTTCCAGTTTTACCATGTCCATTCCCACGGCTTTTATGATGCGGTATCCCCCGATGGAAGTACCCAGCGCCATGACAAGCGAACATAATATCATGAGCCACAGAGGAATGATAAATTCATCGACATCTCCCCGGCCTTCAGCCAAAAACACGCCCAAAAGAAAAACGCCCATGAACTTCTGTCCATCCTGGGCGCCGTGCATAAAGGCCAATCCCGCCGCTCCGGCGATCTGTGCGTTTTTAAACACACTGTACGCTGTACTGCGTTCTATCCTGTGAAACAGCTTTTCGACGATTTTTACGAGCACATATCCGCTGCCGAATCCTATCGCCGTCGAAAGGAGCAGCCCGTAAATCACCTTTATCCATTCCTCGCCGTTGATGCCGGAAAGGCCGCCCTGAAGCGCGATGGCGGCGCCGGAAAGGCCGGCGATGAGTGCGTGGCTCTCGCTGGTCGGAATCCCAAACCACCAGGCCGTGGTAGCCCAAAGCACGATGGCGATCAGCGCCGCACACAGCGCAACCAGCGCCTGCCGGGGTTCGCCTCCGAAATCTACCATTTTATATATGGTCTGCGCGACTGTCGCGTTGACCATGGTCATGAGCAATACGCCTAAAAAATTAAACGCCGCCGCCATCAGTATCGCCTTCCGCATCCCCATGGATCTGGTGGAAACACAGGTGGCGATGGCGTTTGGCGCGTCAGTCCAGCCATTGACCAAAATAACTCCCAGCGTAAACAGGGCCGTGACAAGAAATACGGGATTCGAGACCAGCTGGCTCATAAACTCCGTCAGTGATATCGTCATATATTACCTTTATTGATCTTTTCGGAAATAACACCGCGCAATACCGCGAAAATCCGGCCGCCTGTAATAATATATCGCAGATTTTCACTTGACAATCTTTAATTCCAAACGACCGCCGCGGCTATTATAACACCAGAAAAATAAGATTACAATTCTTTTGTAATATGTTTCTCACCCCGAGTTTTTCGGAATTTGCGGCCGGACGCGTCGGCCTTACGGTAATCCACCTCAAAGATATTCAGCAAAAAGATGAATATCGGCACGCCTATAAGCAGGCCCCATGCGCCCAAATAATGTTCGGCGACTATCAGAATCAGGAAAACGAAACAAACAGGCAAAGATATTTTTTCAGACATGAGTTTGGGATTCAAAATATAGGCTTCAACGCCGTGCAGGATCACGACCATCACGAGCACGGCGACGGCCTTCGCGACACCTCCTATATTAAACGCGATGATGAGCAGCGGTACGAGAGAGATGATCATGCCCGCCACGGGAATAAGGCCGAGACAGAAAATCATGATGCCGAGACCTATAGCCTGCGGAAAACGCAGGATGAAAAGCATGATGACGGAAAGCACGCAGTTGACAAACGCGATCGTCACCTGTACCTTCATCACCGTTGCAAAGGTATTTGTGAAATTCCGCCCAAAATTCATAAAATAATAATACAGAAAGTATATCTTGCTCTCTTCCATCACTTCGCCCAGCTTCTTGATTTTCGGCTTTTCCAGCAGAAAAAGAAAGCTGAGAAGGATAGCAAGCAAAAAATTGACGCCAAAAACGCCGGCCTTGGCGATCAAGCCCGCCATAGTCTCTCCCAAGCTGCTGATATAAGGCTTCAGGTCGACGTACATAATCAACTCCGAAACGGTGGGCGGCAACGCCATCCTGAATCGGTTGAAATCAAAATTCAAAAAGATCTTGGATATTTCGGTCAGCTGCGACACAATCACGGGCGAAAGCTTGACGCCGATCACCGCGATAAGCGAGAAAACAACGGCGTATAAAAGCGTAAGCAGGATACCGTCCGGTATTCTGAAGGGCAATCCGACCAAGCGCTTCCGCACCACCGCGAGAAAGTGGTAGAAAACAAAAGTTAAGATGAAGGTAAGGAGAACCAGATTCAGCATGTACCAGAGTGTAATGAGTATCAATATCAGGGCCGCGATGGATATCGCCCTGGTTTTCATATCAAAATTCACAGGAGCGCTAAGGTCTCCCCCGGCCTTCAGTCTCTCGCTATGCCGGTCAGCGTCTTTACGGCCGGAACTCTCCGCGCCGCGCTTGTTCTTATCAGGCGTGTCGTCCATTTTCACCTCATCAAACCGCCGCCGCGGTTACTATTCAAACATCGGCAGCAGGGCCGGCGATTAAACGCGGGCAGGGCGGCGGAAAAGACCGCCGCAGCTCGCTGTATTCAGCCGCCGGAAACATGTTACTTCAAAAGCGCCGGCCTTGTAAAGAAAATCTTTTTGCGCTTGTTTACTCCGCCCCGCGGGTCTTGTATAATATTATCGTCACGGCGATTAAACGCTTGCCGTTCAAAGACAGCCGTTTCAACGCCTGTCGATCCGCGGAGGAACAGACATATGAAAAAAAACGTAATGGTTTGCGTCACCCAGCAAAAAACCTGCGACAGGCTCATTCAGTACGGCCGCGAGTTTCTGGGAAACGAGGACGGCGAACTGTCCATCATCCACGTCGCCCATTATCAGTTTAAATTTTTAGGCAACACAAAAGAAGGCGAGGCGCTGGATTATCTTTACGAAAAAGCCCTCGAATACGGCGCGAGCCTTACGGTAGTGCGGTCCAACCATATTTTAGACACGCTGATAGACCAAGTGAAGAAAGAACATGTGGATTACGTCGTAATAGGCGAATCCAGAGAATCGGACGAAGAATCCACCATACCCGCGCTTTTGAGCAGGCGGCTGGAAGGCCGCGCAAAACTGCTGATAATACCCGCCTGACCGATTTGCATACAATTAATTATTTTGTGTACAAATGGTAGTTAAAGCCGACGGCTACATCGAAAGAATATCGGCAAGTTCCATAATAGACTGATCATAGGATCGTTTCATGTTCAGAGCTTCTTCCAGATCGTAATGCACTATTTCCGTGCCTCTGATCCCCACAGCCCTGCTGCCGCTGTTATTTTTGAGAAGCTCCGCCGCTTTGTGGCCCATGCAGCTCGCCAGCATTCTGTCCCTCGCGCTGGGAGTCCCGCCTCTTTGAACGTAGCCGAGCACCACGACCTTTGTCTCAAGGCCGGTTCTCTCCGTGATGATATCCGCAAGCTCCTGAGAAGAAATATTGACCCCCTCGGCCTTCATGATGATACTGTGCTGTTTTCCCCTGTTTTTCCCCTGAATCAGCCTGCGGCAGATCGAGTTGATGTTGGGTTCTTCTTCCGGAATCAGAACAATTTCGGCGCCTCCGGTGAGCGCCGCGAAAAGCGCGATATCGCCGCAGCGCCTTCCCATCACCTCAATAACAGTGCTCCTTTCATGTGAGGAGGAGGTATCCCTGATATTGCCGATGGCGGACAGCACTGTGTTCACGGACGTATCGAAGCCGATGGTGTAATCGGTATAAGCGAGGTCGTTATCTATTGTGCCCGGCAGCCCGATCACAGGAACTCCGCTCTTCGAAATCGTGAGGCCGCCGGCCAGCGACCCGTCCCCGCCGATCACGACAAGCCCTTCGATTTCGAAATTTTCAAGCATGTCCATGGCCCGTTTAAAGCCGTCCTCTTCCATAAAATACGCGCTTCGCGCCGTGCGCAGCGTCGTCCCGCCGCGCTGGATGATATCGGAAACCGAAGATATCGACATTTCCTTGATATCGCCGGCTATCAGACCCTCATAGCCCCTTTCTATTCCATATACTTCCATTTCACTGTAAATGCCTACGCGCACCACAGCCCTGATCGCCGCGTTCATGCCGGGAGAATCTCCGCCGCTGGTCAACACGCCTATCCTTTTCAAATTTAACACCTCTTTCCGTTTCTTCGTTCCCAAGTTTTTTCGTAATTTATAATAACTTATTGCTCCGCCGGCTAAACATTAGAAGCCGCAACGGTCTTATTATGTTTTCCTCCTTTTTTCTCATAATATTTTTCGGCGACGGTGATCGGGGTTATCTTATCGGCGATGATCTTGGGCTGTTCGTCTTCCCTGAAATTCAGGCTGCCCCTTACGACAATCACCGCGTCCTCAGAGATCCCGTTCAGGCATCTTTCATACACGTTGGGAAACACCAGCACTTCCACAACGCCTGTCATATCCTCCACATTGAGGAAAGCCATCATCTTATTGCTTTTGGTGATCAGCGTTTTCCGGCGGCCGATCATGCCCACCAAAAGCACTTTCATATTGTCGCGGATACGCGGGTTTTCCTGGTAATGGGTGATTTCGTCGGCGCTGACTGTCGCGATCTTGTCTATGATGTGTTTGTAATCCGCGAGAGGATGCCCCGACAGATACATGCCTGTCACCTCTTTTTCCATGCTCATGCGCACGGCCTTTGTAAAATCGACCACATCCGGGAGCCGCTCCGCCGCTTCCGCGCCTCCCAGCGTGCGATCGCCCGTCTGAAACATGGATATCTGCCCCTCGACCATCTTCCGCGCGTTGTTTTGCGCCGATTCGACCAACCCCTCAAAGACGCTCAGATGGCGGGCCCTGTTGGGACTAAAACAATCCAGCGCGCCCGCTTTGATGAAGCTTTCTATCGCCTTCTTGTTGATCTCGCCGATGTCCAGACCGTCTATAAACCGGAATATATTATCCGGCGCTCCGTTTTTCTCTCTCGCGCTTATGATGGCGTCGATGGCCCCCTCTCCCACATTTTTCACGCCCAACAGCCCAAAACGGATCTTGCCGTCATGTACGCTGAATTTTTTCTCGCTCTCGTTGACGTCGGGCGGCAGCACTTCTATGCCCATTTCACCGCAATTCCTCACGTATTTCGCGATCTGCGCCGCATCACCCATGACGCTGGTCATGAGCGCCGCCATAAATTCTATGGGATACCGGGTTTTCAGCCACGCCGTCTGGTAGGCTAAGACTGCGTAAGCGGCGGCGTGGGACTTGTTGAAAGCGTACTCCGCGAAACTCACCATCTGGCTGTATATTTCCTTCGCCGCTTTTTCCCGAATACCGTTGCGCACGCAGCCCGGTATATCCACGCTGCCGTCTTCATTATCCCTGCCGAAAATAAAATTGTGTTCCTCCCGCATCATGACGTCCATTTTTTTCTTGCTCATGGCGCGGCGCACCAGATCACTGCGCCCATAGGTGTAACCCGCCAGATCGCGCACTATCTGCATCACCTGTTCCTGATACACCAGACAGCCGTATGTCACGGAGAGTATGGGCGCGAGGCTGGGATCGACGTATTCTATATTCTGCGGATTCTTTTTGTTTTCTATATAGGCGGGTATTGATTTCATCGGTCCCGGACGATAGAGGGATATTCCCGCCACAATGTCCTCAAAACAGTCGGGCCGCAGGTTGCGCATAAACTGCGTCATCCCCGCGCTTTCCATCTGAAACACGCCCTGTGTGTTTCCGCTGCCGATCAGTTCGAACACCTCCGGATCGTCGTGTTTGATTTTGGAAAAATCTATCTCCAGTCCATGATTCCTCCGGACCATCTCTATGGCATCCCTGATCACGGTGAGGTTTCGAAGGCCTAAGAAATCCATTTTCAGCAGCCCTAATTCCTCAATGGTCCCCATGGGGAACTGGGTGCTGACGCCTTTTTCCACGAGATAAAGCGGAACGTATTCATCCATGCTTTCCCTGGAAATCACCACGCCCGCGGCGTGAGTGGACGCGTGTCTGGGCATGCCTTCAAGGCTCTTCGCCATATCCAGCAGCCGCTTTACTTCCCTGTCGCGCTCGTACTCCTCTTTCAGCGCGGCGCTCGTCTGCAGCGCCCTGTCCAGCGTCATCTTCAGGTCGAACGGGATTGCCTTCGCGATGACGTCCACTTTCGCGTAAGGCATTTTCAGCACGCGGCCCACATCCCGCACCACCGCCTTTGACTTCATCCTCCCGAAAGTGATGATTTGCGCAACCCTGTCGGCGCCGTATTTTTCGATGACGTAATCTATCACCTCGCCTCGCCGCTCGTAGCAGAAGTCGATGTCGATATCCGGCATGCTGACGCGTTCCGGATTTAAAAAACGCTCAAAAATCAAATTATATTCTATCGGATCTATATCCGTGATTTGCAGCGCGTAGGCGACGAGACTTCCCGCCGCGGAACCTCTGCCCGGGCCGACCACTATGCCGCGCTCCCGCGCGTAGCGTATGAAATCCCAGACGATGAGAAAGTATTCCACGTATCCCATATCTTCGATGATGGACAGTTCGTATTCCAACCGTTCTTCCAAAACCGGCGGCGGTGTTCCGTAACGTCGCCGCATACCGCTTTCGCAGAGAGACCTGAGGTAATCTCTGTTGTTCACGCCTTCCGGAGCGGCGAACTCGGGAAGATGCAGCGCGTCAAACGAAAACTCCACATCGCATTCCCGCGCGATCTTCGCGGTATTGGAAATCGCTTCCGGAATATCCCGGAACAGCGGCGTCATCTCTTCTTCCGATTTCAGATAAAACTCATCGTTAGGGAAGCGCATCCGCTCTTCCATGTCCACTGTCTTGCCTGTCTGGATGCACAGCAACACATCATGGGCTTCCGCGTCCTGTCTCCGCACATAGTGTACGTCGTTGGTCGCTACGACAGGGATACCCGCTTCTTCGCTGAGGCGCAGCATTTCCGGCAGTATCTGCCGCTCCTCCGGCAAATCCTGATTTTGTAATTCAAGATAAAAATTCCCATCTCCGAATATGTCCCGCAGGGCAACGGCCTCCGATAGGGCCGCATCATAATCGCCGCGCAGCAAATGCCTCTGAACGTCTCCGGCAAGACAGCCCGACAGGGCTATGAGCCCTTCTGAATGTTCTCTCAGAAGCTCCTTGTCCGCTCTGGGTTTATAATAAAATCCCTTGGTAAAACCCGCCGAAACGATCTTCATCAGATTTTTATACCCGGCCATGTTTTTTGCGAGAAGCACAAGATGCCCCTGGCGCTTGTCTTTTTCGGCGTCCTTATCCGACATTGAGCGGGCGGCGGTATATATCTCGCAACCGAGGATTGGATGTATTCCCTGCTTTTTCGCCTCTTTGTAAAACTCCATCACGCCGAACATCACGCCGTGATCGGTGATCGCGAGAGATTCCATGCCGAAGGCCTTCGCCGCCGCGATTATATCCTTTATGCGCGCGGCGCCGTCCAGCAAGCTGTATTCGGTATGTACATGCAGATGAACAAAACCCATCGCATACGCCCTTCCGTCCCGTTTGAACATTGGTAAACTACATAATTTCTATCTTCAGCCGGCTCTGGCTTTCCAACAGCCCTTTCAGGCTGATTATATACTCAATATCCAAAAAACCTTTCGCCGGATTTTTTTTCAGATGATTTTTTACATTATTTGTTAAAACTTCCATTTCAAGGGTGCCGAACATAGTGTCGTAATAGCCCTTGAAGCGCTTTCCTTTTTCGAATTCTATAGCGGTATCCATGCTGACGATCCCGCCGCTGCGCTCCATGCGTATCTTGTCCCCCGTCACCCTGAGGCTGGTGACGCAGCCCTCAATGCCGGAAAGCTCACTCTCATTATACAGCAGCACGACTGAACTGTCTTCCTCGTAATACTTGCCTTCCGTTATAAACTCTATCTGCTCGCCCTCATCCCCCGAAACCGTTTGCTTTCCGATGATTTTCAGAAAAATATCTTTCATAGCCCAATTCCACTATCCTTTCAATCAATTCCCCGTAAGGCAGCCCCGCCTCTTTCCACAGGAGGGGGAACATACTGTATTTTGTAAACCCCGGTATAGTGTTGATTTCATTGATAAATATCCTGCCCGTTTCACGCTCCAAAAAGAAATCCACTCTGGCGAAACCTTCCCCGTTCAGCACGCAGTAAGCTTTTTCCGCCAGGTTTTTGATCTCCTTCGCCGTATCCGCGGGGATATCCGCAGGGACGACGATCGCGGTTCCCGCGTCGCGGTACTTTGATTCATAATCGTAGAACTCCGCCGCGGGAATTATCTCGCCCACGGCCGCGGACAGCACCTGCCGGTTTCCCAAAACCCCCGTTTCCAGTTCCCTGCAGTTCACGCACTCTTCGACTATCAGCCGCCTGTCGTATTTCAGCGCCTCCGCAATGCCTTCTTTCAGGCCTTCCCTGCTTTTCGCCTTGCTTATGCCGACGCTCGAACCGAGATTCGCGGGCTTTACGAATACAGGATAGCCCAAAGCACTCTCAACAGCGTCGATTTCGCCGCCCGGATCCGCTTTGTAATCTTCGGCAAACAGGGCGACATGTCCGCAAACGGGCAGCCCGGCGCGCGCCCATATCTCGCGCGTGAAAATCTTATCCATGGCGACGGCGGAGCAGGCGACCCCGCAGCCCCCATATGGAACGTTCAGCGTCTCCAAAAGGCCCTGCATTCTGCCGTCCTCGCCGTAAGGCCCGTGCAGCGCCGGAAACACGAAATCCACAAGAGCGGGTATGTCCCCCGGACTGACGGGCTTCGCCGCGCCGCCGGTTTGCGCGCCCGAACCGTCAGGGATCAGCGTTTTCAGTCTGTCGTCGTCCAAGCTTTCGATCCCGCTCATATCTTTTTCTATCAGATACCAGCCGCCGCTTTTATTTATGCCGATCTTCACGATCTCATACCGGTTTCCGTCGATCGCCTCAATCATAGAAGCGGCGGACAGTATCGAGATTTCATGTTCGCCGGACCGCCCTCCGAACAACAGGCCCAGTCTGCGCATCGCTTGTCTCCCGTAGCTTTGTGAAAAGTTTTGGACAATTACAGTCGATATCCAAAGCTATATACCGCCGGCTGCCGCGCAGGACGCGGCTCTGGCTCCGCCCGCAAAGGCGCTCGACAGAAACCCGCGCATCCCGCCCCGTCGGCGGCCGCCTTTGCATAGTAAGCAACTACGATGATTATACAACATATAAAGTCAAAAGTACACCGGCAATCGGCAGTGAAATCATGGAAAACAACGTCGAAAGGAAAGTGCCTTCCGCCGCCAGCTTCACGTTCTGCCCGTATTCTTCCGCGAGAGCCACCGGCATCGCAGCGCACGGAAAAGTTACGTTCAGCACGATGATTCCGGCCATCAGACGGTCAAGTCCGAACGGCAGCAGGAGCAAAAATGTGACGAGCGGGATGACCGCGAGACGAAAGACCACCATGGCGTTCAGCCTGTGATTGAGCATCACTTCCCGCGGCTTGCTGGCTGTAAGCTGTATACCTATGGTCATCATCGCGAGCGGAAACATCATGGAGGCCAAAGAGTCTATGACTGCGTTCACATTTTCGGGAATGGGGATTTGCAGCACGAAAATCGCGAGTCCCGCCAACGCGGAAACAATGGGTATGTTCAGCATCGCGCGCAGTTTCAGCCAAAACGGTTCTTTGCGGTCGCCGTGAAGCCCGCGATTTCTCCGCAGCAGCGCGACTCCCAGAGTGTAAAGAGGGAGGAGCATCACCACGTTCAGCAGCACCAGATAAAACACGCCTTCCTGCCCGAACATCGCGTTCGCCACCGGCAAACCCATAAAACCATTATTTGTAAAAATGATACAATTCTGGAATATTCCACGATCCTCCCGGGCTACTTTGAACACCTCGCAAAACGCCGCGGATATCAGCCACGAAAGGATGTACGTCGCCGTGCCGACGCCGAAGATCGTAAGCATGACGGCGACGGTTTCGCTGTCCATTGCCTGCCGGGTTATCGACTGTATGACCGCGCAGGGCGCCGCGATGTTGATGACTATTTTTGAAAGATACTTGCCGGATTCCGCGGGCAGCCATCCGGCCCGGTTGGCGATATAACCTAACAATACCATGAAAAACACGCTCGCGATTTGGGAAAGGACTGTCGCTATCGCCATATCTGTTTATCTCCTGCGGGTTACTGTTCGAAGGTAGGCGTCAATTGAGCGTTTCAGTTTTCGCGCGCCATCCCCGCTCTCTCCCCGCTTTCCGAGGCCGAAACAATTATACTATTTTGAAAGAATCCGGTCAAACGCAAACGACTTGTAACGCATATTCTAAAAAAACATGTGGATCAATAGATTTTTTGCGAAATTAATAATAATATGATAAAATGGGAGCATGAAATACGAAAATTATAAGAACTTACCCGGACACAAAATTCCGTAGGATTTGTGGGGTAAAGCGCTCAACCTTCAACAATATGGTGGAAATACTCCAAAAAGCATATGCGGAAAAGCACAAACGGCGCGGAAGGAAGTCGAAACTGTGCGTAGAAAACACAGGTGGTTGTGGACAAGAAGAACTGGCAAATCATTTGCACGTCTTTTGCAAACGGAAAACAGCATGATTTCAGACTTTTTAAAGAATCCA
>JAITPU010000054.1 GCA_031289235.1 Eubacteriales Family XIII. Incertae Sedis bacterium
CCCGCATGGAACACGCACATCCGCTCGTCGGATATGCTCCGAAAAGTCCCGAAGCGTCATTTCGCCGACCCGTCGCTGGCGGTCGGCTCGCTCGGCCTGTCTGTTGACAAGTTGACGGCGGATTTGAACTATTTCGGGCTGCTCTTTGAATCCCTCGCCATAAAGGATTTGCGGATTTATGCGGAAGCGAACGGCGGGAAAGTGTTCCACTACCGCGACTCGCGCGGGCTTGAAATAGACGCCGTCGTCGAGTATGCGGACGGGACGTGGGGTGCGTTTGAAATCAAGCTCGGCATGGGCGCGGCTGACGACGCAGCGAATAATCTGCTGAAATTCGCCGCCAAAATCGACACGGAAAAGGTGAAAGCGCCCGCCGCGCTGACTGTAATTACCGGCAATGGATTCGCGTACCGCAGATCGGACGGCGTCAACGTCGTTCCGCTGTCGGCATTGACGGCATAGCTGCGTGTTAAACATAAAACGTTAGAATGGTGTAATTTTGCTGAGGCTATTGGCAAAATTACACCATTGTTTTGTTGTTCTCTATTGCTTTGTTGTGTATAATAAAGCTATACTGTATTTAGATTCCGCTCCGAATTTTGGAGCGGATGGCGGAAAACAGTATCAGAGGTGAAGTTGAATGGAAAGAACCTTGATGAATGCTTTGCATGCGTGGAAAGAAAACCCCGGCAAGAAGCCGCTTATCCTTCAGGGAGTGCGGCAATGCGGCAAAACATATCTATTAAAAGAGTTTGGCGACAGATATTATAACGATGTATTTTATTGCAAATTCGATGAAGACAAAAATTTGGCGGATTTCTTCGAGAACGACCTGAAGCCGCATAGAATCATTAAAGATATGTCGATCAGCAGAGATAAAGACATTAAACCGCGTGAAACGCTTATTATATTTGATGAAATCCAAAGTTGCGGCAAAGCTTTAACCGCGCTTAAATATTTTAATGAAGACGCGCCGGAATATCACATTATCGCCGCCGGCTCGCTGCTGGGGGTTGCTGTTCCGAAAGAAACTTCTTTCCCTGTCGGCAAGGTGGAGTTTCTGACACTGTTTCCAATGAATTTCTACGAATTTTTGCTTGCTCAAAACGCCACGCTTGCACATGCGCTCAAAGACGACTCTTTTGAGGATGTTTTGGATAGTTTCTCCACCCTGCTAATCGAAAAATATCGTGATTTTCAAGTCGTTGGCGGTATGCCGGAAGTTGTGCAAAGCTGGATGGACAATAAGAGCATTGAGCAAGTTGACAAATTGCAAGCGCAGATTATCAAAAGCTATGAGAATGATTTTGCGAAATATGCGCCAATCAGCCAATTCCCCAAACTATCCGCGATTTGGAACGCCATACCGAGCCAGCTTTCAAAAGAAAACCGCAAATTTATATTTAGCAAGGTAAAGAAAAGCTGGCGGGCAAAAGACTTGGAAGATGCGTTGGAATGGCTTATCAGATCCGGTTTGGTCTATAAGGTTGAGAATATTGAAAAGCCGGGTTTTCCTCTATCCGCCTACGCGAACCACACGTTTTTCAAGCTGTATCTCGCTGATATCGGCATACTCAGACGCTTGGCTAATTTGCCGCCGTCGGTTGTGCTTGACAAAACAGATAATTACAAAGAATTCAAGGGCGCCATGGTTGAGAACTTCGTATGCTGTGAGCTTAAAAAGATATTTGACGGACAGCTTTATTACTGGACGGCTGAAGGTTCGGGAAGAGCCGAAGTGGATTTTGTCGTGCAGAACGGCGCGGATATTATTCCCATTGAAGTGAAAGCGGGGCGGGCGTCTCACGCGCGCTCAATCACGGAGTATTGCAAGAAGTACGAGCCGAGGCTGTCTTTCGTTGCATCAATGGAGCGAAAGGCAGGAACAATCCCATTGTATATGTTGTGGAAGTTTGAAGAGTATGCCGGGAAGTAAAAATATTGTGCAAAAAAGACATTGCATTGTGTGTATTGTGGTTGATTTCGGAAAATACACGCGTAAAGATATCCGGCGAATAGAAAACCGGATGAACAACTATCCGAGGCGTATCTTCGGGTACAAAACCGCTAACGATATTTACAATGCGGCTTAATGTAACTGCTAATATATTCTGGGCAATTAATTTTACATTCTTCAGAAATACGCTGAATTTTGAAAAAATCTTTACTTTCCGGAAAATGAGTTTATAATAAAATTATTGTTTTTTGATGACGCGCCGGGATCTGTCCCGGCCAAACGACGGATTTAAGAGATGGAAGAGATAGCCGCGTTTAAGGGTCGTATATTTAAGTACGGCGTTATCGCGGGAGTGATTTTTGAAGCGGTTTCCCTGCCTTTTTTAGGCCTGAGCAAAGATTTTGCCTACGGCCTTGCCCTTGGAACGGCCGTTTCCATCGTGAACTTCAACATAATGGAACTGATTCTGCGGAGAATTCTGGCGGGATGGAATCCTATGCTGAATTTCCCCGCTTATCTTTTTCGGATGCTGATTTACGGAATCGCTTTTTATATGGCTATGCGCATGAGCCGGGTCGCGGGGCTGGGCGCTGTTTTGGGCTTTGTGACTCTGAAGACCGCGATATATTTCCTGCACGGTTTCACAGCGAAATAAAGGTGGGATAAATTTGCACGATTTGCGCAATATCGGCCCCAGGATCATCGTCAGGTTCGGCGACAGCGGCGTATTTATAACGGAAACGGTTTTTTTCGGGCTTATCGTTGCGGCGGCGATCGCCGCCGCGGCTTTATTGTCAGTGAGAAAACTGGAGCGCTATCCCAAGGGAGCGCAGGCGTTCGCGGAACTGATCGTAAGCACTGTCTATAAATTTACTGCCGATACCATGGGAAAGCGCTGTGAAGTTTTCGCGCCCTACGTCGGCACTTTGTTTCTGTTCCTGCTTCTGGGAAATATGTTGGGCATTTTCGGGCTGCGGCCCACGACGGCTGACGTGAACATGACTTTCGCGCTCTCGGGAATGACTTTTTTGCTGATCCAGTACAACGGTTTCAAAACCATGGGGTTCGCGGGGAAAATAAAGCATATGTCCGACCCCTATCCGTTCATGTTCCCCATGAAGGTCATAGAGGAGATTTCGTTTCCGGTTTCGCTCGGCTTCCGGCTTTTCGGCAACATATTAGGGGGAGTCATCATCATGGAGTTAATTTTTAACGGCCTCGGATGGCTTTCCGAAAAGATACTCCTGCCTGTCCCTCTGCTTCAAGCGGTTATCCCGCTTCCCGCCAACGCGTTCTTCGATATTTTCGAGCCTGTGTTGCAGGCGTTTATCTTTACGATGCTCACGATGGTATTTTTGAGCATGGCGATCGTAACTCACGGAAACGGCGATGAGTAATGCCGCTTCCGTGGTAATATAAACCAAATCAGTAAAAAGGAGGAAATAGTTATGCCATTAGTAACGCCGGAAGCCTTTGTGCTCGGATTATCCGCGCTTGGCGCTGGAATTGTTATGTTCGCCGCCGTGGGGATAGGCATCGGGCAGGGTTTCGTTGCGGGAAAAGCTGTCGAAAGCGTCGCGAGACAGCCGGAGGCGCAGAACGATATAATCAAGACCATGCTGGTCGGTCAGGCCGTGACTGAAACGACGGGCATCTTCGCCCTCATTGTCGCCATAGTGCTGCTGTTCATCAACCCGCTGGTAGAAATGCTTTAGGCTTCGGGGCCGCGCCGGCCCTGATGAACGTTCGGAAATCGCGCGGAAATATGCTCGCCCCGTTTCGCGGCGATAAGGCCGGTTAGGGGCGGGAGGAGACTGTAAAACTTGGAATATACATCGCTCATAGAATTCAACTGGACGCTCGTGATGAACATCGTCACGCTTCTTGTTTTATATTTTATACTTAAAAAATTTTTCTTCGAGAAGGTTCATAATTTCATGCTGTCAAGAGAGCAGACCGTCAGGGACGCTTTTGAAGAGGCGGAACAAACTAACGCCCTCGCGAAAGAAACTCTTGAGGAATACAATCGGCAGCTTGCGGATATAGACGCGAAAGGCCGCGCAATGATGAAAGAAAGCAAGCTGAGAGCGGACGCCCGCGCCGGGGAAATCGTAGACGAAGCCAAGCGGAAAGCCGCCGATATCCTGACGCAGGCGGAAAAACAGATTGAAGCGGAGCGCAAAAAGGCCGCAGGGGATATGAGGGGGCAGATCGTATCCCTCGCGCTTTACGCCGCGGAAAAAGTTCTGGAAAAAGAAATGGGCCGTAAAGAGCAGGCGGCTTTCATCGACGGCATCATCGAACAGGCGGAGATATCGGAATGGAAGCATTGACGGTAGACGCTGTTTACGGAAGCGCTCTCTTTGAAGCCGCGCGGGACGCGGGGAAAACGGACTCCATATCTGAAGAACTGCGGACTGTTGAGAAGGCTTTCAAAGAAGAGCCGCTTTTTTTTGAGCTGACCGCTACGCCGAATCTCACCGCGGCTGAAAAAAAAGAGTCGGTAAGACAGGTGTTCGAAGGCAGGATTTCCGCGGAACTGATGAATTTTATCTTCGTGATGATCGACAAGCGGCGTATGAACCGATTCTTCGGCGCCGCGAAACAATATCGCTTGAAAATTGATGAAAACAAAGGCCTTTCCAAGGGGATCATCTATTCGGTGAACCGGCTTTCCGATGAACAGCGCGCGCGCTTTGAGACTGAAACAGGCAAACTGCTCGGGAAAAGGGTCGAACTCGAAAATAAAGTGGACGC
>JAITPU010000061.1 GCA_031289235.1 Eubacteriales Family XIII. Incertae Sedis bacterium
GTCGGGTCTGGCTTCATTTTCCAGTATGGAAGCTCTTTCCGCGGGAGATTTCGCTGTACCGTGATAAAACGTAACTATGCCGCGCGACTCTAAGCTCTCCCGGAGCCTCATGTTCTCAAGAGTCATCGAACCGCCGAATCCGGCCGTTTCTCCGGGCTTCACTTCGCCGAGGATCGCCGCCGCCGCTTCATCCGCCGTTTCAAAATATCTGACGGCAAACCCGGTGCTCTCAAGGTTTTGTATGGTTATTTTAACAATATTTTCCATTTTTCTTCCCTCATTCTTCCGTCAGTTGGTTGTTAATCGCGTCTCCCGGCGGCACTATCGGCCATACGTTCTCGTCTATATGCACATCGCAGGCGATGACCGCGCCGCGTCCGGATCTGAGCGCCGTTTTTATCGCGTCCTCCAGCGCATCCACGCTGTTCACACGCCAGCCGGAAAGGCCGAACGCCCCGGCCAGCCCGGGATAATCCACCACGTCGGGCAGGTCGGTCGCCGAATACCGCCGGCCGAAGAACAGTTTCTGCCATTGCCGCACCATGCCCAGAGTGTCGTTTTTCAGCACAAACACGATTATCGGCAGCTTACAGGCCGACACGGTAATAAGTTCCCCGCAGTTCATACGAAAGCTTCCGTCGCCGGTGAAAAGGATCACTTGTTTGCCGGGATTCGCAATCTTGGCGCCGATAGCGGCGCCAAGCCCGAAACCCATGGTTCCCAGCCCTCCGGAGGTGATGAGTCTTCTCGGCTTTTCGAAAGGCCATTTCTGCGCTGTCCACATCTGATGCTGCCCCACGTCGGTCGCGACGATCACGTCGCCTTCCAGCAGTTCGCGAACCTTGGCAAATATTTCGTTCGGACCGAAATTCCCGCGGCTTCCGTGCTTTTCGCGCTTCCAGCCGTGTATCCGGCGCTTCCAATCCGCCCGTTCGTTCTCCTTTATATGCGGAAGAAGTTTCACAAGCACGTCCCGCACGTCGCCGATTATATAGATATCGGCCGCGACGTTCTTGCCTATTTCCGAACGATCGATATCAATATGTATTATCTTCGCGCCCGGCGCGAAGCGTGAAACGTCTCCGGTAACGCGGTCGCTGAACCTGGCTCCGAGCGCTATAAGCAGGTCGGAATTATGAACCGCCATGTTGGAGTCCGTTTCTCCGTGCATACCGGCCATGCCGAGGGAAAGCGGGCTGCGCCGGTCAAAGGCCCCAAGGCACATGAGAGTGGTGGTCACAGGGATCCCCGCCTTTTCCGCCAGTTCCGTCAGTTCCCCGGAGGCTCCGGATATGACCACGCCGCCGCCCGCGTATATAACAGGCCGTTTCGCTTCGTTTATGCACTTCGCCACGGTTTCGACAGCCCGCGCGTCCACCTTGGGCGGCGGGAGAACAGGGAGCGGGGCGGCGGGCTCATATTCGTACATTTCCTGCATTACGTCCTTGGAAACGTCTACGAGTACCGGTCCCGGTCTCCCGCTTTTTGCGATCCGGAAAGCCTCTCTTACGGCGGGCGCCAGATCTTCCATCCTCCTGCACGCGAAGCTGTGCTTGGCGATAGCTAACGTAACACCTATTATGTCTACTTCCTGAAATGAATCCTTTCCTATCAACGCGCCCGGCACCTGGCCCGTTATCACGACTATGGGCGAGCTGTCCATATTCGCGGTGGCGATGCCCGTCACCGTGTTGGCGGCGCCCGGCCCGCTTGTGGCGAAGCATACGCCGACCTTGCCGCTGGAGCGGGCGTAGCCGTCGGCGGCGTGCGCCGCCCCCTGTTCGTGGCTGGTGAGCACGTGCCTGATCCGCCCGTCAGAAGTATAGTCGTAAAGCGCGTCATATAGAGGCATGATCTGGCCGCCGGGATATCCGAAAATAGTATCCACGCCCTGCTCCATGAGGCATTCCATTATGATTTGTGAACCTTTTAACAACATTGCTTCACCCGTCGTCCAAGAACATGTTTTTGTCTATTGTTCTTCATTCCATGAATACATCTTGCGGAGTTCCTTGCCTACCTTTTCCAGTTCGTGTTCCTGTTTTATCCTTCTGCAGGCGAGGAAATGAGGCCGGCCCATTTTGTTTTCCGCGATCCATTCGCGCGCGAAAGTACCGTCCTGTATCTCCGCGAGCACCTTGCGCATTTCCGCTTTGGTATCCTCTGTGATGATGCGTTTCCCGACCTCGTAATCGCCGTACTCCGCCGTATCCGACACGGAATAACGCATTCTGCCGAATCCTCCCTGATAGATGAGGTCGACTATGAGCTTCATTTCGTGAATACACTCGAAATACGCGTTTGCCGGGTCATAACCCGCTTCCACCAGCACCTCGAAACCCGCCTGCATAAGGGCGGTGACGCCGCCGCACAGCACGGTCTGCTCGCCGAACAGGTCTGTTTCCGTTTCCTGCCTGAAAGTTGTCTCAAGCACTCCTGCCCTAGATCCGCCGATGCCGGCCGCATAGCCGAGAGCCAAGTCTTTCGCTTTGCCGGAAGCGTCCTGGTGAACGGCTACGAGGCACGGAACGCCCCTGCCTTCCCTGTATTCGCTTCTCACCGTATGACCCGGGCCTTTGGGCGCGATCATGGCCACATCCACATCGCAAGGCGGAATGATCCGCCGGAAATGTATGTTGAAACCGTGGGCGAACATGAGCAGCTTTCCTTCCGAAAGGTTCGGCCGGATATCAGCGTCGTAAATATCCGCCTGCTTCTCGTCAGGCACGAGGATCATGACGACGTCTGCGGCCTTCGCAGCGTCGGACGCCGTGGCTACTTTTAACCCGGCGGCTTCAGCCTCCTTCCAGGATTTACTGCCTTCATAAAGGCCGACGACGACATTCACGCCGCTTTCTTTCAGGTTCAGCGCGTGGGCGTGCCCCTGACTGCCGTAGCCGATAATCGCTACGGTTTTTCCGTCGAGCAGCGAAAGGTTGCAATCGCTTTCGTAATAGATCTTTGCCATCTTATCCTATCTCCTTTTCAGTTTGTCTTTTTTTCGCGGCCGGATTACGGCTCCGCAGCGGACGCTTTTGCTCTCGGGCCGCGCGAGCAAAGCGCGCTTCCGCTTTCTTCGCCGTTTATGTAGTTTGTTGCTCCGATAATTAAACATTGGAATAATAACTATCTTACTATTTTTTTCTTGTCCGCGCAAGGGAAGGCGAAAATTTTCAGAACCTTGAGCGCAATTTCGGGTTACGATCCAAACATCCATCGGCAGTGGACTATATGCGGGGCTTTCCGCGGAGCGCCTTTGCGGGCATGTCCGGGGCCGCGCAGAGCGCGACCGCACGGCGGACGCATGTTGGCGCGCAGCGCCAGCGCGTGAAGCGGAGCGGACACCCCGCTTTCAGCCCTGTTGACGCCTACATCTGAATAGTAACGAATTGTAGCAAAGATTATTGAAAGCAAAAAATCTTGCATATCTTTTTTCATCAAATTATAATAAAATAGTTGTATTATAGCTCTGACGGCCGAATAAGGCGATTCAGAGCCGGGACGCGGGAAAAACCGCGCGTTTGAATGCTCGCCTGCATTTAGCTGCCGGAGCGGTCCGGAGTGATAAGGTGTAAATCTAATCTATGCAATGAAGCCCTGGCGGAGGTATATTATGGAGATAACGACCATAGTCATAACCATTCTGTTCGCTATCGTGTTCTCCAATACCTTAGGGAATCTTTTACCCAAGCTGCCGCTGACCCTGCTCCAGATCGCGTTAGGTTGTCTGCTGGGGCTGACGCAGCTCGGAAAAACTCTGGAACTGGAACCGGAGATATTCATGGCCTTAGTCATCGCGCCGTTGCTGTTCCGTGAAGCCGAAGAGACCTCCCTGCCTTCTCTTTGGAAGATGAAGAAACCCGTGTTCGGCATGGCTTTTCTCTTAGTGTTCATCACGGTATTCGCGGTAGGATTTTCCGTACACTTGTTGATCCCTTTAATCCCTCTGGCGGCCTGCTTCGCGCTGGGCGCCGTTTTAGGGCCCACCGACGTCGTAGCGGTATCCTCCATGTCAGCCAGAGTCAAAATCAACAGAAATCTCATGAGCATATTAAAAGGCGAAGGCTTGATCAACGACGCGTCGGGCGTCATATCGTTCCAATTCGCCATTGCCGCGTTGCTGACCGGAACGTTTTCGGCCGGAGACGCGCTGGGAAAGCTCATCGTCGTATGCGCGGGCGGATTTTTAATAGGCTCTCTGATATCATCAGGCAAACAGGGCATAGTCGCCGTTCTTAAGAAATTATCCGTCCGCAGCACGGCCTCTTATATGCTCATCGAACTGCTGATGCCCTTTCTGTGTTATATGGCGGCGGAACTGTGCGGCGTTTCCGGAATATTGGCGGCAGTCGCCGCCGGCAGCCGGCAGGCGCTGGAATTCAAAAATACCGAGCTTTTCGAAGCCGATCTCGCCGTTGCGAAGGATACGATGTGGGGCATGCTGACCTTTACGCTGAATTCGCTGGTTTTCCTGCTGTTAGGCCTGCAACTGCCGGAAATCGCATATCAGATTTGGGAAGACAGGACTTATTCCCATGCGTTTCTGGTATTAGTCATCGTGATAGTAACTCTTGTCTTCCTGGCTGTACGCTTTGTAAGCGTGATCTTCTTGGCGAGAGGCGCCGTCGACGGCAATATCTCGGACAAATTGAAAGGCGCGCTGATTCTGACCATTTCGGGCGTGAAAGGCACGGTCAGTCTTGCCACAGCTTTTTCCCTGCCGCACTTACTCGGCGGAAACGAAGCTTTCGTCCAAAGGCCCTTGCTGATGTTTATCACCGGAGGCGTCATAATATTGTCTTTAGCGCTGGCCTTTATCCTGTTGCCGCTGATCACGGAGCCATCCTCGAAGACCCGCGTGGCGAACGGTTGGAAAATCGCGGTGTTGAAGGAGGTGGCGGCGCGGATGCGCGCGCGGAGGGACGAGCATTGGGGCGCGGTAATCGTAAATTATCAAAAACGCATCCGGGCTCTCGAACGCGCGGAATACGAAAAGTCTAAAAAAAAGGAACTGCGGGCCCTCAGAGAATTCGTGCGTCAGACTGAAATGAAAGCCCTTGTGAAAAACACCCGGAACAAAGAGTTCCCTCACCGCGTCTATCGAGTCTATCGCGAAATTCTTTCGATAATGCTTGAACTGGAAACGGGCGCGCTTACGGTCAAAGCGGCGTTCCGGCTGTCAGGGCTTAAGCGAATACTGGTGCAAAAATTCAGGCGCCGAGAAAATCAGGACGAAAACTCGGATAAGAATCAAGGCAAGCGGCGCGACGAAAACCGGCTGTCGGTGACGCCGTCCGGCGAGCACTGGCAGGATCTGCAGGATCTGTTCTGGCAGCAGACGGATATCGTAATCAAAGGGCTCGACAGTATGCGCGGCCGTTATTCGGACGAGCTGATCGGAGAACTGATCGAAGGGCGCATCGACTTGGCGGGGCAGGTCATGGAAGGACTTTACGGAGACGCGCTCCACGCGCGCCTGAATCAGGAATATGAAAATGAAATGCTGAAAGGCTACGATGTGGAACGCCAAGTAATCAGCGAATTTCTGGAGCGCGGCAGGCTTACGGAAGAGCAGGCCAACACGATGCGAGTCAATGTGAACAAGCTGGAATCTTTTACTCTGGCGGATAAAAACAACGATTTGGCGTTAAAACTCATGTCGCTTGGCGCTTCGCAACGCAAATATTGATCCGGCAGTTTAGACGCAGCCTGCCGCGTTTAGCCGCCAACAGCCCGCTCAGTGTGAACGGAGCCTTTGCAGCAGCCGTTCTATATCCTCCGGCAGCGGAGCTTCCGCCTTCATGGTTTTGCCTGTCCGCGGATGCGGGAAAGAAAGCGACGCGGCATGGAGGGCCTGGCGTTCGATGAGCTTTGGGCTGCTACGCCCGTAAAGCGCGTCTCCCACTACGGAATGGCCTATATGTGCCATGTGTACGCGGATCTGATGCGTCCTTCCCGTTTCTATGACGAGTTCAAGCAGGGTATAAGCTCCTGAAAACCTTTCCAGAACCCTGTAGCGAGTCGTCGCGGGATGGCCTCCCGCGAGTACGGCGCGCTTCACCCTGTCTTCGTCTTCCTTGCCGATAGGCAGATTGACCGCGCCTTCCTCCTCCGTTATCGCGCCGTTTACAACGGCCAGATATTTCTTTTCGACAGCGCTCTCGTTCCCTTCGACGTCTCCCTCAGCGTTCACGCTGTCTTTCCCGGCGTTTCGCGCGGCCTGCCTGGCGAAACTGTGCTGGCTGTATGAATTTTTCCCCACGAGAAGAACGCCTGTCGTATCCATGTCCAGCCGGTTTATAAAGCGTATTCTGTAAGCCTCTCCCCGCTCCAGCATATGGTGCATGACTCCGTTTGCGACGGTATGGGCGGGGTGGCCCTTGGTCGGATGCACGACAAAGCCGGCCTGTTTGTCTATGATCAGCAGGTCGTCATCCTCATAAATCACGGAAATGGGAATGGGTTCCGGTTCAAAGCCGCTGATTTCTTCGGGAAAACGCACGGCGAGCAGTCCGCCCGCCTTAAGCTTTGAATTCAGCTTCACTCCCGCGCCGTTTACGGTGACGCCGCCGCGATCTTTCAGCTTGCGCATGAGGCGGGAGGAAAGCGCGAGGCGGCGCTTTAAAATTTCTCGCACCTTGAAGACCTCGTCTTCTTTAGTCACCAGATATTCCAAGTTATTATCTATATTTCACCGCCTTGACCGCCACGCATCGCACACCTGCCGCCTGTTTCGGGCTTCTTTTCAATCCAATTGGCTGCTTCAGACGTACACATCTTCCGCGTCCCGCTGAAGCCGGTTATCGCTCAGCCAGATAGCGGAAAACTTTCGCGGGTATTCAAACATCGACAAGGGAACCGCTGTCATCCCCTCAGGAACCGCGCCGAAGCGCTTCGTGAAGGCTCCGCCCGTATTCCCGCAATATTCTTTGTTCTTTCGAGGAAAACAGAGGCTCCCCGCCCGCTTACGGGCAACTTTTTGAACTGTAAGCGC
>JAITPU010000063.1 GCA_031289235.1 Eubacteriales Family XIII. Incertae Sedis bacterium
CATTGGATATATTTGCCCCGGAAAGGGTGATATCAAAAGAGTCGCCCGGAGAACCGATTACCGTCACATGCTTGTCTGTACCGCTGTCCCAGTCTGTGGCGGGATGGAGATTTGGAGAAATATCTCCTTCCAAGACAACTTTTTCGCCGGTGATAGTAGTTTCCTGAACATTGCCATTATGGGCGGTATCCTTGGGGCCCCTAATTATAGTAACTTGAATAGGATCGCTTCCGCTTTTGTTTCTTTCAATCCGGATTTCCCCTTCAATCTCATCATCCCTTCCGCCAAAAGAACCGGAAGTTATAGTTATCACGCCGTCAGAGGCGCTTACTTCTTCGCTCAGGATTTCTTCGACACCGCCGGGAGAAGACTGATCGGGAATTTCCTCGACGCCGCCTGATGTGGTAAATTCGTTCAGAGCGTCTGATAACTCTTCTTCGACGCCGCCTGAATATGAGCGACCGGGAATTTCTTCAAGCAATTCTGCGGGTACAGAATCCGACGAATCATTCGCGACCACCCGGCTGCCCGATACACCCGGCAGAACCGGCAGCGCCAGCAACATTGCCAATGCGAGAACGAAGGAAATAGGCTTCCGTGGATTCTTTTTCATTTGCTTCTCCTTATTTTCTTTAAATATAGCCAAAAGCCAGTTTGAACGGGATGCCGGATTTTAAATAAAAAATCTTTCTAATCCGACAAAGGCCTTTAAATCTTTCTAAGTATTGTATCACAGATTTTCATATGGTTCAATCAAAAAATTGTATGCCACGAACGCCTGTAATTTCGTTACTATTCAAAGGTTTGACCGTAAACACGCAAGGCGCTCTGTTATATAAAAACGACGCTCTTGTAAATTGTCGTCGGTTATGATACGATAAAAGAAAAGCCGTTATACTTTTTGACCCTATGCCCTTACGCCCTCTGAGGTGTAACAGGCGAACAACACGAAAAATAATCGCAGGAGGTGCGCAAATGAAAACCTTTTTGATGGTATTGCTGACGATCGCAAGCTTAGTGCTTATCGCGAGTATTCTATTGCAGTCGGGAAACAGCGCGGGGCTGTCGGGGTCTATCGGCGGCGGCGCTGAACAGCTTTTCGGCAAGAAAAAAAGCCGAGGCTACGAAGCGATATTGAACAAAATTACCACGGCGGGCGCGGTCGTTTTCATATTGTGTTCGCTGGTTTTGGTGGCGATCGAGGAATAGCGGCCGTTCCGAATACAACCCAAAGCGCTCTTGATTTTCTTGCAGGAGCGCTTTTTTATTGCTCCGCCCATATCGCCAGAGCGAAACAATTCCCCCCTTTCACACCGGAAAGAGGGGAAGGTGTCTGACTGAAATGCGCAAATTTACGCGCGGCCGTTCTGCCGCGTCACTATTTGTCTGCGAGTATACCGTAGAGGTTTGTCCATATTTGCGCCAGTTCTCCTCTGCTGATCGGCGCGAGAGGATTGAAGCTCAACATCCCGTTGTC
Source organism: Eubacteriales Family XIII. Incertae Sedis bacterium (assembly GCA_031289235.1). GTDB lineage: Bacteria > Bacillota > Clostridia > Peptostreptococcales > Anaerovoracaceae > JAITPU01. Next base: position 1,478 of record JAITPU010000063.1, read on the forward strand.
AAGCTGACCTTTCATCACTCCGTATTTCTGCGCCAAAAGAATCTCTTCTCTTGACCAGTCGTTTTCCTGCGTCAAGTCCGAAAAACCAGCCGCTCCGCTCACGTTCATATCCATTCCCAAAGACTCCATGTAACGGATTATCATCACTGCCACCTGCTCTCTCGTTATATTCTCATTGGGAGAAAATCCGACGCCGGCAGCGTTGTCGACTATCCCATTTTCAACGGCCCACGCAAGATGGGACGCGTAGTAAGCGTTATAATCCACATCTTTGAACGCGCCCGGACTCACCGCGCCGTCGGATACTTTCGCGTAGCGGCCCAGCGTCGTGATGAATGAAGCCCTGTCCACAAGCGCATCGGGAGCGAACTGTGTTTCGCTCACACCCTTTAACAGACCGAGATCCACTACGTAAAGGATCGCGTCCTTCGCCCAGTGATTCGCCGTATCGGCGAAAACCCCTCCATCCGTGGAAATTGCCGCGCCGCTGCTCCCGTTTGCGTTGAGTATACCGTAGAGGTTTGCCCATATTTGCGCCAGTTCTCCTCTGCTGATCGGCGCGAGAGGATTGAAGCGCAACGTCCCGTTGTTAAGCTGACCTTTCATCACTCCGTATTTCTGCACCAAAAGAATCTCTTCCCTTGACCAGTCGCTTTCCCACGTGAGGTCCGAAAAACCGGTCGCTCCGCTTACGTTCATATCCATTCCCAAAGATCTCATGTAACGGACTATTATCACCGCCGCCTGCTCTCTCGTTATACTCTCATTGGGATAAAATTCGACGCCGACGCTATTGACGATCCCATTTTCAACGGCCCACACAAGATGGGACGCGTAATAAGCGTTATAATCCGCATCTTTGAACGCGCCCGGACTCGCCGCGCCGTCGGATACTTTCGCGTAGCGGCCCAGCGTCGTGATGAACGAAGCTCTGTCCACAAGCGCGTCGGGAGCGAACTGTGTTTCGCTCACGCCCTTTAACAGGCCGAGCCCCACTACGTAAAGGATCGCGTCTTTCGCCCAGTGGTCCTCTATATCAGTGAAAAGCATTCCCGCGGGAGTCGTTACGATAACTGCCTCGAAAGTGACGTGGATTGTGTGATTTGCGATGACATTCGTGAAAGTGTAGCTCGCGAGAGCGCCCACTGACTTTCCGTCCACGAGCACGTCTTTTATTTTCCAACCGGTGTCAGGCTTAAATGTGAAAGCCTTGGTTGTTCCCTGCAAAACGCGGACTTCGCCCGATTCGCTTATAGATCCTCCCGACGAGGCTGTAGCATTTACAGTGTAGTAAGATGACGAACTGCCGCCACCGCCACCGCTACCGCCGCTGCTGCGAGCAGCTATCGTAATTGTAAAACTTTTCGGTTCGCTGCTTCCGTTGATGTTTTTCGCCGTTACATCAAACTCAAAGCTCCCCGCTGTTGTCGGCGTGCCGCTAATCGCGCCGTTGGTCGTGGTCAGGGACCTCAGCGTGAGTCCCCCGGGCAATGTTCCGGATGTGATTTCCCAGTCGATGGGCGCCTCGCCTTTCGCTTCAAGTATCTGGTTGTAAGGCTGATTTACTCTGCCGTCCGCAATCGCGCTCGTCGTGATTTCGGGCGGAATTGGGGTAACGGTAAGATTCGAGGACGCGATATCGTCGAAAAGGATCGCGCTGACACTCACGCTTCCCCTGACGTTCCCCGAGACAACTGCGATCGTCTGCCCGCTGGCGGACGAAAGCTCCGCTATACCCGCGGGACTGATTTCCCATCTGATCCTATCCGCTATCGTTTCAATGGTATCATCCGGGTAGTATTCCGAATAATCATAATATAAGGAAGAGTCGAAATCCTCCGGAGAATCGGCGTCCGACCATGAAGCGGACAGCGGAAGGCTGCTGTCGAAAAGCATGCTGGCCGAAGAAGGCGAAACTATCAATTCTTTGCTTGACAGCGTCGGGGAAAGAACTCTATTGTTATGCTCCTCCGCTAACGAAGGCTCGGTCACAATCGCGATGTTCTTGTCGAAATCGCCTATTTCTATATCTTTATGCGTACCCTCAGGCAAATAGATGTACGCCGCCGCGTCGGACGGTAAATTCCTCCCGTGCTCCCCTTTGTCGCTTACAGTTTTCGCGATATATTCAGTCAAACCGGCTACCGGCGCCGTAATATCGCGGGAAAGGCCGTCTTCATCATAAACGGCGGGAACCGTCACCCTGTATACCGGAACGCCGGCGGCGTTCACAGGCCGCGGATTGATTGAAGAAACCAATACGGAACCTCCGTTCATGATGACCGCTCCGATACTGAGCGATACAGTAGAAGAGTTTTCGTTTCTAGAACCGATATTTGATACATACAGCCTATCTGCTTCATCACCATACACATGATCCCCTTCTACGGTAACAAAGCCGCCGTTAATTTCGATCGCTTCAATGGCCGCCGACACCCTGCCGGCGTCATAATGATCAACTGAGCCAAAGCCAATCCCAGGAACCGCAGCGGTATCAATACTGAACATATTGTCTCCGCCCGTGCATGTTATCACGCCGCTTTCCAAACGGATCGTTCCAATGTTTACTGTAACGGGAACGCGAGTATTTACATACCCGACCCCGATTCCGGGAGTCCCTTGTCCGCCGCCCGCGTGAACAACTGCTCCGGACAGAGTGATGTCTCCTATCACCGCTTTAGATTCTTCTTCAAGATAATCCCAGCAGCCAATAGCTCCTACGCCGATCCCGGCTCCGTAGCCTCTGCCATAAGCAGTTGCCTCATCGCCGCCGGCAGTGCTGTTCACAATCGAGTCGCCGGAAACGGTGATGTCGCCAATGGACACATGTCCACCGAATAAAGATCCCGCGCCGATTCCGGCTCCGTCACTGCGATCTCCTGTATCAGCCGATACTTGAGAATCAATTATCGTAATATTGCCAACTCTCTGCGAAGCTCCTGACTCAGTGAACCCCGCGCCGATCCCGGCGCCGCCGCCCATCGTCATTCTATTGTGATCACCGCTGCCGCCTCTGCCCATTACCGCGGAATTAATTATCGTAATATCGCCCATGCTCTGCGATCCGTCGGGATATTCGGTTTCGCCGTAGGTGTAATCGTTGGTCGAAGATCCGGTGCCGATCCCGGCTCCTTCCATTCGGGCTACGCTGTATACTGCTGAATTCTTTATCGTAATGTCGCCAAAGAAATGCACTCTATCATTATCAATGTACGCGTATTTTGAGCCGATCCCGGCCGCATATCGCCCGCCAAAGACAATCAACACGGAATCAGGATCCGATGAATCAATAGAAAGCGAACTGCCTTCGGAAAGTTCAAGCCCTGCACGGAAGAATCCCGATATTAAAGTATTTTCCCCAATAAGGTTCAAATTTAACGTCGCGTCTCCCGCCATGGATAACGCGGCTCTGGCATCCTGATAATTCACACCCTGAGCCGGATTAGGAACGATTATGTTCGCGTCGGAAAGAGTGATATCGAAAATTTCGCCGTCAGAGCCTCGTATGCTCACCCAATTTGGATTGTCCGTTTGCGCATCCAGTTCGAGACTGTAATCATAACGAATCCCTCCCGTCAAGATAAGACTGCTGCAGGTAGTAATCTTGTCGTCAGGCGTGACTATTTTGAAAAGCTCGCTTTGATCTTCATCCTTTTCGATCAGGATTTCTCCTTCTGCGCCGGAAAATGACTGATCAAGAATTATAGTTATTTCGACGCCGCCGGGCGTAACAACTTTGATCAGACCGCTTTGCTCTTCATCTGGGATTTCTTCGTCCAAAGCGCTGTGCGTGACGCTCTCAATCAGATCGTTTTGATCTTCATCTCGTTCAGTCGGAATCTCTTCCCCGACGCCGTCGATTGGGACGGCTTCGTCCGAGATATATTGATCTTCGCCCTGTTCGGTTGAGATTTCTGCTTCCGATTCTTCTTTTAAAGCGTCGGAAGAGGGTTGAGCCGACGTTTCCTCAACCGCTTCGGCGGGTTCGGAAACTGCCCTGCCATCAGCAAACGCCAACCCGCCCGGCAGAACCCGCAGCGCCAGCAACAATGCCAGCGTGAGCACGAAAGAAAGCGGTTTCCAAAGATTCTTTTTCATTTGGCTCTCCTTTTTCATGTGAGTAATATAAGATTCAATTTATAATATTATATAATAAATGTTAATTTTCAATAATATTTCAACGCGCCGAATTCCAAAATTCCCGCTCGAACCGATAGGCCGCCGAACGGCTGTTCTGAAGCTCCGTCGGGAAACGCAGATTGTCAGGGATTTTCCCGTTGACAACGGCGGCAGACGCGATTTCGCAACCGTCGCCGACACAGGCCATGCGGCCAATCCTCGCGCCCGTATCAATAAAACTGCCGTTTCCCACTGCAGCGTAAGGCGCGATTATTACGCCTACGGCGATCTTGCAGCCTGGACCGATGTTGACGTCGTGGCCTATGTACGTCATGCCGCCGACCTTGGCGCCCCGGCCTATGACGGTAGCGCCTCTGAATAAGCCTCTTTCTATGGTAGTATTCGCGTGGATATCCGCGTCATCCATTATGCTCACGCCGCCGTAATTTACAGCGGCACGCGCCGCGCCGCCCTGATCGAAATAATTGAAGCCGTCGGCTCCGACCACGCTCCCGTCGTGAACGACGACATTGTCTCCGATTTGGGTGTTCTCTCTGACCACAACGTTCGCGCCTATTCTGCAGTTCTTCCCGATACGGACGTTTTTCGCCGCCACCTCGGCGGAAGAATGAACGAACGCGGAATCGTGTACATCGGAGCGAAACTCGCTGAGATAAAAATCGGTTTTACTCCCGAGATAATTATGATATTTAAAAAAAACGCCGCGAGGGTCGGCGGCCGTACAGACACCGCCCGGAAACCGTGTAAGTATCTCTGAGGCAATCGCTCTGGAGCATATGACGGAACTGATGTTGGAACGCAACAACATATCATTGATATCATCCGTATCTTCCAGATATGTCAGCACCTCGTCGCCGGGGCTGTAAGAGCCGTTTGCCACTCCCAACAGGTTGAACTTCCCGTTCGTAACTACGGCGCATTCAAGCTCCGCTTTTTCGATATCCGCCAAATTCATGCTTTTCTTGTATAAACTTTTTAATATCACCGGCAATTCCCGTTAATTCTTTAACAAATATAGGCCCGACACGCGGCTTCAGCGTTACTCAAGAGGCGGACTCCTGCTTTTCAGGCGGCGGACAAACCTCCCGCCTCTTTGTTTTCATATCTAAATTTAAATAAAATGGCCGAAAACAAAAAGCCTTCTATTCATTATAATATCTCTCGCGGGAATTGACAAGAATCTTTTGAATTATTACGAAAATTATATGCGACGCGACTTATTTTAGTTGGCGGCGCAATAACATCATTTGTCGGGAAACCAGTAATAAGGCGTTAAAAGTATAATTATAGTGAATAATTCAAGTCTGCCGGCGATCATGAGCAGAGAGAGGAACAGCCGCGAGAAAGGGGAGAAAACGATGAAGGGTTCCCCCGCGGCCACGCTTCCGAAGCCGATGCCGGTATTGGAAACAGCCGCCGCCGCCGCGCTGACGGTGGTCAGAAGATCCTGATTGTCAAGGGCTAAGATCAGCGAACCGATAAAAAACACCATCGTATACGCGGCTATAAACACCGTGATATTCGACACGTTTTCAGACGACAGCAGCTTGCCGCCAATTTTGACAGGCACGACGGCCCGCGGATGCAGCTGCCTGAAAAAGTTCCGGCGGATCAAACTGCACATGACGGCGACGCGGATCACTTTGATGCCTCCGGCGGCGGAAGCGGAGCAGCCTCCTACGAAAAGCAGCGTAAAAAGTATCCATTGGCAGAAGGCTGGCCAAATGCTGTAATCGGCGCCTACATATCCAGATGTTGACATAAAAGAAATAACATGGAAAAAACCCTGCCCCAAGGCCGCGGGCGCGGATTCGTAGGTTCCGGAAACGACGAGCACGATGGCAATCAGGAACGCCGAGACGAACATGATGAGGAGAAAAGCGCGCAGTTCCGGTTCTTTGAACAATTCCTTCCAGCGGCGGTGCAGCAAATCGTTGTAATTGGCAAAATTTATGGACGCGAGAAGGCAAAACAAGCTTATGACAACTTCGACGAAAACGCTGTTAAACGAGGTTATGCCGCCGGCGTAATTGGAAAGCCCGCCCGTTCCCATGCTGCTGAAAGTATGGATGATCGCGTCGAAAAGATTCATCTTGCCGAGGGAAAGCAGAATCAGCTCGACTACGGAGAGCGAAATGTAGATCAGATAGAGGATTTTTGCGTTGTCCGAAATCTTTGTGGTGATTTTGTCAAGCGTCGGCCCCGGCGTTTCGGCTTTGACGATGTTTTGGGCGCTGATGCCGAGAGCGGGGAATATGGATATGACGAACACGAGAATACCCATGCCGCCAAGCCAATGAGAGAAGGAACGCCAGAAAAGCAAACCCTTCGGAATCAAATACAGGTTTTCAATCAGGGTCGCGCCCGTAGTGCTGAAGCCGGAGGCGGATTCAAAAAAGGCGTCTATAAACGAGGGCAGGACGCCGGAAAATATGTAAGGCGCAGTGCCGAGAGCGGACGCGAGAAGCCAGCACAGGCTTACTACCAAAATGCCGTCGCGCGTGCGCAGCGAGGTGTTCAGAGGTTTGACAAAGCAAACCGTCGCGGCGCCGACCGGCAGCATGGCGCCGGCGGCAAGGGCGAAAGCCCTTGCCGTTTCGTATTCCCGAAAAAGCAGAGAAACGATCAGGGGCGGGATCATTGCGGCGCCGATGATCAGGATGATCATACCCGCGATCTTTACTATCATGCGAAAATTAAAGTCCAAGCCGGATTCCTTTTTTTCTTATCCGAACAGACCGCCCCGCCTGTCGCGCAACAATTTTTCCAAATCCGGCGCGCCGGCGAGCAGGCTGAAAATTACGACCCGGTCGCCCTCTTTTATCTCTGTGGCGCCGTCGGGAATGATCACTTCCCTGCCGCGGTGGATCGCCGCGATTATCACTCCGTCGGGAAGTTCAAGCCGGGCGAGGGGTCTGTTCACAAACATCATGCGGTCATCGACGATGACTTCGATGATCTCAGCCTGACCCTGAATGATCTGCGAGTAGATCACGCGGTCGGAACCCTGAATATACCTGAGCACGTGGCTGGCGGAAATATTCAGGGGATTCAGCGCCATGTCGACGCCCATACAGCCGATCAGACCGGCGTAGCTCTCGCGGCTGATTTTCGCGATCACATCTTCTATTTCATGCTGTTTCGCAAGCAGCGCCAGCAGCAGGTTCTCTTCGTCATAGTCCGTCGCGGCGACGAAGGCGTCCATCTCATCGAAATTTTCTTCCTCCAAAAGTTTCGGATCAGTGGCGTCGCCGTGAAGCACCAGCACATCGTCAAGGTTTGCCGAAAGATATTGGCAGCGCCGTTTGTCGGCCTCTATGATTTTAACCGACGCGCCGTATTCGGAAAGCAGCTTGGCCAGATAAAGCCCCGTCTTCCCGCCGCCCGCGATCATGACCCGCTGCAGATCGGTGTACTTCCCCTTTTCAAAGACTTTTTCGCCGAGCCGCGCGATCAGATTCTTCTCTCCGGCTACATACAGCACATCCTCCGCCGCGATCTGCATTTCGCCGTGGGATATTATGATCCTGCCGTTTCTGGAAACGGCGGCCACGAGAATATTTCCCAGAAGTTTCGGCGCTTCCGCTACAGTCCGGCCGATGAGTTCGGGGAATTTATCCGAAGCAAATTCCAGAAGGGCGATCTTGCCCGTCGAAAAAATGCTGTTGTTCAGCGCGTACTTTTCAACCAAATATTTGTAAATTTCCCTTGTAATGGCAAAATCCGGGCTTACGATGTAGTCAATACCGAACATGCGTTTGATAAAGTCCAGTTGACGCATATGTTCCGGATCTCTGACTCTGGCGATAACTCTGCCGCAGCCGAGCTTTTTTGCGAACGACGCGATGAGGATGTTCTTCTCATCGCTGTCCGTGGTGGCAAGCAGGCAGTCGAAAGTCTTGATATTGATTTCACTCAGCAGGGAAATTTGCTTCGCGTTTCCGGGCGCCGTCATGATATCCATGTCCGCGCTGAGTTCTTGAAGGGTTTCCTCGTCTTTGTCTATGACAGTGACCGAATGGCCCCCGCCCAGCAGCGCCTCGGTGATTTTGACGCCGAGTTTCCCGGCGCCGGCGACTGCTATCTTCATGATGATTGTCCGTACTGCATAATAATTTTCCGCTTCCCGCAATGATCAGGCGCGTTTGACGCGTCGGCGAATTATTTTAACATTGTAATCACTATTTATATCGAAAGCAAGCAAAACATGAAAAACAAAGGACGGCGGTCCCCGCCGATGTTTGAATAGCGACAAGCTTTCCAAGCCGCGTAATTTTTATTGAGAAATTGATTGACATATATTTTCATAAATGGTAATATATGAGATATAATATATATTGCATACAGCCGGGTCTGCCGTATCGCCTCAATGATTGACCGACGGGGCAACGACCGACCGGCGGGGCGAAGGGAAAGGAAGGCGCGTGAAGCTCGGAGCGTGGGGAGAAATGAGAGCGGCGCTTTATCTGGAGAAACACGGCTTTACCGTTTTAGAGCGGAATTACCGCTGCAGGGTTGGCGAAATCGACATCATAGCGCTGAAAGGAAAAGTTTTGACCTTCGTAGAGGTAAAAACGAGAAGCGATTTCAGGTTGGCGCTGCCCTGCGAATCGGTGACGGAAGAAAAACGGCGGCGCATACAAAAGGCCGCGGACAGCTATATCATGGAAAGCGCGCGCGCGGACGGAACGAGGGAAACGATCGGCTTTCGTTTCGACGTCATAGAAATTCTGGTTTTGAACGAAAAAACATGGCTGCGCCATATGACAGACGCTTTTTAAAAACTCCCCGGCGCAATCGTACACCGCGCATTATATTGCGTATTATATATAATGTAATGTAAAGAAAAACGATGCCCATGAGACGGGGCTGTTACTATTCAAAGCCATGTTTTGCCGGCGCGGGGCTTCAGCGGGATTGAGGTTTAATTTTATTGCTTCGCCAATTATCGCTCCGACAATTAAACATCGGAGCCGCAATAAATATCTGCTTGACGGAACAATAACTCGAAAGTGAGGTGTAGGATGACTGCTCAGGTGATGTCCGCGGGACTGGCGGGCATGGCAGGTTTTGACGTCCTGGTGGAAACGAGCGTTACCAACGGTTTGCCCGCATTTGCGATCGTTGGGCTGCCGGACAGTTCCGTGCAGGAATCGCGGGAACGCGTGAGAGCCGTAATCAAAAACATCGGACTCGCGTTTCCCGCCCGAAGAATATTGGTCAATCTCGCGCCGGCCGACACGAGAAAGGAAGGCCCCATTTACGATTTGCCCATAGCCCTCGGCGTGCTGATCGTGAGCGGCCAGCTTGAACCTGTGCCGGACAGCGTGACTTTTATAGGAGAACTCTCCCTCGACGGGCGTCTGCGCCCCGTGACAGGAACGCTTCCCATGGCGCTCTCCGCTTACAATTCCGGCGCGAAAGGAATTTTTGTCCCCAAAGACAGCGCGGACGAGGCGTCGCTTGTGGATGGGCTGGCGGTGTATCCCGCGGGGCATATAACGGAAATACTCGCGCATCTTCGCGGCGAAGCGGAAATCACGCCTTACATCGTTCACGACGTGAAACCGGAAGACGTAATATACCCTGACTTTTCCGAGGTACAGGGGCAGGAAGCCATCCGGCGCTCCATAGAGGTCGCCGTCAGCGGTTCTCACAATATCCTGCTGAACGGCCCGGCCGGAAGCGGAAAGAGCATGATGGCAAAACGCGTTCCTTCGATCCTCCCGCCGATGACGAAGGCCGAGATGATAGAAGCTACCGCCGTCCATTCCGTCGCGGGAATGACAAGCAAAAGCAATCCCCTGCTGCGCCGCAGGCCTTTTCGCTCTCCGCACCACACCATCTCCGCCTCCGGCCTGGCGGGAGGCGGCAGAGTGCCGAAACCCGGGGAAATGAGCCTCGCGCATAACGGCGTGCTTTTTCTGGATGAATTTCCTGAATTTCACAGGGACGCATTGGAAAGCCTGCGCCAGCCGATGGAAGACGGCCGCGTGACGATCACAAGGGCGGGCGGCGCCTTCACCTTTCCCTCGGGCTTCATGCTCGTGTGCGCTATGAATCCGTGTAAATGCGGATGGTACGGACATCCGAGCGGGAAATGCGTCTGCAGCGAGGATGCCGTGAGGAATTACCTGAAGAGAATATCCGGGCCGATATTGGATCGCATCGACATTTTCATCGGCGTTCCGTCGGTAAAATACGCTGAACTGACGTCAAAAACCGAAAACGAATCTTCCGCGGAAATCAGAAAAAGAGTCGTGTCCGCGAGAAACAGGCAGACAAAAAGACAGGGCGCGCCAAACGCGCGGCTTTCGACCGCGCAAATAAAAACCTATTGCCGGATCGACAAGGAGGGCGACCGGCTTATGCGCATGGCTTATGATAAGTTAGGCCTGTCGGCGAGGGCGTATGACAAAATCCTGAGGGTCGCCAGGACGATCGCGGATCTGGCGGACAGCGACCAGATCAGACATGAGCATCTGGCCGAAGCGATCCAGTACAGAAACTCCGGCATGTTGGAAATCTAACTGGAAATTTAAGCAAAAATTTCCCAAAAATAGGCGGATATGGTTATGGAAATTGAAAAAAATGTGCGTCGGGTGGATATAGACTGCGGCGATTACCCGCCGCTGCTGAAAGAGATTCCGGATCCGCCGAAACAGCTTTATTATCGCGGCGACCTTTCCATCGCGAGCGAGATCGCGGTTGCGGTGGTGGGCGCGAGGAAGGCCAGCGAATACGGTAAATGGGTCTCGTTTCATCTGTCCAGGACCCTCGCCGAACACGGCGCCGTCGTGGTCAGCGGCATGGCGGCGGGCGTTGATTCCTGCGCGCATAAAGGCGCGTTGGCGGCTAAAGGAAAGACCATAGCCGTCTTAGGCTGCGGCGTGGATATCTGCTATCCCGCGTCCAACCGGAAACTGATGGCGGAAATCATCGAAAACGGCCTTGTCGTTTCCGAATATCCTCCGGGCACGGGCGCGCGGGCCTACGCCTTCCCGCTCAGGAACCGCATTATAAGCGGACTTTCCGTCGGGACCGTGGTGGCGGAAGCCGGAAACCGCAGCGGCTCGCTGATCACCGCGGAGCGGGCGGCGGAACAGGGACGCTGCGTATACGCCGTGCCGGGAAATATAAACATTCCTTCCAGCATCGGCTGCAACAAGCTCATCCAGGACGGCGCGACGCCTATCGCCTTTCTCGACGACGTGGTTTCAGATCTGAAGCTGCGCTGCGAATCCACAAACGACAGGCGCGTACAGGCTTTGGGGGAAGATGAACGCGCGTTGTACGAAGCTGTGCGGCTGGGAGGCGAGGTGAGCATGGACGAACTGTGCGAAATTCTTAAAAAAACTCCCCAATACGTATGCGGTCTCGTGACGGTTTTGGAAATGAAGGGTGTACTGTATTCGGCGATAGGGAAAGTTTTTGTTGCAAAGTAACGCCTTTAGAAATATAATCTGATAAAACGGCGGCTGGAACAATCCAGAAGCATCACTTAGGTAGTGGCGCGACGGTCTTTTTACGCCGCGCCGCGCGTCGAAAAGCGTTGATATCACCGGTATCGCCGGAGTATTTCCGCAGAAACGAACTTCGCTTACGCGCGCCGCGTGAAAGATCAAAAAACGTCGGATAAGGAAAATATACATATGAGCAATATTACGAAATCGCTGGTGATAGTGGAATCCCCGTCAAAAGCGAAAACTATCGGCAAATTTCTGGGAAGCAAATATAAGGTGATCGCTTCGGTGGGCCATGTGCGGGATCTGCCGAAAAGCAAGCTTGGAGTCGACATCTCGAACAATTTCGAGCCGGAATACATCTCAATAAGAGGCAAGGGGGATGTGATCAAGTCAATGCGCAAAGAAGCGAAATCCGCGGCTCAAATCTACCTCGCCACCGACCCGGACAGGGAAGGCGAAGCTATTTCCTGGCATATCGCTTATCTCCTTGGCATCAGCGACGAAGACCCATGCCGCATCGTTTTCAACGAAATCACGAAGGACGCGATCAAAAACGCCGTGAAACAACCGCGCCCCATCGACAAAAAATTGGTGGACGCGCAGCAGGCGAGACGGGTGCTGGACAGGCTGGTAGGCTACCAGATAAGCCCGCTGCTCTGGAGAAAAATCCGGAGGGGCCTGAGCGCCGGCCGCGTACAGTCGGCGGCGCTGAAGATAATATGCGACAGAGAAAAAGAAATTTCTAAATTTATACCTAAGGAATACTGGACTATCTCGGCGGTCCTTTCGCCGGAAGACAAGGGAGGCAAAGCAAAAAACAGCCTGACGGGCAGGAACCAGTTCACGGCGAAGCTGACGGAATATAAAGGCAAAAAGATCACGGTTGAGAACGGCGAGACGGCGAAAAAAATCCTTTCTGAATTGCGCGCCGACGGGTTCAGGGTGAAATCCGCGGAGAAAAAAGAACGGTTCAGGAGGCCTTTCGCGCCGTTCACCACCAGCAGCCTGCAGCAGGACGCGTCCGTAAAACTTAGCTTCTACACGAAAAAAGTCATGTACGTCGCGCAGCAGCTTTATGAAGGCGTTGAGATAAAGGGCAAGGGGACTATCGGGCTCGTTACATATATACGGACGGATTCCGTCCGCATTTCCGGCGAGGCGGAAGAGGCGGCGAAAACTTATATAACCGCGAATTTTCCGAAAGAATATTTGGGAAACAACAAATACACAAACAGAAAAAAAGACATTCAGGACGCCCACGAGGCTATCAGACCCACCTATGTGGAATTGCATCCCGACACCATAAAAGAATCACTGACGAAAGAACAGTACGCGCTGTACAGGCTGATCTGGTCCAGATTCGTGGCAAGCCGCATGTCCGCCGCTGTTTACGACAGCGTGAGCGTCGACATCGAAAATGGGGATTATATATTTCACGCAACCGGATCGAGGCTGAAATTTGACGGATATCTGAGCGTTTACGACCCGGGCGGCGATAACGACGCGGGGAAAATGCCGCCGCTCATGGAAGCCGGCGACAGGCTGATCTTGATAGACCTTTTAAGCGCGCAGAACTTTACCCAGCCGCCTTCCCGCTTTACGGAGGCGAGCCTGGTAAAGGAGCTTGAGGAAAAAAACATCGGCAGGCCCAGCACTTATGTGCCTATCATAGCCACCATAACCGAGCGCAAATACATAAACAGGCTGCGAAAACAGCTTTTGCCTACGGAATTAGGCTTTCTCGTCACGGAACTCATGGAAAAATATTTCGGAGAGATTGTCGATACGGGATTTACCTCGGACATGGAGGACAGGCTGGACGATATAGAGGTGAAAAACGCCGACTGGAAAAAGATCGTGGACGATTTTTACGGAATTTTAAAAGACGAACTCAAGGTGGCTGATGAAGAGATCGAGAAAGTACAGCTCTCGGACGAGATCACAGATGAAATATGCGAAAAATGCGGCAAGAACATGGCGGTCAAACATGGCCGGTTCGGCGAATTTCTGGCGTGTATAGGTTATCCGGAATGCAAGAACACCCGCCCTCTGATAAACAAGATAGATGTAAAATGCCCGCGTTGCGGCAATGATATCGTCATGCGCAAGAGCAAAAAAGGCAGGATTTTCTACGGCTGCGGCGGTTATCCGGAATGCAACCAGATTTACTGGAATAAACCGGTAAACAGGGCCTGCCCCCAATGCGGCGCCCTGATGGTGGAAAAACAGACAAAAAATGCGCAATACGTATGTTCCAACGGCGAGTGCGCTTATAAAGAATGAAAGAACATCAGTTCTTTCAGCTAAGGAGAATTTGAATGGGTGAAATTACATTTCACGCCACGACTATTGTGGCGGTCAGAAGGAGCGCTGACGACGTTTGCATCGGAGGCGACGGGCAGGTTACGATGGGTGAAAAATCCATAATGAAACGGGCCGCGAAAAAAGTACGGAAAATATACAAGAATTCCGTGATCACCGGTTTCGCGGGTTCCGTGTCCGACGCGTTCGCCCTGACGGAAAAATTCGAGAAAAAACTGGAAGAGCATTCCGGGAACCTGAAACGGGCGGCTGTCGCCCTTGCGCAGACTTGGCGTTCCGATAACGCCATGCGCCATCTGGAAGCTCTGATGGTCGCCGCCGACAGCGAGTACCTGTTGCTGCTATCCGGAAACGGCGAAGTGATCGAACCGGACGAAAACTTTATCGCCATCGGTTCAGGCGGCAATTTCGCGTACGCCGCGGCCAACGCCCTGTTTAAACACACGGATATGACGGCTGAGGAAATCGTCAGGGAAGCGCTGAGCATCGCGGCTTCCATATGCGTCTACACGAATGACTGTATTTCTGTGGAAAAACTGTAAAGAACAGGTTTCCCACAGTTTGAGAAAGGATATTTGCGGGCGCCGGATTTCCCGCAACCGGTGGTTTTAGGCGAAAAAAACGCGGCGGGCTTTCACGCGCCGGGCGGGAGCGCGAACGCGTCCGCCGCAAAGAAACAAGCTGAAACGGAGAGTTGTATAAAATGGAAAACAGAATGTATAAAATGACGCCAAAAGAGATCGTGCGGGAATTGGATAAATATATAATCGGCCAGGATCAGGCGAAAAAATCGGTGGCGATCGCCCTGAGAAACCGCTATAGGAGGAGCCTTTTGCCTGACGACATGCGCGAGGAAATCACTCCCAAAAACATCCTGATGATGGGACCAACCGGCGTCGGGAAGACCGAGATCGCGCGGAGGCTCGCGAAACTTATGGACGCGCCTTTCGTGAAAGTAGAGGCCACAAAATTTACGGAGGTCGGATATGTGGGGAGGGATGTTGACTCCATGATCCGCGACTTGACGGAAACTTCCATACGCATCACAAAACAGAAACGGCTGCAGGAAAAATACAATATCGCGGATGAGATCGCCGAAGAAAAAATCATAGAAGCGATAATCCCTGGAAAAAAGAAACCTTCCGCCGCGTCAGGCGGCGCGAGAAGCCCCTTTGATTTCATATTGGGAGGCGGTTTTCAGCAGCAGACACAACAGCAGCAAACTCCGGAAAAAAAGGAAGAGGCGCAGGGTCCGGAGGTGGAACTTGCGCGCGAACAGGTCAGGCAGCAGCTCAAAGACGGTCTTTTGGAGGATCAGTTCATAGAGATAGAGGTAAAAGAAGGTTCCAAGGGCAATCAATTAGACATGAGCAATCTGGGCAGCGAGGGAATGAGCATAGCCATCGGCAATATATTCGGCGACATGGCGCCGCAAAAGAAAAAAAAGAAGAATATACGGGTGAAGGACGCGAGGAAAATCCTGCGCGAGGAAGAGGCCCAAAATCTGATCGACATGGATCAGGTGATCGTGGAAGCTCTTGAGAACGCCGAGCAAAATGGCATCATATTCATCGACGAAATCGACAAGATCGCGTCCGGAGGAGGCTACCGCTCCGGCGCAGATATTTCGAGGGAAGGCGTCCAGAGGGACATTCTGCCTATAGTGGAAGGGAGCGTTGTCAACACGAAACACGGCCCGGTAAAGACGGATCATATACTGTTCATAGGCGCCGGAGCGTTCCATATCTCCAAGCCGACCGACCTGATCCCTGAGCTGCAGGGAAGATTTCCCATAAGGGTGGAACTCGAAAACCTCACGAAGGAGGCGTTCGTGCAGATCCTGACGATACCGGAGAACGCGTTGCTGAAACAGCACAAAATGCTGCTTGAAACGGAAGGAATCCGCGTGACCTTTACGGACGACGCCGTGGAAGAAATCGCGACGATGGCTTTTCTCACCAACGAACAAACCGAAAATATAGGGGCCAGACGGCTGCACACCATCATGGAAAAGCTGCTCGAAGACATTTCTTTCAACGTACCGGACATATCCGACGATGAGATCCTCATCGACGCGGAATATGTGAAGGAAAAATTCATCGACCGCATTCACGCGGACGATATCGACAGGTTCATACTCTGATCGCGCAAAGCGTTACTATATAAAAGTGGCGCAACAGCCGTGAGCGAATTTCATAATGGCGACAGCAGCTTAAAGCGCCGCATGATTCATATCGTGCGGCGGTTTTATTCCCGCTATTATCCTGTTAATACGCAAATTGTCTGAAAAAAAGAAACTTTTTTGATATTTCAAAAAATATTGTTTACTTTTCGTGAAAACGCGATATATAATAAATGAAGTTACTGTATCGCAGCTTTATTGCTTCACCAACTAAAATTGAAACAAAAGACTATTCAAACGGAGGGCGAACGATTGGACAAAGGCCTGCTGCACAAAGTCAGAAAGATGAACTGGGTCCTTCAGGAAAGCACGACCGGAGTTTTTTCTTTCAACGATTTGTGCGAGATCATGAGCGAACTGATGGACGCGAACGTCTATGTCGCCAACAAACGGGGGAAAGTCATCGGGGTCCATTACCAGATCGAATCTGACAGCGCGGCTATTACAGATCCGGAAACCGGAAGCGAAGAATTGCCTGACGAATATAACGAAGCTCTGCTCAAGGTTGTCGAAACGGAAAGCAACCTGAAAGCGGAGGAAGCGATGAAAATATTCAAGTACGATTATGACACCTATGACAAATTGCATACGATTATTCCCATTACAGGCGGAGGAGAACGCTTAGGCACTTTTATAGCGGCCAGATACCAGCCGGCCTTCGACGACGAAGACCTGATCCTCGGCGAGTACGGCGCGACGGTCGTAGGCCTTGAAATCAGGCGCAGAGAGTCTCTGGAACGCGAAGAAGAGGAGCGTAAGCGCGCCGTTGTGCGGATGGCGATCGGAACGCTGTCGTATTCTGAAATCGAGGCCGTGCAGCAGATCTTCGCGGAATTGAAGGGAAGAGAGGGGCTTCTCGTCGCCAGCAAGATAGCCGACCGCTCCGGGATCACGCGTTCCGTCATCGTCAACGCGCTGCGCAAGCTGGAAAGCGCGGGAGTCATAGAATCCAGATCACTGGGAATGAAGGGAACGCGCATAAAAATTCTGAATGAAAAATTTATGGAAGAACTTGACAAAACGGAAGCCTGACACCCGCAAGACGAGGATATCGGCTGTGCTACGGGAAAAAAACTCTCATGATCCGGTATAGGACTGTCGGCGCGGCGGCGGAAGCGGAAAAAGTAATAGAAAAATCCCGCTTCATAGGATACGCGCGCCCCGTGTCCGCGAGGGAAGAAGCGGAAGCCTTTTTTGACGAAATAAGGAAGCTGCGCCGAAACGCCGACCACAATGTTCCCGCTTTTGTCATCGGTGAAAAATCCGAGCTGCAATGGGCGTGCGACGACGGGGAACCGCAGGGGACCGCGGGCGCGCCAATAGTGCAAATGCTGGTGAGGGAAGGCATTACCAATACCGCCGTCATGGTAACGCGATATTTCGGCGGCGTGAAGCTTGGCGCGGGCGGACTCGTGCGCGCGTATACGGGAACCGCCAAGCTGGCGGTGAGCGAGGCCGGCGTCTGTCTGGCAAAAGAGCTTCTTCTGCTGTGCGTGAAAATGGACTATTCGTTTTTGGGCAAGCTGCGGAATCTCGCGGGCGAAGGAATCTTTCGCATCGGCGGCATCGTTTACGAAGATAAAATAACGGTGGAATTGGCGGTGGAACCGGAGCAGGAGGAAGACACGAAAGCCCTGCTCTCCGGCCTGACGTCGGGAAAGTGCGAATTGATTTCCGCGCGCGCCGAACTCGTTAAAGAGATCGAAATAAGCGTTTGAGGAAACGCCGGCACGGCCAAAACGACATGGCGTCGCGACCGCGCGATCGGATGACCGCCGGTATTTGCCGCAGCCCGTCTTTCTCTGCGCTTATGTGTCAATTTATACTGTTTCTTAATTTAGATTCCGTTCCAAATTTTGGAACGGATGGCGGAAAACAGTATCTACTGATTCGCTTTATGGTAAGGTTTTAAATGCGAATCAGTATTAAACAAGGCTTCCGCGCCGCGGCGCGGAAGCCGCCCGAACAGCGTTAAGCGCGGCCAGCACAGCGACGCCCACGTCGGCAAACACCGCCTCCCACATAGCGGCGACGCCGAACGCCGCCAATATCATCACCAGAGCCTTCACGCCTAACGCCAGCCCGATGTTCTCCCAGACGATCTTTTTCGTATATCTGGCGATATCCATAGCCGCGGCGACTTTCGAAGGCTCGTCGTTCATAATGACGACATCCGCCGCCTCAATGGCCGCGTCTGAACCCACGCCGCCCATGGCGAAACCGATATCAGCCCTGGCGAGCACGGGCGCGTCGTTAATCCCGTCTCCCACGAAAATCACCCTGCCATTTTTGCGTCTTCCTCCGAAGCTTTTCTTCCTGTTAAAAATTTCCTCCAACTCTTCGATCTTCTGGTGGGGCAGCAGCTCGGCTTTTACGCTGTCAAACCCCAAAATACCGCCGATCTTTTCGGCGATATTCGCGTTGTCTCCGGTCAGCATGACGATATCACTCACGCCCCGCCTTCTCAACGCCTCAACGGCGACCTTGCTATCCTGTTTTATCTCGTCGGAAATCACGATCACGCCTGCAAATACGCCGTCCACAGCGATAAAGACCGGTGTTCCGTCGCTTCCAGCCGCCGGAGTTTCTATCCCTTCTTCACGCATCAGGCGCGCGTTCCCGGCCAAAATCGAATGTCCCGCCGCTTTCACGACCACGCCGCGGCCCGCCTTCTCCACCATATCCGCTATCTCGCTCTCACGTATCCCTTCACGATCTCTTTCCGCATACGCCCCTGCGATGGAGACCGCGATAGGATGAGTGGAGTGATGCTCCGCAAACGCGCCGTACCGCAGAACCTGTTCTCGCGTAAATCCCTCCGCCGCGATGATTTCCGACACGTGAAAATTTCCTTTTGTAAGCGTCCCCGTCTTGTCGAAAACCACTGTGTCCACCCTGCTCAACGCTTCAAGACAATTGCCTCCCTTCACCAAAATCCCTATAGACGACGCGGCGCCGATACCGCCGAAAAATCCCAGCGGGATAGAAATGACGAGGGCGCAGGGGCAGGATATCACGAGAAAAACCAGCGCTCTGTAGAGCCAGTCGGAAAAAGGACCCATACCAAGCGCCGGCGGAATGACGGCGAGCAGGAGTGCGGCGCCTGTTACCGCGGGCGTATAATATTTCGCGAAAGTGGTGATGAAGTTTTCTGTTTTGGCCTTTTTTTCGGCGGCGCCTTCCACCAAGGAGATGATCTTCGAAGCCGTGGACTCGGAAAAAACCTTTGTAACCGTAATTTGGAGAAGGCCTCGCCCGTTTACGGAACCGGAGAGCACAGTGTCGCCGGCCCTTACCTCCTTCGGCAGCGACTCACCTGTCAAAGCTCTCACGTCCAGCGCCGAACTGCCTTCGGAAATCACGCCGTCCAGCGGAATTTTTTCACCGGGTCTCACGATGACGCTGTCGCCGATTTTCACGCTTTCCGCGGCGACCTCCCGAACCTCCCCGCCGATTTTCAGATTTGCGACGTCAGGACGTATATCCATCAGCTTTGATATGGATTTTTTCGAACGCCGCACAGCCGTTCCCTGCACGTATTCCCCAACGCTGTAAAACAAGATAACCGCGACCGCTTCCGGATATTCCCCGATGCAGAAAGCGCCGACGCCGGCGATAATCATAAGGAAATTCTCATCGAATACCTGACCGCGCAGGATGTTTTTCCACGCCGTCAGCAGAGTTTCTTTCGCGACGCACAGCCAAGCCGCCGCGAATACCACAAATATAATCCGCCGGTCCGGCGCGAAACCGCCGTACTCCAGAAAGAGGCCCAACGCGAACATCACCGAACCGGCTATAAAAACCGGGCGTTTGAGACTCAGTTCTTCTCCGCCTTCGTTTTCGCCCACTTCACCGCAGCAGGCGCATGAAGCGATCTGCCCTTTGGCTGAACAAGAGCTGTCGCAGCCTTTAGCCTCGTCTTTTTCTTTTTTTATTCCTTTCATTTTTTATTCCATCCACTTCTTTCGTAATCAAAACACTATCTCGTATGTTCCACATGCTCCAACCCCTGTTCGAATATGCGCTTTACGTGA